>JAZSJY010000199.1:0-11523 GCA_045534565.1 Christensenellaceae bacterium | reverse complement strand
TTTGCAACAAAAGGGCTTATTAAAACCCGTAAAAATTCACCCTGATTTTAATACTAATTTGGTTTTGCAAGACTGCCCCAGCGATAGCGTGATAGAAACCGTTATACCTGAAAAAATTTACGCAGACGGAAATAGAACGGTTTACGACGTTAAAGAAGTTTTAACTGGTTACGCGCGCTTTACTGCAACGAGTATAAGTGGCGATAGCGTTACTATAAGATATTCCGGTAACTTAAACGAAGATTTTACCCTTAATACCGATACCACGGGTGCGTGGATGAAAAACGATAAGAACGAGTTGCAAGTTCAAAAAGACGTTTTTATTTTAGACGGGCAAAAAAGAGAATATGCCCCCAAGTTTTGCAAGCATTGCTTTAGGTATTTTGAAGTCGTTGGCAACGTTGACGATATTTCGGTTGATAAGGTACACTCTAATTGTTCGGTTACGGCAAAATTCAATTCGTCAAATCAAACGCTAAACTGGATATTTGACGCATACGTTCGTACACAACTTAACGATATGCAAGACGGCATGGTGCTTGATTGTCCGCACCGTGAAAGGTTGGGGTATACGGGCGATGGGCAAGCAACTGCGCTTGCTAATATGCTTATTACCGATAGTAAAAAACTTTATGAAAAGTGGCTTAAAGATATTGCAGATTGCCAAAACAAACAAGACGGGCACGTTCAATATACTGCGCCCTTTATGGGTGGTGCAGGTGGACCAGGTGGTTGGGGTGGCGCAATCGTTCTAATACCTTACGCCCTATATAAGCGCTTTAACGACAAGTCGGTTATTGATAAATATTTTGCAAATATGAAACTTTTTGTAAACTATATGGAAAGCCGTTGTGTTAACGGGTTGGTTAGTTACGCTGAAGACGGTGGGTATTGCCTTGGCGACTGGGGCTTCCCAGAAGGTAAAAAAATACCGGAAGATTTCGTAAATACTTTCTTTTTGGTGCTTTGCTTGGGGCGTATGCAAGAAATGGCAAAGGCGATAGGTAATTTTGCCGACGAGAAAATATTTATAGAAAAGCAAGAATTTTACAAAAAAGCGATAGTAGAAAAGTATTACGATAAAGTTACGCACAGTTTTTGTTCGGGCGAGCAAGGGGCAGACGCCTTTGCACTTGAAATAGGTTTAGGCGATAAAGTAACTGCCGAAAATTTGGCTGAAAAATATAGTAAAAAACAATATTACGATACGGGTATCTTCGGCACTTATTATTTGACTAAAAGTCTTTTTGACTACGGCTATTACGACGTGGCGTATAAACTTTTAACTTGCGATAAAAAGCCTTCTTTCGGCTACCTAAAAAATAACGGGGCGACTACTCTATACGAAAATCTTTTAATGACGGGGTCGGACTGTCACCATATGTTCGGTAGCGTAGTTGAATTGTTTTTTACACGCATTTTAGGGTTTGCGGTAAATAACGGCAAAACGTATGAAATAAAGCCGTGTTTACCAAGTGTTTTAGACTTTGTTGAAGGCAGTATTTTAGTTGACGGAAAAATCGTTAAAGGTAAATATAGTAGAGAGAAAAATTCGGTAATTTTTGATATTGAAGTGCCGAAAGAATTTAATGCAAAATTAATGTATTTAGGTAAAGAATTTCCGTTAAGGTCGGGTAAAAACGTAATAAAAGTATAAAAAAACACTAATTAAAAGGCGTTGTGGCTATAAGCAACGCCTTTTTTTGTTGCCATGCGATTACAAAAAAACGATATTTTTATACAAAAAAGGGAAAGACACATAAAAATTTATGCTATATAATAAAAATACAAAAAAACAACATTTTGGCTTACAGGAGATTTTTAATGATTAAATTTGAAGAAATAGAGTTGCTTGGTGCTTCCGTTGGCGAAGAAAATCCGCTACCAGATATTAACGACAACCTATACATACACGCTTCTTACGAACTTACCGATAAGATTACTGAAGAAGAACGCACTTACATAGGCAAAGGTATGATAAACACTTTGCTACCGTATCTTCACCAAGATAGATATTCTAGGGAAAAATCAATAAAAAAATTCAAGGCAGTAGTGCTTGAAAATAAATACTTAAAAGCAGTATTTTTACCCGAACTTGGCGCAAGACTTTGGTCGCTTTACGATAAGGTTGAAAAGAAAGATTTGCTTTACGTTAACCCCGTGTTTCAACCGTGTAACCTTGCGTTGCGTAACGCTTGGTTTTCTGGGGGCGTGGAATTTAACGTTTCAATAAAGGGGCATAACCCGTTGACGTGTTCTACCCTTTACGCAGAAAAACGCGTTGATAAAGACGGCAAGGAATTCGTTTCTATGTACGAGTGGGAAAGAAAGCGTGGAATAGTTTATTCAATCAACGCGTATCTTCCTGAAGATTCAAAAGTTCTTTACGTTAAAGACGTTATTGAAAATACCGACGACAAAGATACTTATATGTACTGGTGGTCAAATATCGCCGTAGACGAAACGCCTAAAACACGTGTGTTAGTGCCTACAAACGAAACTTTTGTAAGTTACTATAACGAAGATCATTACGTTTTAGACTCAACGAATATTCCACACGCTTTTGATACTGATACTAGTTACCCCGTAAACTTAAAGCGTTCGCTAGACTTCTTCTACAAGATACCAAAAGAAGAAAATAAATGGATAGCGACGGCTGATGAAAACGGTAGAGGGTTATTGCACTTCTCTGAAAATTTATTGAAAGCAAGAAAACTTTTCCTTTGGGGTATGGGCAAAGGCGGAAGACACTGGAACGAATTTTTATCGGTAGAAAATTCTGCGTATATTGAAATACAAGCAGGGCTTTTGAATACTCAATTAGAGCATTTCATTATGAAAAAACAAAGCCGAATAGAATTCGTTGAAGCGTACGCAAGTTTAGTTGGCGATAAGGAAAAATTACACTCTAACGATTATCTTGAAGCGGTAAAAGAAGTTGATAGAATTCTTTTAAGTTACACCGACGGTCAAACGCCTGAAAAGAACTTAAAAGAAGTATTCCCCGATATTGACGGTTCAACCGTGGTTGAAGTTTATACGCAAGGTAGTGGTTGGGGATACGTTGAAAATCTTATAAGGGCAAAGCAAAACAAAGCCCCCGTTAGTAAAATATTCAACGGCTTTAGGAGCGATGCTATTTCAAGCAAGTGGGAAACGTTAATAACTAAAGGATATTTACCCGAAATTTCCCCTGACGAAGTTCCAAACGGATACGTAGTTGGTAAAGATTATATAAAAGCGCTTGAAGACGCAATAGCAAACGGTCAAGATAATTTCGCAACTCACCTTTATTTAGGCGTTGCGCTCTATGAAAAAGAAGACGTGAGCGGTGCGCTTAAAGAGTGGCTTAAATCGTTAGAGTTGACGCCTAACGCTTGGGCGTACAGGAACGTGGCGGCGTATTACGGGCAAGTAAATGGCGATTACGAAAAGGCAAAAGAGTATATGCTTAAAGCGTACGCACTACAACCCGATAACGTTAGCCTTGCGATTGCTTGTGGCAAACTGTTAGTTACGGGTGGATACCATAAAGAGTGGTTGAAAATTTACGACGGTATGAACGACACCCTTAAAAATACGGGCAGATTGAGATTACTTTTAGCAAAATCACTTATAGCGTTAGAAATGTTTGACCAAGCGTTAACGATAGTGAACGCAGATTTTGAAATGGCGGACATCAAGGAAGGCGAACTTTCAATATCGGCGTTGTGGTTTGATTTATACTCAAAAATAATAATGAAGAAAGAAGGGTTAACCAAAGAGCAAGCGTTAGAGCAAGTTAAAAGCCGTTATCCACTTCCGTACTCGTTAGATTTTAGAATGCACGAATAAGGAGGCATAAAAATGGATTTCGTAGACAAACTTATTAAGCCGTTTACCCCCGTCACTTTAGAAAGGGGTAAGGAAAACAGAGTTGGCGTCATAGGCAGAAGTTATCTTTTTGGTGAAGATTCAATGATTAAGTCTATAACGTCAAGGGGTAAAGAACTTTTATCGTCGCCTATTCGTTTAGTCGGCATAGAAGATGACCAAGAAATTAAGTGGAATATAAACGATTGCAAAGTTTTTTCACACAGTCAAGAAAAAGCCGTTATAGTCGGTAGCATGCAAAGCGAGTGTTTTATAATAAACACTTCATATAGAATTGAATACGACGGCTATTTTGATTTTGATATTAAAGTTATGCCACGTGGCGGTACGGTTGCAGAAGATTTCGGGTTAGAAGTTGCTAAAAAACGCGAATATATTTTAAGTAGACTTTGGCTTGAAATACCACTTAAAAAAGAAAGTAATATGTATCACTTCCAACCGACTAGCGATATAGTAAGGGAAGACGGTAGCGTTTATAAAAAGAAAGATTTTGATACTTGTAGTGGTGAACTTGAACAAGGTCCTGTTAAATATCATTTGCCGTATAAACATATCTTTTGGATGGGTGACGATGAAAAAGGTTTAGGGTTCGTTATTAGTAGTGACGAGAACTGGCAACCTGCCGATAAAGATAGGGTTATTGAAATAGAAGACGACGGCGATCAAAGAATTTTAAGAATAAGGTTGCTTGATAGTATGCCTGAAAAATGGCTAGCGTATAGGGAAAGTCCCCGTAGCGCGTATTGCTTAAGTTTTTCTTTTGGTATGCAAGTTACACCCGTTAAACCTTATCCTGAAAAGACTTTTATGCACAACGGGTTGCATATAGACTGTTTTAAGAAGGTAGATAAAGATTACATAGACTTATTTGCAGGCCCCGTAATTGAAGGGGATACTGAAATAGGTTACGATAGATTGAAAAGGCTTGGGGTTACCACTTTGGTTTTACACGAAAAGTGGAACAATATGCAAAACTACCCCGAACTTACTGAATTTTCAGCAAATCAATTAAAGACCATAGTTGAAGAGTGTCATAAGCGTGGAATAAAAGTACTAACTTATTTTGGTTATGAACTATCGTCTTTAGCCCCCGACTTTACTGAAATTGAAAAAGAAGCGAGAATAGTGCCTGAATACGGCGACCACGAAGGCGGTTGGTGGAGAGTTCCTTCGCAACGTGATTACTGCGTGTGCTATAATTCGTCTTATCGCAATAAAATGGTTGACGGCATTAAGCACTTGATAGAAACGTACCATTTTGACGGTATTTATATTGACGGTATGATTTACCCAAGAAAGTGTACTAATCAACTGCACGGTTGTGGGTACGTGGGGACTGACGGTAAACTACACGGAACGCATGCATTTAAGGCTATTAGGCAAATATTAAAAGAACTCTATCACGTGATAGAGCCTTTGGGTGGAATAATCAACTTCCATTGCAACGCGCTTAACCTTGCGGCACTTGCGTTCACGCATATTGACTGGGCTGGCGAATCAATACAATTTAAGTTGATTAAAGAAGGACCTGTTGACGTACCGCTTGACTTTTTAAGGGCAGAATATAGTGGTAACAATTTAGGCGTACCGTTAGAAATGATAGCCTATGAAAATAGACCTATATGGACGTTTGAACAGGCGGCGGCGTTGGGTATGGTGCATAAGATATTCCCAAGACCTAACGACATAGGAAAACCGCTTGAATTTATGAGTAAAATTTGGCAAATAACCGATAGGTTCCCCATTGATAAGTCAAAATGGGTGCCTTACTGGAAAAACGACGACTTTAAGTTTGATAATGAAAACGTTAAAACTAGTTATTGGGAATATACCGACGTATGTGATAAAAAGCAATTATTAGTTTTGGCGGCAAACTTAAGCGGTAACTGCGTGGCGAACGCAAAGATAAAAGCAGATGGATTTAACATGAGCGTTCTTAACGGCAACGCCGTGTATAAAGGTGAAGGGTTTGACTTTGCTCAATACACCTACACGATAATTTGTCTTACGGAGTGTGACTAAAATGGAAAAGAAATTTTTAATAGGTTGTAATTACTGGGATTCCGTTTCGGGAACGGATATGTGGAAAAACTGGAATCCTGAAGAAGTTCAAAAAGATTTAGACGTAATGCAAAGTTACGGCGTAAAATGTTTGCGCGTATTCCCTATGTGGCGTGACTTTCAACCGGTAAGGAAGTTATATTCTTGTTGCGGTAGTTTAGGGCAATACGTACTTGGCGAACAAGAAAAAGATATTACGGGCGACGATTTTGCGTTAGACCCCGTAATGATAGAAAGGTTTAAGACTTTTGCAGGTTGGGCAAAAGACCGTGGCATGACGCTAGTAGTTGCTATAGTTACGGGTTGGATGAGCGGTAGATTGTTTACGCCCCCCGCAATTGAAGGTAAAAACCTTATAAACGACCCCGAAGCGCTTATGTGGATGGAAAAGTTTATTAGGGGAATAGTTACCGAATTTAAGGATATTGAAAACATAGTAATGTGGGATTTAGGTAACGAGTGCAACAACCTTTCGCCTGCGAAAAGCAGATACGAAGCGTATATGTGGACTAGTATTGTTAGAAACGCAATTTTAAGCGTGGATAATACAAGGCAAATTTCTTCAGGTATGCACGGGTTATCTTGCGACGGTGGTTGTTGGTTTATTCAAGACCAAGGTAGTTTATGTGATTACTTGACTACGCACCCCTATCCATCACCGTCAATAGGTGCGGACACCGAGCCTTACAATTCCTTAAAGCCGACTATTATGCCTACGGCTCAAAGCGAATTTTATTCAGGCATATCGTGTAAGCCCGTAATTATACAAGAACAAGGCACTTTTTCACAAACTATCGGCAACGACGATATGAGCGCAGACTTTATGCGCGTAAACGTTCTTTCTGCGCTTGCAAACGGCTTTAAGGGATATTTGTGGTGGTGCGCAATGGACCATACACATTTAAGAAAAGCGCCTTATACTTGGACTAATATGGAAAGAACTTTAGGTTTAGTAGGTCCTAATAGGTCTTATAAACCCGTTGCAGACGTTATGAAAAATATGTCGGCTTTAATAGGTAAATTACCCGATCAGTTTGAAAAGCAATACGACGCCGTATGCGTGCTTTCAAGGGAAATTAAAAAATACGACGTAGCCGTTGGTTGCTATACGCTTGCTAAAGAAGCGGGCTTTAACGTAAAAATTCAAGACGATTCGCAAATTATAGACGACGCAGATCTTTACTTGTTGCCTTGCGTTGGCGGTTGGGCTGTAACTCACACGAGAACGCTTGATAAACTTTTAGACAGGGTGGAAAATCACGGCGCAACGCTATTCGTTTCGTTTGACGGCGGGCATTTTAACGAATTTGAAAAAATATTCGGCGTTCGTTCAAACGGCTTTGACGTAAGATGTAATAATCACGTTGCTGATTTTGGTTTTGGCGAAATTAAGTACGAAGTTTATAACGAAGTATTACTTTCACCGCTTACTGCAAAGGTTTTGGCTACCAACGAAAACGGCAACCCCGTACTTACCGTTAACGATTACGGCAAGGGTAAAATTTATTTGCTCAACTTCCCACTTGAAACAAACGCATTTAGAACGCCTTACGCGTTAAATCCACAAAAAGCACAACCGTATTATAAATTTTATCAAATATTCGCAAATGAAAAGGTTAAAAATTACGGCGTTGAAAACAACGCAAACGTGGGCGTAACTAAATGTAAAGGTAGTGATGGAAAAGATTATTTGTTCTTGGTTAACTATTCAAACGAGTCGCAAGAAGTCGTTTTAAGCGAAGAAGTTAACGCAAAGTATCAAGTAATTTACGGCGATAAAAAAGTTATTCCCGCTTGCGACGCATTGATTTTAAAAAGTTGATTTGCAAAAAAACGACATTTTCATTTAAAAAAGGGATATACAAGCGAAAATCTTTATTATAAAATAAAAAACGAAATAAGGCTTAAAAAAAACGAATTTTATCGGGATTATTGAAAATATAGATAAAATCGTTTATAAAAGCAAAAAATAAAGGAGAGAAAATTATGAAAAAATTTCTTAAAAGAGCAATTACGGCAATATTAGTTGCAACTATGTTACTTGGCGCAACTATGGCTGTAGGCTGTGGCGACGACGAAGACAAGAACACCACGGTTATTAGAATTATGAGCCACGGCGGTGGATACGGCAGAGTTTGGCTTGACGAAGTTTGCAACGAATTTTCAGCAATGGTTGCAGAAAAAGAATATACCCCTGGTAAAAAGGGTGTTAAGTTCAAAATTGAATCTAACCTTGAAACGAATATTGCGTTGATGTCTACTTCAGGTTACAATATCTACTTTGCAGGTTCAAGCCTTCAAACTAAAGCGCTTGCAAACAAAGGCGATATTATGGAAATTGACGATATAGTTACTACGCCTTATACCGACGTGAACGGCGAAACGTATACTATTGAAAGTTTAATAGAACCTGGCTTTAGAGAAAACCTTAAGGTAAACGGCAAATATTACGCACTTCCACACTTCTCTGATTTCCCCGGTATTGCGTACGATGCTGAAAACTTTGCAAAAGGTGGTTTCTATTTTGCAGATACTACTGATGAAGATACTTCTAAAGAAGAAGTTTTCAATAGTAAATTCGGTAGCGCAACGTTCATTAAACCTAACAGCAACGGTAAAAAGAGCGTTGGTAACGACGGTATTTCTGGTACTGAAGACGACGGGCTGCCAACGTCTGCAATTGAATTTTTAATTATGTGCGCAAGAATGAACGGTAGGGGTTGTAAACCCGTTCAAATTTCAGGTCAACACGTTTATTACTTGTTGTACTTAATTGAAGGTCTTTGGGCAGGTATCGCAGGTAGAGAAGAAATGAACGCAGTTTTAGGTGGCGAAGGAACTATGACCGTAGTTAAAACTGACGAAAGCATGAATGTCAAGTACACTAACGATCCGTTGTTTGCATCTATGGGCGAATACGACAATATTAAAATGCCTGAAACTGAAGTTATACAAATTAATTCTTCAAATTACGGCAGAGTAAACGACAGTTTTGCAAAATACGTAGCGTTCTCAATGATAGAAATTATGGAAGGCGAAGGTTGGTTCTCATCAGACAGTAAAAACCCGACTTGCGACCATATAAACGCTCAACTTGGTTTTATTTGTAACGGTTTAAGCGATTACGAAAAGGTTGGTATGTTCTGTGACGGTACTTACTGGTATAACGAAGCGAACGACAACTTGGTTATGGAAGACTATGAATTCTTAACCAACAAAAAAGAAAAACAAGTTGCTTATATGTCAATGCCCACTTCTTTTGACAAACCCGTAACTACCAAAGCAGAAGCAAGGGAATTAGTTATTTGGGGTGGTGGTGCAGCAGGTTTGTTCTTAAATAAGAGATTTGAAAATGATACCGGCGCAGTTACCGCTTGTAAAGAATTTATTCAATACGCATACTCAAAGAAAGAATTAGTTGACAGATTTGCATCTTCAGGCATTTATACTTGCGGTATAGATTTCAACGCCGCAGGCATTAACGAAAGTGGCGCAAAAGACGGACTTGACTTCTATAAAACTTCTTTCTATAAAGTAGTAACTGACGCAACCTTCCCCAACGTTGGCGGTAATTTCGTTGAAGAAGCGTTCTACCCAACTATTAGTGGTAAAAAATATACTAGCATTTTAACCGCAATGAGACTTGGTATCAGTGCAAAAACTTGTTTTGAAAACTCAAGAAGCGTTTTCGGGCAAGACGTAGTTTAATAAAAGGTGAATTAAATGGCTAAAGAAAATAAAAACGTAAATACAAGGCGTCGTTCACGTATTTTGTTTTACACGTTGATGATGGCGTTACCGATAATGCAAATATGCTTGTGCTATTTGTACGTTAACGCAAATATGTTCATTACGGCGTTTCAAAAACACGCGTATAAAGTAGACGGCAGTTTAGGTTACGACGTAATGTTTACGCTAGACAACTTCAAAGTTGCTTTTGATACGTTTATCGGTTGTGGCGATATGATTAAAAGGTCGCTACTATTAGTTGCGATAAATATGTTTATAGGCTTTCCGTTGGCGTTAATCTTTTCTTTCTATATATATAAAGATTACGCTGGGGCAAAATTCTTTAAGGTAATGTTATTTTTACCTCAAATTATTTCAGGGCTTATACTCGCATTGTTGTTTAGGTACGTTGCAAACGACGTTTATACGACGTTAGTTTTCAAAATTACGGGCGAAAAGGTTGAAGGGCTTTTATCCGTATTAAATCCTAAAATGGAATTAGTAACCCTTATTTTCTACAACGTATGGGTAAGCTTTGGCGTTAAAACGCTAATGTTTAGTGGTTCAATGAGTGGTATAGACGATTCAATAGTTGAATCTGCACAGCTTGACGGCGTTAACTTGTTCCAAGAATTTATGCATATAACTTTACCGCTCGTATACGGCACGGTAGTTCAATTCATAATTATACAAGTAGTTGCGGTGTTTACTGACGGTATGCATATAATGTCTTTCTATTCGCATAGGGGTAACCACGTTGCTACGCTCGGTTATTTCTTATTCGTGCAGGCAGACACGGCGGATTACATACTGTCGCCACAGGTTAACTATACTTTCGGTCAACTTTCTGCTTTGGGTATAATTTTGACCTTTATAGTTCTACCTATAACTTTGGTAATAAGAAAACTTCTTACCAAGTTTGGTCCAAGTGTGGAATAGGGGGTGCGTTATGAAAAAAGCAAAAGTAAAAATGAAAGGTAGAGTAGGCGATAACATAGTTAAAGCAATAATTTTTACCGTACTTGCAATATACGCACTTTCTATGATAGTGCTATTAGTTTGGGGGTTCATGACTTCGTTAAAGAATTATCGTGACTTCTCACTATTTAGGAACGTAGTTGGTCTGCCAAGTCTTGAACACAGTAAGGACGAAATTTTATTCGGCAACTATATTTACGTTTTGAAAAACTTTAATATAAAAAAGACAGAATATTTCTTCTTTGGCTCAAGGTTAATTTCTCACGAAACGGAAAGTGGTATTTTGAAAATGTTGCTTAACACTTTCATTTACGCAGGCGTTGGCTCTTTCTTATCTACTATCTGTTCGTGTACGGTTGGTTTTTTGTGCGCTAAATATAAATTTAAATTCAGTAAAATGGTTTATACCTTTGCGTTATTTATGATGATAATTCCCGTAGTAGGTAGTTATCCGTCAATGATATCAATGTTGCGTGGCTTTGGTATATACGATACTTACTTTACGCACATAATCCAAAAGTTTACTTTCGGTGGTATGTATTACTTCGTATTCCTAGCGTTCTTTGAAGGAATGAGTGACGCATACTTTGAAGCGGCGGAAATAGACGGCGCTTCGCAGTTTAGAGTTTATTTAAGCATAGTGTTACCGCTTGCAATCAAAATTATAACTTCGGTAACGCTTATAAACTTCGTTAGTTACTGGAACGATTATACTACTTCGTTGCTCTACACTCCTACTATTCCTACTTTAGCAACGGGCGTATATTATCTTTGTTATGAAGGTAGGGGGCTTTTCGTAAAAGTTCCCGTTCAATGTGCGGCGTGTATGATCCTTGCAATTCCTATTTTAATATTGTTCATTTTCCTTAACAAAAGGCTAAT
>JAZSJY010000066.1:0-5835 GCA_045534565.1 Christensenellaceae bacterium | reverse complement strand
GCAAGTTAACGGTAACAACTTAATATTTATCTACGGAAAGGTATCGAAGTGGTCATAACAAACGTCACTCGGACGGTAGTCCTGCGTAGCAGTATTTGCGGGAACCGCATTTCGCCTTTTTATAATAACAACTTAATATTTATCTACGGAAAGGTATCGAAGTGGTCATAACGAACGTCACTCGGACGGTAGTCCTGCGTAGCAGTATTTGCGGGAACCGCATTTCGCCTTTTCATAATAACAACTTAATATTTATCTACGGAAAGGTATCGAAGTGGTCATAACGAGCCGCACTCGAAATGCGGTTGTCGGGTTCCCGGCACATGGGTTCGAATCCCATCCTTTCCGCCAATCGTAACCTAATCCGAACTTTAGTTCTGGGTTAGGTTATTTTTTTACATAAAGTACTTTTATAAGGGCTTTTTCTTTTTGTTCTAATTGTGTTAGGCTATATCTAATGTGTTTTATTGCTTTTTCTAGCATAATATGCTATAATCTTAAATAAATTATCATAGAAAATTGTGGGGATTATGGGTACAAATAAAGAGAATAATAGTTATTATAATCAAAACATACTTTGGGCTACCTTGTGCTTATTATTTAGCGTGGTTAGTGTTGTTTTGTCCGGCGTTGCTGGCGTGTTGGGTTTTGTTGGCATTTTCGCATTATCAAAAGACTTATTTTTAGTTGTGAAAATTTTATTCATTGTTTCGCTTGTTTTATGTTTATTAGCCTTTATTATTAGTATTGTAATCATTTTTCGATACAAAAAAATATTAAAGAACAATCTGTATTCAAAAGTAAAGACACGCGTTATAATTAGTTTAATTATTTCAAGTTATATTCTTTTAATGTTTACAATTATTTTCATCAACATAATTATAAAATAATTATTTCCCTTAATAAACTAATCATTTTACTGTATAAAAACACACAAAAAAAGGCAGGTTACCCTGCCTTTTTATTCGTGTTTTATTCTATTCGCCTTTAACTACAATTTTCAAGCCTTTCATACTGATATTCATTTCCATAGCGTCGTTAATATCAGCCAAAGCATATTTATGCGTAAGCAATTTTTCAACGGGTAAACCGTCTTTTTGGGCTTCTTTTAACATATCACACGCTTGCATCCAGTCCTTTGCTTGATATGTCCAAGAGCCGATAACCTTAATTTCTTTATTACAAATATCTTGGTGGGGATTATATATGGTGTCACCATTGTCCACAAAGAAACCTAATTCACACATAGATCCACCACGACGAACGTATTTCCAAATAGTACTTGCTGCTTTGGGCGACCCTGTGCATTGGAACGCCATTTCTGCGCCCGTACCAGTAATCTCTAAAACTTTTGCCTTTGCATCTTCCTTCATAAAGTTCACGGTGTATTTAGCGCCCAATTTTTTAGCCATTTCAAGACGGTTTTCATCACCATCAACTGCAATTATGTTACGAACACCCATAGTTCTTACCGCAGTAAGCAACAATAACCCGATAGGCCCACAACCTTGAACTAAAACGTAAGAACCTTGTTTGAAATTAAATATTTGTTTTGCTTGTTCAACTGCGTGAATTATAACTGCTGCAGGTTCAATAAGCGTACGAAGATCAACGTCCATATCGCTAACGTTAAAGATAACGCCACCTGCATTTATTTTAATATATTCACCAAACCAACCGTTAAAGTTTTTGTAGGCGTCTTCGCCTGGCATCAAACCAAAAATTTCACCAGAAGGACAAAGATGCACGTGTTCAGGATCATTCTTACAAGTATCACATACCCCACACGGTTTTAACCCCGTAACTATTTTATCGCCAAGATTTAACGGCTTACCATAATAGTCGGTTTTAACGTTTTTACCAAGTTTAACTACCGTGCCAGTCCCTTCATGACCAAGTTCAACAGGTATATAGCCAAACGGATCACCTTTGTATTCGTGTACGTCAGTACCACAAATACCCGTTTGTTCCACTTTAACAAGCACTTCATCATCACCGATTTCAGGAACGGGAAGTTCAAATATTTCAATCTTTCTTGCGCCTGTTAAAACGGCAACCCTTGCTTTTTCTGGAATTTTAAAATCTTTCATATCTTTTCTCCTTATAAGACATATATTTTTAGTATGGTTATTATTGCATAACTTTTATTTAGTGTCAATACTCTTTATTATTTTTACCATATATTTAACAAAATATTACCATAAAACAACAAATTCCCCTACGCTAACCGTACGGGAACTTGTTTTAACTTATATTCTTTTTAATTTATATTCAGTTACGGAATTAAACAACTTACCTTTCTTCAAAATAGTTGAAGGAAATTCAGGACAATTAACCGCATTGATGAAAGATTGCGTTTCTAGACAAAACGAACACCCTTTTTTATAAACGCACGTTTTACCATTTTTTCCATCAAGGAAAGTTTCTGTATATAATTGCATCCCTTCCCTATCCGTATAAACTTCTAATGCTACACGACTTTTATTACTTCTTGCTTCTGCAACTTTTCTAAAGCCACTACCTTCTAAAACGTAACAAAAATCGTAACCGCCAAACTTTCTAACCAACTCGTCGTTGCTCTCAAAATAATTTCCTATTTTCTTAAATCGCGTAAAATCGCCTTCGGTGCTATCTATAGAACGCATTTTACCATTGGCAATCAATCGGTCATTTACGTCAATAATATTTTTAGCGTTTATAAAAAGTTCAGTATCGTATATATCGCCAGAGTTCTCACCGTCTATATTAAAATAAGCGTGGTTTGTTAAATTGATAACAGTATCCGCATCACTAACGGCGTTGTATTCAATTTGTAAGCTATCATCTTCGGTAATAGAATAAGTAACTTTTACTTGCAAGTTACCAGGGAAACCTTCTTCCCCGTCAACAGAAAAATATGTAAACTCAATTTTATCATCAAAACATTTAGCGTCCCAAATTTTTCTATCAAACCCGTTTGTTCCACCGTGGTTACAATCACTTTTTTCGTTCACAGATAAATTATATTGCTTTCCATTTAACAAAAACTTTGCATCGCCTATTCTATTTGCGTATCTACCTATGGTAGCACCAACGTATCCGTTACAATTTTCATATTCGGTTAAAGAATTGTACCCTATAACGATATCCTTACCACAATAACGTAAAGATTGTATTCTTGCGCCGTAATCAATAAAATCTGCGCTTACGTTACCTTTTGCAATAGTGTATTTATACACGTTTGATTTATTAATTTGTCCAAACAATAACTTTTCCATGAGAACACCTATTTGTTATTCTATCAAACGTAACAAATTATGTCAAGTTATAACGCAATTTTTACTTATTACCTTTAAAAAGAATTACGTATCTTTAATATTTTTTGTTGATTTTTAGTATAAAATAATATAAAATAAATTAGTAATTTTATTTTAATGGTGATTTTATGGATAAGCTTATAGAAATTAGTGGATTTATAAGTGACAAATTTTACACGTACGTTTTGATCTTGCTATTAATTTTAGGTGGTTTATATTTTTTCGTTAGAACCAAAGCTGCTCCTTTTAGATTGTTAGGCGCACAATTTAAGGCTATTACTGAAAAACCCAAAGATAAAAAAGGCGTATCTTCCTTTCAGGCGTTAATGGTTTCAACTGCATCTAGAGTTGGAACTGGCAATATTATTGGCGTTGCTTCTGCAATTTGCATTGGCGGATTTGGTTCTGTTTTTTGGATGTGGGTAATAGCCATAATAGGTAGTGCCTCAGCCCTTATTGAAAGCACGTTAGCACAAATCTATAAGAAAAAAGGCGTTAACGGTTGTTTTGGTGGCCCAGCTTACTATATTGAAAAGGCTTTCAAGTGTCGTGCTATCGCTATTATTTTCTCTATCCTTTTGATATTAACTTATGGTGTAGGCTTTAACATGCTTGCATCTTACAATTTACAGTCTACCTTCTCAACTTATAGTTTCTACAACCCAAAAGTTACGCCTTGGATAATAGGTGCTATAGTTGCCGTATTAGTTGCTTATTGTTTACTTGGTGGGGGCAAAAGAATCGTGAAAACTACGAGCTTTCTAGTTCCCATTATGGGCGTTGCTTATATTCTAATTGCTTTTGTAGTAACGCTCATAAACGTAAAAGCAATACCTTCAGTTCTTAAAGAAATTTTCAGTAATGCTTTTGACTTTAAGGCAATATTCGGTGGCGTTGCTTCTTCATGTTTAATGTATGGTATAAAGCGTGGGTTATTCTCTAACGAAGCAGGTGTTGGCTCTGCGCCAAACGCATCAGCTGCTGCTGAAGTTTCTCACCCAGTAAAACAAGGCTTAGTTCAAATTTTGTCAGTATTTATAGACACCATTTTAGTTTGCAGTGCAACGGCTTTTATGTGTATGTCGTCTGGCGTGGAAATTACCGAAGCAATGAAAAGCGACCCAGCAATGTACGTTCAATTAGCGCTAAAATCAACGCTTGGTGGATTCGGTCCTATATTTATTACGATTGCAATGGTTTTATTTGCCTTTACTACCCTACTTGGTAATTTGTTCTACGTTGATAAAGCGTTTGACCATTTATTAAAGAAAGAACCAAGCAAAAAATTCAAAATTATTTATTATTTGTTCTTTTCATTACTAATATTGTTCGGCGCAGTATTAAAAGCAGATTTATTGTGGAACGTTGCAGATATTTTAATGGGTCTTATGGCTTTGATAAATATTCCTGCAATAATTATTTTAGGCAAATACGCGTTTAGGGCGATTAAGGATTTTGACAAACAAAGAAAAGCTGGTAAAGACCCAACTTTCTTCGCTTCAAGCATAAACCTTCCCCACCAAGTTGATTACTGGCAAGAAAATAATTAAAGTTTCAAAGGCTACTTAAAGTAGCCTTTTTTGTTTTAAAAATAAAAAAACGGAAGGATACTTCCGTTTTTTCGTTATAAAACTTTTGATAAAAATTCTTTTAAGCGTTCGTCTTTAGGATTAGAGAAGAATTCTTTTGGCGTATTTTCTTCTTTAATAACACCTTCATCCATAAAGATAATTTTTGATGCAACTTCTCTTGCAAAACCCATTTCATGCGTAACGACAACCATAGTCATGCCTTCGTTTGCAAGTTCTTTCATAAGTTCTAAAACTTCACCAAC
Source organism: Christensenellaceae bacterium (assembly GCA_045534565.1). Lineage (GTDB taxonomy): Bacteria > Bacillota > Clostridia > Christensenellales > Borkfalkiaceae > UBA1259. The sequence continues at coordinate 705 of JAZSJY010000066.1, read as the reverse complement.
CATTTCAGGATCTAATGCAGACGTCGGCTCGTCAAAGAGCATTATATCCGGTTCCATTGCGAGCGCACGAACTATTGCAACACGTTGTTTTTGTCCACCTGAAAGAGTTGAAGGATATACGTTTGCTTTATCTTCAAGCCCTATTTTTTCAAGTAAATTTAGCGCCTTTGCTTTATTTTCACTAATAATTTCTTTTTTAGTTTTATTTGGTATCAATTCAAGTTTGTTTTCTTTCTTTCTAAACAAATTAATAAATTTGATTCCAAAATTCTTCCTTCCAACACGTCTTTTTGCAGTTAATTTAACATAATTTGGTGCAAGCATAATGTTTTGCACGATAGTTTTATTATTAAATAAATTAAAGTGCTGGAACACCATGCCTATCTTTTGCCTATGAACGTTTATATCAACTTTCATATCTGCAATATTTTCACCGTTAAAAATTATTTGCCCGCCGTTAGGATCTTCCAAGCAATTTATACACCTTAATAAAGTAGATTTACCACAACCAGAAGGACCTATGATTACGATAACTTCGCCTTTTTTAACGTCAAGATCTACGCCCTTTAAAACAGAAACTTCGCCAAAGCTTTTTTGTAAGCCTTTTATACTTAATACAGTTTCAATCATAATCCAACCATCCTTTTGCGTTTTTTACTTGCAAACGACTGTCTACTATTTCTATCACTCTTTGCAAACAATTTT
>JAZSJY010000119.1:0-5089 GCA_045534565.1 Christensenellaceae bacterium | reverse complement strand
CAAACCACGTTGAAGATGGGTCCATTAAAGAACCGTACCCCGTTACGTGTTGTTCTTCTATCATTGCAATTTCGCTAAACAACTTTCTACCTAAATCGCTGTGATAAAAGCCACTAATGTTCATATAATAGTTCATAGTTTGTTGTTCTGCAGCGGTAATAATACCCGTATGCAAGCGAGTAATAAGTTGGTCTTGCCAACAGTTTATATAAAACCTTACGTCGTCGTTGGGGTGACGGTGTTCGCTTATAGTTGGTCTTGCGGGCGTTATTTCAGTATATCCCCCAACCAACCTTTCAGCGTGCGCACCTTCTTCCATATCTAAAAGATTTGCATACCTATAAAGGTGGTCAAAGTCTTCTAAAAGGGCAAAGTCAAGCTGTGCTTTAACGAAAGCGTTAGGCTCTTTTTGCGCCATTTCTGCCGTTAAATCAACGGCTAACTGTTCGTAACCTATGGTCGTTTCTAAAATCGTTTCATCAAGGGGTTTTAAAGCGCAAATTCGTTTTTGCTGTTGTTGTTCTTGACGACGAACCATTGCAATTGCACGCCTTACTTCGTTATTTAAGCAATGACGATTAAACTGGTGCAAAAACCAGTTTGATTCAAATTCCGTGCCGTTCATTAAAATGACACGAGTTTTGGTGTAAGGGCCTGTGGAATTTTTATCGTAAGCCTTTACGTTGATTGAATTCCAACCTGAATAGTTAATTTTACTGTCTTTTGGTAATTCCTTAAATGGATTCATACGGTTAAATCTCCTTAAATTTGATTTGCCCGTATTATCCCCGTCATTTAAAATAAATATACCACCTTTTTTTGAAAGGCGGTATTTTTTTTATCTATTATATTTTATCGTTAGTTTTTTAAGTGCGTTTGCCGTTGACTTCTTAAAATCGGCGTCTACGAACCTAACCGACCAGTTTTGCGTTTTCACCGTACCGGGTTGGTTTATCCTATATTCTGCGCCGTAGCACAAAACGTCTTGCATAGGCATAATAAATAGTTTTGCCTTTGACTTAAACCCTAACTCTTTTATCGCCTGCATAAGACCTTCTTTCGTGGTCACGTCACCTTTAACACCTAAAACGTCAAGACTATTTCTAACGCCGTTTACAAGATTATTATAATCCCACTCGGTTGCGTTATCTATAAGTCCCCTTAAAGTATCGTTATCGTGCGTACCCGTATAGCAAACGTAATTTTCTTCTATATTTTGTGGCAAATAAAGATTGTTGGGTTCGCCGTTAAACGCAAAAGACAAAATCTTCATTCCAGGATACCCCATGTATGCTAAAAGTTGCCTTACCCCGTCGTCTATAATGCCTAAATCTTCTGCAATAATTCTATCTTTATCAACCGTTTGATGTATTGCCGTGAACAACTTTTCACTTGGCACGTCTACCCACTCGCCTATTTTAGCGTCGGGCATTCCGTTTTCAACTTGATAGTAACGATCAAGCCCCCTAAAATGATCTATACGCACGTAATCGTAAACGGTAAGCGCGCGTTTAATTCTTTCACACCACCACTTAAAGCCGTCCTTTTCGTGAGTATCGTAATCGTAAACGGGGTTACCCCAAAGTTGACCGTCTTTAGAAAAATAATCGGGTGGAACGCCTGCTACTTTGGTGGGGTTAAAATATTCGTCAAGCTTAAATAAATGTGGGTTTTTCCATACGTCAACGCTATCAAGCGCCATATATAAGGGCATATCCCCTAAAATACTTACGCCTTTAGAGTTTGCGTACTTTTTAAGGTCAAACCATTGTTTTTGTGCAATAAACTGTAAAAACTGCCAGAACAAAATTTCTTCACGGTTATCACGCGCAAACTTCTTTAACGCCTTTTCGTCACGATAGGCAAGTTCTTTTGCCCAATGGAAAAAGTGCTTTTGACCACTTGCATATTTAATCGCCATATACAGAGCGTAATCGTAAAACTCTTTTTTTCTTAAAAAGCGGTTAAACTCTTTATCTTCTTTATCAAAGCGCAAAAACGCCTTTCTCAAAAGCGGATAGCGTACCGAATAAAGTTCGCCGTAATCAACCGTTTGCCCTGAAAGATAAGCAAACTTTAATTCTGCAGAAGTCAAAAGCCCTTGCTCTTTTAACGTTTCAAGACTGATGTAATACGGGTTGAACGATTCTGCCGATACCGAAGAATATGGCGAATTGCCGTAACCCGTTTGAACCAACGGTAACAATTGCCATACCTTTTGACCAGCGCTAACTAAATAGTCAACGAATTTATAACTTTCACTACCGAAACTTCCCGCGCCGTATTTACTCGGCAAGGAAAATATCGGCATTAAAACACCACTACTTCTTTCCATATATTTTTACAGGGTCAAACCCCTTCCTTTAATTTTCTTTTTCAGTGTATAGTGCGTGCACTTTTTCTTTTTCAGTTTTAAGACATAAAACGACCATATACGCACAAGTTAAAACGCCTATCACGGCAGTTAAAATAATAGTCAAAACATCCCATTGATTGCCAACGCCTATTCCGTAAGGGTTATTTAGCATTAAACCGCCAAAATCAAATATAGCGTGTAAAATCACGGGGATAAACAAATTTTTAGTAACAGCTAAACATATAGCGCACAAGCCACCTATTAAAAAGGAATAGCCTACTTGCAAAAAGGTTGCGCCTACGTTTGCACCACCTAATAAATTAAACAAATGTAAGATTGCAAAAATACCAGAGCACAGCGCTACGGCATAAAACAAATTGAGTTTACTTTTTTTAGTTACATTTAAACATAAAGGGAAAATCAATCCCCTAAAAACAGTTTCTTCAAAAAGCCCGACCGATAGACAATATAAAATAAAAGTAAAAACGTTTACGCCACTTTGATTAAAGGTGACGCCGTTATTTATTAAGGCAATTATAGGACTATTAAATATAACCACTAAAAATGCTGGTAAAATAAGTAAAAGCCCTTTAGCGTTAAAAGAGTAAAAGGCTCTATTAAAACGGTATTTACAAATAAGAAAAATTGCCACAGCCGATAAAATCAACCTTAAAACACTACCGCTTAACGTTAACGCAAGGTGCTTATCTTCAATAAATAAATAGAACAATTTATCTAACGGCAAAGAAGACAACCCTATTGCCATAAGCGAAATAACGGCTATATGAAATATAGGCGATTTATCTGCGTCTTTTCTTAATTTGCTCATAGAGAAAATCCACCGTCACAAGTTATAACTTGCCCCGTAATAAATTGCGCTTGCTCGCTTGATAGGAAATATATAAGCGACGCAACGTCAGTAACTTTACCTAATCTTCCAAGTGGCGTTTGGTCTATCAACTCGTTAATATCGTCTTTAGAAAACCGTGCGTTCATTTTAGTATCAATCACGCCTGGGCAAACGCAGTTAACTGTAATACCACTTGGGGCAACTTCCTTTGCAAGAGCCTTTGTGTAACCTATCATTGCCGCCTTACTTGCAGAGTAAGCAACTTCCATACTTGCGCCCACTTGCCCCCACATTGTCGACACGTTTATTATTGCGCCTTTTTTAGAGCCTATCATACCTTTTAAGGCGTAATTATTGATTATAAACGCACTTTTTAGGTTGATTAAAAAAAGATTATCCCACTCGGTAACGGTGGTTTCAGTTATAAGTTTATAAAGCCCTGCCCCTGCGTTATTAACTATGACGTCTAAACGGGGAAAACTTTTTATAACGCCGTCCATCATTTGACGAACGCTATTTTCATCTGTAAAATCTGCTTTTACACAAAAAAGATAATCGCCCTTGCCTATTAGACGGGCTTTTTCTTTTAACGAATTTATTCCATTTTGGTCGGTGTTATATTGCGCTATAACGAAATAATCGTTTTCTAAAAATTTTAGCGCAACTGCGCCACCTATTCCACCGCTTGCGCCTGTAACGAGTGCAGTTTTCATTATAAACCTATTGAACAATACCCGCAAAAACTTTTGCGGGTATTACCTATTTTTTAGTTGTATTTCGCTGTTGCGAAGTTATATTTGCCTATTGGCAAGCATGACGCTTGACCCACTTTTGCTGTCGCTAGCACTATTTAAGGGGTTAGATACGAGCAGGTCTAGGCGTGCGAGCATTGCGACGGGGCGCATACTTTTTGTATGTAACCCTAGCAACGCACAGCACAACGACGAGATGCGTAGTATATAACCACTTATAATTTATTTCTTTGGATTTTACCACTCACCGTCTTCGGCAATTCATCACGAAATACTACTATTCTTGGATATTTATAAGGCGCCGTACGTTTTTTAACGTATTCTTGAATTTCTTTTTTAAGTTCTTCGCTTCCTTCTTTACCCCTTACTAAAACTATGCTTGCTTTTACTACTTGACCCCTAACTTCGTCTGGAACGGCGGAAACGCCGCATTCTAAAACGTAAGGAAGTTCCATAATAACGCTTTCAATTTCAAACGGACCTATGCGGTAGCCAGACGATTTAATAACGTCGTCTTTTCTACCAACGTACCAGTAAAATCCGTCTTCATCGCACCAAGCAAGGTCGCCCGTGTGATAATAACCGTCGTACCACGCTTCGTCTGTTTTAACGGGGTCGTTATAATAACCTTTAAATAAACCGCAAGGTACTTTTTCGCTCGTTTTAATACAAATTTCACCCGTAGTTCCCGCTTCAACCTTATTGCCGTTACTATCCAAAAGTTCAACGTCGTAAATAGGAATAGGTTTACCCATTGAACCCGGTTTAGTTTTTGCGCCTATTAAGTTACCAACAACGAGCGTGGTTTCCGTTTGACCAAAGCCTTCGGTTATACTTAAACCCGTTGCGTTTTTAAATTGCTTGTAAACTTCTAAGTTGAGCGCTTCGCCGGCGGTAGTCATATGCTTAATTGAAGATAAATTGTATTTTGAAATATCTTCTTTAACCATAAGCCTAAGCATTGTAGGCGGTGCGCAGAACGTCGTAATATTATACTTTTCAAACATAGGTAAAATGTTGCCCGCATTAAACCTATCAAAATCGTAAGTAAATACTGCGCCTTCGCAAAGCCATTGACCGTATAACTTGCCCCATAAAGCCTTTGCCCAGCCCGTGTCGGAAATTGTAAAG
>JAZSJY010000045.1:0-2520 GCA_045534565.1 Christensenellaceae bacterium | reverse complement strand
CGGTTGCAGCAGGCGCAGACGGGCTTATCATTGAAGTTCATAACGATCCTAAACGCGCGCTTTGTGACGGGGCGCAATCTTTAGACCCCACGCAGTTTGACGCTCTTATGAAAAAAGTTAACAGTATTTTACCGATAGTTGGAAAAAGTTACGACGGAAAATAAAAAATGAAAATAGGAATAATCGGGTTAGGGTTAATAGGTGGTTCGCTTGGTAGAGCGATAATTAAGAGAACTAACGACACCGTTTACGCCTTTGATATAAGTAAAAAGGCTATGCTTGACGGTAAACTATTAACTGCTTACCACCACGAACTTAATAAAGAAAACGTTTGCGAAATGGATATGCTTTTTATCTCGCTATATCCAAACGCAATCAAGGGCGTTTTAAATAAATACTGCCCGTTGTTAAAAAAGGGTTGCGTAGTTGCAGACTGTTGCGGAAATAAGCGCAGGGTAGTTAACGATATGAAGGCGTTAGCAGATACCTATCCAAACCTTGAATTTATAAGCGCGCACCCTATGGCTGGGCGTGAATTTTCGGGCGTAGCGCACTCAACTGCAAATCTTTTTGATAAGGCGTCAATGATTTTAGTGCCAGTTAGCGCAGATATTAAAAGTATTGCTAACTTCAAGGCTTACGCTCTTTCACTTGGCTTTGGCTCTGTGGTAATTACTACGGCTAAAGAACACGATAGAATTATCGCCTTTACTTCACAACTTGCTCACTTGGTATCAAGCGCTTATATTAAAAGCGATACGGCAACTGAATTTATGGGCTTTTCGGCAGGGTCTTTCCGTGATATGACAAGGGTTGCAAGGCTTTCAAGTGAAATGTGGGCTCAACTAACCATTGATAACGCAGACTTTTTGGTCGGCGAAATTGATAGCATTATAAATAGCCTTAATCAATATAAAAACGCTCTTGCAACGGGAGATTACGATAAGATGAAGACCTTGCTTGAAGACGGTAACCAAAGGAAACTTGAATCTGAAAGGGTTAGAAGGAGCAAAACAAATGACAAATAACGGTCCGCTCACCATACGCGTAAAGGCGTCTGGCGAATACGATATTTTAATAACTGAAGGTGCTATTTTTAGCGTTGGCACTTATATTAAAAAGGTTATACCCCTTTGTAAAATAGCAATTGTAACCGACGATACCGTTGATAAACTTTATTCACAAATGGTGTTTGATTCGCTAGTTACTAACGGCTATCAAGTGGTTAAATACGTTTTTCCGCACGGCGAACAAAGTAAAAATATTGATACTTACGGCGATATATTGAATTTTTTAACCGAAAACGACTTGACGAGAACAGACTGCATAGTAGCGCTTGGTGGTGGTGTGGTCGGCGATATGGCTGGTTTTGCCGCTGCAACCTATTTGCGTGGAATAAAATACGTGCAAATTCCCACTACTTTACTTGCGCAAATTGATTCATCTGTTGGGGGCAAAACGGCAATAGACCTTAAAAAAGGCAAAAATCTTGTAGGTGCGTTTTGTCAACCACAATTAGTCGTTTGTGATATTACCACCCTTTATACTTTACCTGCAAACGTGTTTGACGAAGGTATGGGCGAAGCGGCAAAATACGCTTTATTAGACGAAAAAATTTACGATTTATTAAAAAGCGACGTGCGTGACCTTAAAAAGTTGATATATTTATGCGTTGACTATAAAAGGAAGGTAGTTGAAAACGACGAGTTTGAAAAAGGCGAACGTAAATTACTTAATTTAGGTCATACGGTAGCGCACGGAATAGAGCGATTAAGCGAATATAAAATTGCACACGGCAAAGCGGTGGCAATGGGGTTATACGCAATACTTAAAGCGTCGCTTAAAAATAAATTTATTGACAAAAAAACGTATGAAGAAATGCTTGACGTAATAAGCAAAATAGCGCCCGAACACGACTGCCCGTTTAGCATAGAACAAATTGCAAATGCGTCGCTAAACGATAAGAAGAGAAGTGGCGATAATATTACTTTGGTAACCGTGCACGGCGTTGGTGATTGCCGATTGACTACGGTGAAAATTCAAGACCTTACGGAGTTTTTAAGTTGAATATAAAAATAAAGGGCGCAAAGGCGCAAGGCGTAATAGACGCCATACCGTCAAAATCTTACGCTCACAGAATATCAATTTGTAAATATTTAGCGGGGCAAACGCCACGCGTTGATTGTGGACAGTTTACTTCAAAAGATATTGAAGTTACTGCAAATTGCCTAGAAAACCTTATGCAAGGGATAACCACCCTTGATTGTGGGGAATCTGGCTCAACGTTAAGATTTTTGTTGCCTTTATGCGCAGCGCTTGGCGGTCAATACACTTTCATAGGGCACGGCAAACTTTTAGAACGCCCTTTGGAACAGTTATTTATCGCCCTTGAAGATAAAGGCGTAAGCGTAAAAAAGACTGACGTTATTGAAATTTGTGGCAAGCTTTGTGCAGGCGAATATAAAATTCGCGGGGACATAAGTTCGCAGTACGTTTCGGGGTTGCTTATGGCGTTGCCTA
>JAZSJY010000003.1:0-13302 GCA_045534565.1 Christensenellaceae bacterium | reverse complement strand
AAAACCGTCGGCAACAACCGACGGTTTTTTTGTTTTAAATTTTTAATTACCAAAAGATAAAAGCGTTACAAAGTATAACAATACCCACGTAATAATAGGTAATACCGTAAAGGCAATAAAGTAAATTAACTGACCTTTCCTAAGCCCTGTGCTAGGACGCTTAACACACGTTAAAATCAACCCTATTATTGAAGATAACATAGTTGCAAGGTAACCTATTGAGCCGTAAATTATCAACATTAAAATAAACGCCAACCCACCAAGTTGTATTTCGGCTGTTGAATCGCTAACTTTAGCATCAATAAACGTCCATAGCATAAACGCCGTCGTTGCTAAATACAAAACGCCAACTATTATCCACAATGCTAAAAACCTGCGTTTCCCCGTAGGCTTTTTTTCAACCACGGCGATAGAATCGTTTTCATAAACGACGTTTCCATTTTCATATTCGTAATTTTCCATACTTCTTTCTCCTTATATAAATTTTGCCGTTATATCAGCAGCAATTTCACAAATTTCTGCACACGGGCGCTTTTTATAATATTCCGCAGTTCTCTCTTCGGGCACGGGTGAAGTTTCCACTTTAACTTTCCCTTCAAGTAAGTCTGCGCAAATAAGCGAACCTACTTTATTTTTGAATTGAGCGCACGCGTCTTGAATAATAGAGTAAATTGCAAGTTTATCTTGCCCGTTTGACTTAAGGTAAGATAGAACCATGCACATGCCCGAAACTGCACCGCAAGTTAACCTTTGCCTGCCCAAGCCACCGCCAAAACCTATTGAAAGTTTTTTAAGTTGTTCTTCAGTTAACCCAAGTTCATCTTTAAATGCAAGCACAACGGCTTGCGCGCAATTGAGCCCAGAGTTAAAATTTTGCTTTGCAAGTTGCCCTTTAGTCATAGTATACTCCGTTTATTCTTTATTATAGAATACCACAATCATTTGTTTTTGACAATACTTTTTTAAAAAATAATTTTTACACGACTAAGCGTGACGCTTAACCCAAATATTAAAACGACCTAAAGACATAGATGCAAGATAGAAAAAAATACGATAACGAACTCGGTAAAAATAAAAACTACAGATTGCAGACACAAGTAATAGAAGTAAGCGTGACGCTTAACCCAAATATTAAAACGACCTAAAGACATAGATGCAAGATAGACAAGGCTCGTTTGTTAAAACGGATGAAATAGAACGCCTGTTCATTGGGTCGTTTTAACAAAACAGTAACGCAGTATATCGTAGCATATATGTTTTTAGGTTTAAAAATTCAAAAAGCAATTAACACTGTTAACTGCGAACTGCACAACTTTGCCCTACTCACTTTGATGGACTAGTGCTCCGTAGCTTTAGCGTAGGAGAAGGAAGCAACTAGATAGACGAAAATACGATAACGAACGAAAAGATATTTAAAAATTCAAAAAGCAATTAACACTGTTAACTGCGAACTGCACGACTTTGCCCTGCTCACTTTGATGGGCTAGTGCTCCGTAGCTTTAGCGTAGGAGAAGGAAGCAACTAGATAGACGAAAATACAATAAAGAACGAAAAGATATTTAAAAATTCAAAAAGCAATTAACACTGTTAACTGCTTCCTGAATAATATATGATAAGGGGGAAAATGATGAGCTTTTTCATTTGCCAAGGGCGTTTGCCTTTAACAATGATAATATACTATATTCGACACTTTTTGTAAAGCATTTTTACACGGTTTTTTAAAATTTTTTTGAAAATTTTTCACACATTTTTTCTATATACACCCTTTTTTGTGAAAATATAACATTTTTTGGTAAAACAACACAAAAGCCCTGATTCTTTAATTTTGCAGGGCTTTTTTTATTTTTATGAAAGTTGAATTTGTTCGTCTAAATCAAAAATTACGTTGTTTAAATTATATTCGTCTTCAAGATAATCAATATCTTCTTTCCACTTGTTTGCGCCCATATTAACCGTACCCGTAACTACGTTTATGTAAAGACCTTTTTGGTTCTTATTAACGGCGGTGCTATATTTATCTTCTTGCGAAACGAAACTGTTACCCGTTATTACGCTTTCGGTTAAAGCGCTTGCATCAAAAATTTCTATCATGCCACTTGCAACCGTGCCAAAAGAATTGTTTTCTATCGCTAATTTTCCACTAACACCGTTAGCACCTATTTGAAGCGCGCTACCTATTTCAATATCAGTAAACGAACAGTTCTTTATAGTTAAATTTTCGCATTTTTCCACGGCAACGGCAGAGAAATTCACCGTTGACTCTTTAATGTTTGTAAAGGTGCAATTTTCAATCAACACGTCTTTTAACGATTTAGTATATTCGCCTTGTGGATAACAATGTATGTTAGTTTTACCTTCAAAATTGCAGTTTATTATTTTTAAGCCTTCAACTTTACTTCTTATTCTTAAAAAGCCGTCCGTACTATCGGTAAATTTAATATTTTTTATCGTTAAATTTACTATATTTGACGAGCCCGATTGCCCCAACATCAATTGATAAATTACCGTTTTATCCCCTTCACCAACGATTGTTAAGTCGGTTGCGCTAGGAATTTTTAATATACGGGTATTTTCAGCGTCAACGTAATTTAAGTCGCCTTTTAAGTATATAACCCTATAATCTATTGCAGATGGGGATAATAGGGTAGTAACTTCTTCAAACGAATCTATAACGACGCCCTTTTCAACGGCTTTATAGCATTTACCACAAGTAGAACAATTATGCTCTTGATAAACGGTTTGGTCTATATAGTCGTATTCGCCAACCGAAACGGCGTCGGTATGACTACATATAGTTAGTTGTTTTCCACCGCCATCGTTATTATTATCAGTATTATCTGGCGAACAAGCCGTGAACGAACATAAAGAAATCAGCAAGGTTACTGCTATTAAAATAGTAAATAACTTTTTCATTTATAGCACCTATATTTAAACTTTTGTTAATTTTAACACACCTTTATATTTTTGTCAATACCGAAGTGTAATTTTTAACGCAAACTGCTTTCTTTCTTTTGCAAATTTTTTTCGTTAGTGATATAATCTCTTTTGGAATTTTTACTATTAGGAAGTTTTATGGCGTTAACTATATGTATTGCAGGTGCAACCGCTATTTTAATGGTTTCAACCGTGCTAATTAAACCTTATATAAACGTTGGCAAAATTAAGATAGGACTTTACTGGGTAGTTTGCCTTTTAGGCGCTATTTTGATGCTTGCAACCAAAAGAATTTCCTTTAGTAAAGTACTTATAGGAATTACTGCCAACACTTCGGTTAATCCGTTAAAAATATTAGCGCTTTTCCTTTCAATGACCTTACTTTCAATTTACCTTGGCGACGCGGGTTTTTTTGATTTAATTGCAGATAGAATTTTTCTTAAAAGCAAAGGCGGGCAATTTAGGTTGTTTATAACGCTTTACTTTATAGTTGCGCTACTAACGGTTTTTACTTCAAACGACGTTATTATTTTAACCTTTACCCCACCTATTTGCATATTTGCAAAAAAAGCAAAAATTTCACCTTTGCCGTATCTATTCGGCGAGTTTATTGCGGCGAATACTTGGAGTATGGCACTAATTGTTGGTAACCCAACCAACATTTACCTTGCAGGGTCTTTCGGCGTAACGTTTAGCGAATACCTTTTAGTTATGCTTTTACCTGCTATTATAGGTGGACTTACAAGCCTTTTAGTTTTAATTCTTTTATTTAGAAAACAACTATTTTCACCATTACCAAAACCCGAAGAATACGTTAACAACGTTAGAAAAATTGAAATCAAAAAAGCGCCTATGGCGGTTGCGCTTACCCACCTTATAGTTTGCATAATATTACTTGCAATATCAGACTTTATAGGGGTGGAAATGTGGTTAATTTGCGTATGCCTTGCCCTTTCGCTTACAGCCTTTGACATAATATTTGACGGCGTTGCGTACCACACCATAAAACCCGTATGGCACTCAATTAAAAAAGAGCCGTACGAACTTATACCCTTCGTTTTATCAATGTTTATAATAGTGCTTGCGTTAAAAGAAAACGGCGTTACCACCGCCCTTTCAAACCTTTTAATCACGGGCAATAAAACGGACGCTATAACCTTTGGGTTTTTATCGGCAGGGGCGTCTAACTTACTAAACAATATTCCTATGAGCGTGTTGTTTGAAGGAATAGTTAACGGCGCAAGTTTACCTGCCCTTTACGGCTCGGTAATAGGTTCAAACGTGGGTGCGTTTATAACGCCCGTCGGTGCGCTTGCAGGTATTATGTGGAATAAAATTTTAAGTGGATATAAAATTAAACTTTCTTTCTTTAAGTTTATGCTTTACGGCTTTGCAGTTGCCGTGCCCACACTTGCGACAAGCACCCTTTCGCTTTTTCTTTTATTATAGGTAAAATATGGTTACACTCTTACTATTAGTTATTTACGTTGCGTTTATAGGACTTGGACTTCCCGATTCGCTTTTGGGCTCTGCTTGGCCGGCTATTTACGCTGAACTTAATATCCCCGTAGGTTACGGCAGTATAATTTCTATTCTTATATCTGCAGGAACGGTATCGGCTAGCGTGTTTTCCGCGCGCCTTATAAACAAATTCGGCACGGGCGTAGTAACGGCGATAAGCACGGCGCTCACTTCCGTTTGCCTGCTTGGTTTTTCTTTTGCGCAAAGTATTTGGTGGTTTTGTCTTTTAGGCGTACCGTTAGGTATTGGCGCAGGCGCAATAGACGCAGCGCTTAACAATTACGTTGCAACCCACTATAAACCTACCCACATGAACTTTTTACACAGTTTTTACGGGGTAGGCGTATCGTTAAGCCCCTACCTAATGTCCTTCACCCTTTCGGTTGAAAATAACTGGCGCCAAGGATATCGTTTAGTTTTTTATATAATGGTAGGCATCACCTTGGTAACGATTCTTGCAATACCGTTATGGAAAAAAGTAAAAGCAAAAGAGCCAGAAGAAACGCAGTTTACCCCTAAAACCCTTTCGCTTATTAAAATGTTCAAGTCCCGCGCAATACGTTATACTTGGCTATTGTTCTTTTCAACTTGTGCGTTAGAATTTACTTGTGGTATTTGGGGTTGCACTTTTTTGGTTAGCGCTGAAGGAATGAGCGAATCAACCGCCGCCAAATTCATAACCCTTTACTACCTTGGCATTACTGCCGGCAGACTTGTTTCCGGCTTTATATCTTCAAAATTAGACCAAAAAAAGATAGTATATATAGGCTATGCGTCGGTTGGAATTGCCCTTCTTTTAATTGCATTACCTATTCCCCCCATAGTTAAAGGGGTGGGGCTATTCTTAATAGGTCTTGGCAACGGGCCGACCTTCCCAAACGTTATTTACCTAACGCCTATAAACTTTGGCAAAGAAGTTTCACAATCAATAGTAGGTACGCAAATGGCGTGTTGCAATATAGGTATTTTACTTATGCCCCCGCTATTCGGCGTGTTGGCGCAATACGTTGGTGCATACCTTTTCCCATATTACTTAATCGCCTTGTACGTAGTTATGGTAGTAAGCACTATCGTTTATACAAGACTTGCAAAAAAACCATTGACGGTATTTTGCGAATAGCCCTTGATTTTTATTAAAATTACTGATATAATGTACGATATGAAGAAAATAGCACAATTTTTTAAAGTAAGTCAAAGTGAATATCTTAAGGACGGCAATTTAGAAACGTATAATGAAATACGCTTGCCTAAACGCGCAACGGCAGGTAGCGCAGGGTACGATTTTTTCGCCCCGTTTAACTTCTGCCTTGACGCTGGTCAAACGATAAAAATACCTACGGGTATAAGGGTTAAAATAGATAACGGTTGGGTGCTTAAAATTTACCCCCGTTCAAGCCTTGGCTTTAAATATCGCCTTACCCTTAACAATACCGTTGGAATTATTGATAGCGATTATTTTAACGCCGATAACGAAGGGCATATTTTTATTAAAATGACCAACTGTGGAAACGCCCCCGTTGCAATAGAGAAAGGTTCTGCCTTTGCGCAAGGCGTTTTCGTTGAATACGGTATTACCGTTGACGACGATTGCGACGGCGTGCGCACGGGTGGATTCGGTAGCACGAATAAATAGTATAAGGAGAAAATTATGAAAAAAATCAAAGTTGAAAAACTAACTAAAGAAGCGTTTGCTCCGTTCGGGGCGTATTACGATATGGCTAACCCCGAAGGGTATGCGCTTTGTGGTGAACTACACAGCTTTTACCCCGATAGACTTTTGACGCATCCAACTACTCAAATGGCGTTTTCACCTATCACCGTTAAAAACCCTGGTGAAATTAAAATTACCCAAGTGGAATATCACACCACCACGGCAGAAATTATTATGCCACTTAACGACGATATGATTTTACACGTTGCGCCACCTTCGGCTGGCAAACCGTTGCCCGAATACACTAAAGCGTTTTTAGTTCCAAAGAACACCATAATAAAAATGAACGCTTGCGTATGGCATTTAGCCCCCTTACCTGCAAACGTAGATATGCTTACGGCTATGATAGTTTTACCAGAATGCACGTATATGAACGACTGCATAGTAGTTAACTTAAAAGAAGAAGAACAATTTATAATTGAAAAGTAATAGAAAAACGCTTTATCACTTGGATAAAGCGTTTTTGTTTTTTCTTTTTATATGAACTACTAACCCTATTCCCGTAAAAATCAACGCTAACGTTATAAAAGATAAAAACACGATTAAATGAACGTTGTTTTCAATAGTAGTTAAATTCCAAACTGCTAAATTTGCTTTAAGTATATTCACTTGGTCAATTTCTAATTGCACATTTAAATTTTGCGACCTAACGAATAACGGCGGTATATATATAAAAGCATCTAATATCGCAAGAATAATCCCCGTTTTAAAAAGTTTATTTATCTTTATAAACCTTACTGCTAAACACAAATTTAGTACTAAATAGCAGTAAGCCGTTATGGGTAAAGCAATATTTAAATACCAATGATTAAGCGAATATCCGTTAGACGTACAATATAAATCAATAATTATTAGCAATATATTTAATACAACAAAATAAATTGCAAACGATATAAACCCGTTAAACTTCTTTATCTTAGAAAAAATTTGATATTTTGATATATAAATAGGGGTAAATATTATAACTAACGCTAAAAAAACCGAACACGTAGGTATAAAAAACCAGTCACCTTTGGTATAAATACAACAAACCCCTAAAAGAAGTGTTAACGCTAAATAAGAAGAAAGGGGTAAAAAAATCAACCTGTGTTTTTTGATATATCTAGGTAAATTCGTAAAAGTAAAAGCAAGTATTAGGGCAGATAGCACTATAAAAAACCAAGAAAGAGTTTTATTCACGGCTAAGTTACAAATAAAGCACGGTATAAGCGCAACGCCGTAAGCAATACAAAAAGATAAATTCCACGCATAAGAAAAATTACGCCACTTTTTCGCTTGCTTTTTTTCTTCCCTTGACTTGTGGTCTACGCTTGCAGTAATTAATTCGTGTTCAGTAACGTCTAAAATTTCAGCAAGTTTAGGTAGTAACGTGATATCGGGATAAGCAACGTTCTTTTCCCATTTACATACGGCAGACTCACTAACTATCAATTGTTCTGCAAGTTGCTTTTGCGTCAAATTTTTTTGTTGCCGTTTTTCTTTTAAAAATTCGCCGAAATTAGTATGCATAAAAACTTCCTTATCTTTTAACGGTTTTATTATAACATAAATATTAAAATTGTCTATCGTTTTCATTAAAAAAGCCACTTGAAAAACGTTCAAGTGGCTTTAATTTTTATTTATGCGTTTACCGTTGGCAAGTTTATGGTGGTATTTCCTGCAACTAAAGAAAATTCGTGAGTGGTTGAAATATCGCCCGTGGTTAACTTTAAGTTCCAAGTCGCTTCACTAATAACGCCGTTACTTATTTTTATTGAAAGATTAGAATAAGTTATATCGTAAAAACTAATTTCCCTTTCAATGCTTTCGGTAAATTTGTACCAACCGTTTTCATAAGTAAAAGAAAACTCGTCAAAGTTTGATAATATTGCGCCAAAATACAAATTATAAACGCCGTTTCTTGCCGAATCGTATTGAGTTTTGGTTTTAGTACTATCTTTAGTCCACGTTCCGTTTGCCTTTTCGTAATACGTATAAACGTTGTTTTGATAATCTGCTTGCCAAAAGGCTTCTTTTCTAGTAGCGTCAGTATTATTCGGTGTATATGCACGGAATTTATCTTCAGTAAAATAATATTCGCCGTAATCAACGCCCGTGCCACCCTTAATAGTGAAATTTTCTAAAGACATCATTGCATTTTCAAAAGTGTAATCAATCAACTGTTCGCCAAAATCATACATGGTTAAAGAAGGTGGACATTCATTGTCAGGGTCAAACAATTCTTCGTTAAAGTGAACTTCTGTTTCGCCTTCGTCAAACTCTACCGTGATTGAATATATAGTTATATCTGCCTTTCCCGTAATTTTTCTTACTATGCCGTTTACTTGTTCAAGCGAATTATCGGTATCGTTATAGTAATATAAATCTGGCCAACGGTTTTCCACTTTGGTAAACTTACTAAACCCGTTTCTTACAAAATTTAGCATAGTAGCGAAATCTTCTGCTTTATACTTAAAAGCATCTTCACTTACGGGCGTCTTAATCCAAGCGCCGTTTTCTTTAGTTACCTTAAAATAGTTACCGTTATCAGTCGTGTAAGTATAGTATTTATTTGCAATGCCTGTTGGAACGTTATACGTATTGCCGTTAAAAATAACTTGTTTAGAATCCCTAAATTTTCCATTTTCATCAAAGCCATCAGCAACGTGCCAGCACTCAAAATTATCTACTACAATAGAACTTTTCCATTGACTTTCGGTCATTCCCTTTTCTTTACCACACGCAGTCAAAGTAAAAAGACAAGTGATAAGCATACACAAAGCAACTACTAAATTAAAAACTTTTTTCATATACTTCTCCTTATAATTTCATACAAGAAGATTATACCCCCCCCCGACAAATTTTGTCAAGTATTATAAACAAAAAAACGGCAGAAGCCGTTTTTTTATTCAATAGTATATTTATATAAATCAGACTTTGATACGCCACGCTCTTTTGCGACTTTTTTTAAGGCTTCTTTTTTGTCTAAACCTTGCTCTATATAATATTGTATATGCTCTTTTTCACTTAAAGATAGTAACGTATTTTCTTTTTTACCACCTTCAACAAGCAAAACGTATTCACCTTTAGGTTCTTTATTAAGTCCGTCTTTAAGGTTAAACCTATCTGCATACTCGTGAATTTTAGTAATTTCTTTTACGACAACAGCCCGTCTATCCCCGAATACTTTATAAATACTTTCAACGTCCTTTTTAATATCGTGCGGGGCAGAATAGAAAATAAGCGTCATATCAAGGTCTTTATACTTGCTTAAAAACTCATTTCTATCACTTGCCTTTTGTGGCATAAACCCTAAAAAGCAAAACTTACTGCTATCTAACCCACTTAAAACCAAAGCAGAAACGAAAGCGCACGCTCCTGGCACTACGGTAAATTCCAAGCCGTTTTCAACTAACATTTCCACTAAAATATTACCTGGGTCGGATATTACAGGCATACCTGCGTCGGTAATAACGGCAATATTTTTACCACTTTTTAATTTTTCTATTATTTTTTCGCCTGCTTCCCTTTCGTTAAACTTATGGTAAGAAAAAAGTGGCTTTTTTATTTCATAAGCGTTTAAAAGTGACAAAGAGTGACGGGTATCTTCACAAGCAATTTCATCAACTTCTTTTAACACTTCCAAAGCCCTGAAAGTTATATCTTTAAGATTACCTATCGGCGTACCTACAAAATACAGCATTTTAATTCTCCGCGTTAACTAATATTTTAATTCCACTTTTACCGCCCTTAACGCCTTCAATCATAAGAAGGTACGGTTCTTTTTTGCCACTTGCAACAAACTGCAACCTTTTAGGCTCTACGTTATGCGCGCGCATACAACATATAATATCGCCGAGCCTATCTGCACGGTGTACCATACAAAACCTTCCACCGAACTTTAAGCATTTGCTAACTGCTAAAATAAGTTCTTCAAGGGTTAATTCAAGTTCGCTTCTACACACGGCTATTTGCCTATTATCTTGCGTTGCGCCGTGCCCTACGGGCATATACGGTGGATTACAAAGTATTAGAGAAAATTTACCTGCGTACTCATTAGTTATATCTTGAAGTTTAACGTTAACTGCCGTAAACTTATTTTCAAGATTATTAAACGCAATGCTTTTTTTAGACAATTCGTACAGTGGTTTTTGCATTTCAAAAAGGGTAACGGTATCAATTAAAGTGGGGTTAAGCGCATAAAAATGCATACCCACTATACCGCTACCTGCGCAAAAATCTGCAACCGTATCACCTTTTTTCGCCTTTGCAAAGCGTGTTAAAAGAACGGCGTCCGAAGTGAAAGTATAAAGGTCGTCGTCCTGATAAATTTTTAAGTCGTTAATAAGTAAATCTTCTAATCTTTCCATACTCTAATAAAAAATTTAAGGCGTGATTAAATAATCACGCCTTAAACAAGTTGCTTTTTCTTATTCTTCAGCAATAGCCTCTACGGGGCAACCTGCTGCGCAAGCGCCACAGCTAACGCATGCTTCAGCGTCGATAACGTATTGACCTTCACCTTCGCTGATTGCACCACAGGGGCAGGTATCTGCACATGCGCCACAAGAAATGCATTGATCGCTAATTTTATATGCCATTAGAGTTTACCTCCTAATTTATTTCGTAATTATATTGTATCACAAATATTTTCATTTGTAAACAACTAATCTAATATTTTTTTCATATCGTCCGAAAGTCTTTCGTCTTCGTCGTCGTTTTTATTCTTGTTCTTCTTAAAGTCAAGTCTATCCACAGGGAAATCTTTATAAATTTCACTACCGTCGCCCTTGGTAATTTTTACTTTAGAAGTAAGTTTTAACATATCGTTACCGATAACTACGCCTTCGCCTTCAGGCGTGCCTACCGTTCCGCCAACCTTGGGCATTTTTTTATAAACTTCCGAATAATATTCGTTTTCATATTCTAAACAACACATAAGTCTTCCACATAGTCCGCTTATTTTACCAGGGTTTAAGTGAAGACCTTGGGTTTTTGCCATTTTTATAGTAACTTTACCAAATTCAGGCATACAACTTGCGCAACAACAAGTTCTTCCGCAAGGGGCAATACCACCCAAAATTTTAGTTTCGTCACGAATACCCACTTGGCGAAGTTCTATACGCAAATGAAATTGTGATGCTAAAACTTTAACTAATTCCCTAAAATCAACCCTACCGTCAGCAGTAAAATAGAAAACTATTTTCTTGCCGTCAAAAGCGTATTCGCAACCGATAAGTTTCATATTGATTTTAAGTTCTTCTATCTTTTGATTTGCAAATTCCATTGCTTCGGGAATTTTCTTTTCGTTTTCCTTTACGGCTTTTTCATCCTTTTCGGTAGCCTTACGCAAAATAGGTTTTAAGGGATGCACTATTTGATCGTCGCTAACTTCTTTAAGCCCGAAAACCACGGTTGCATACTCTAACCCTTTTGCAGTTTCAACGATAACGCCCGAATCTTTTTTATAATCAACTTCCCCTTCAGCAGGAGCAAAGTAATACACTTTGGCGGTGTTCTTAAATTTTACGCCTACAATTTTTGCCATTTATATTTCCCCTCCAAAACGTGGAATAAAAACCACTCTATAACCATAGTGGCGTTTGCATTAAATTTTCTTCTTTTATTTACTTCGGTAACCCCTTCAAGCGCGTAAAGTATTGCGCCCGTTGGGAATTTTTCCGCATCTAAAATCTTATTTAGCGTATTTTGGTTGAACGCAAGGTCGCCCTTACCTTCCCTATACACTAAAAGGTCACGCAAAAGCGTTTCAATAACCGATAAAAATTGATTAAACCCACCTTTATTTGCGCTTACCTTTACCGAATATTCAATAACGTCTGCACTGGACTTCATATCCCTTAAAACGCTTATAGCAAGGTCGGTGCTATCGCTTAAATTTTGGTCGCCGTATAAAGCAACGGCAGTCCCTACCGTGCCGTCACCACACGCAATAGCCGAATTTAGCCTTTGACTATCGGGGTAATCGTTAACCAACGCATCAAAAAGTTTTTGCCTTGAAAAAGGTGGTATTTCCAACTTTTTCACCCTTGATTTTACCGTAGATAACAAGGGAAACTCACTCGTTGCGCCTATAATTATATGTACGCCTTTTGGTGGTTCTTCAAGCGTTTTTAACAGTTTATTTTGCGCCGTTGCGTTCATAGTTTCGGCGTGATTTAATACGAAAATCTTTTTATCGTTTTCAATAGGTTTAACGAAACTTTCTTCTATTAAAGAGTTAACGTCGTCTGTTGCAACCGATTGCCCTTTGGGGTAAAAAAACACGTCGGGGTGCGCCTTTTCTTCAATAAGACGGCAATTTCTACAATTACCGCAAGGCTCTTCTTCCCCACACGCAAGAAGACGGGCAAATAATTTTAAATACCCTTCTAAATTATCCCCGTCGGGACAAATAAGCAAGTACGCGTGCGACAACTTGCCGTTTTTTTTATCGCCTGCAACGGTTTTATAGGCGTTAACGTCCTTTAATAAAGATAAAAGATCTATCATATAACGCCCACACCTTTTAGCGCAGAAATTATTTTAGCGTGCGTTTGCTCGCGTGAGCCACTTGCATCAATAACTATAAAACGGTCGCTGTAAATTTTTGAAAGTTCAACGTATCCGTTATAAACTTTTTTATGGAATTCTATGCCTGAAAGTTCAAGTCTATCCGTTTTATCCACCCCACCTTTTCGCTTAAACGCTTCTTCAGGGGGAAGATTTAGAAAGACCGTATAATCTGGCATAAAATTCTTTATTGCGTAATCGTTAATTTTTTCAACGAATTCGCGCCCCAAGCCACGCGCATAACCTTGATATGCAAGCGAAGAGTCAATATACCTATCGCAAAGCACTAATTGACCTGCGTCAAGGCGTGGTTTTACTATTTCTTTTAACAGTTGAACTCTTGCGGCAGCGTATAAAAGCGCTTCACACTCGTCGGTCATAGAAACGTTTTTGCCGTCTAAAATAACCGAACGTATTTGCTCTGATACGGGCGTACCGCCTGGTTCACGAGTCAAGTAGTATTCTTTTTTGTTTTTTATAAGATATTCTTCAAGAAGTTTTATTTGGCGTGATTTACCAACGCCTTCACACCCTTCAAACGTAACGAAAGTTCCTTTCATCATATTACCTACTAACCAAGAATA
>JAZSJY010000044.1:0-3948 GCA_045534565.1 Christensenellaceae bacterium | reverse complement strand
AATCTTTGCCGTTTGTTCAGGCGAAATTTTAATTGTTGCGGGGTAAACGCCTGCCGTTTTTATACCGTTTGGTATGGTTATCCTCTTTTTATCAATATTAAAACCTAATTCAAAAAGTTTATCCGCAACTTCTTTATTAGTTACGCTACCAAAAAATTTACCGTTTGCGCCACTTTTAACTTGAACGGTTATTTCTTGCCCGTCAAGTTTTTCCTTAAGTTCTTTGTTTGCCTTTAACGTTTCTTGTTTATGGAATTCTGCAGCCGCTTTTTGTTGTTTGTTCTCGTTAAGCGCTTGAGCGTCTGCACTCTTTGCAAGCCCGCGCTTAATTAAAAAGTTTTGCGCAAACCCGTCTTTTGCATCAATTATATCGCCGGCTTTACCCGTGCCTTTAACGTCTTTAAGAAGAATTACTTTCATAGTCCGCTCCTTTATTTAATTACTTTTTTATTTTACCCCGAAATTGTGGTAAATGTCAATAGTTAAGGTATACTTTTCTTCGGTTGTGCCATAATATTTTCAAAGGAGTGTGTTTTATGAAGCAAAATAACAATATTAAATGCGACGTAACAGGTTGCAAACACAACGCGAACGGCTGTTGCTGTGAACTTGATAGCATCAAGGTAACTTGCGGTTGTGGCGACAGTTGCACTTGTTGCCAAGATTATTGCCAAAGATAACTACCTGCTTTAGAAAAAGCAAAAAAAAAGGTTGCACGAACGCAACCTTTTCTTTTTTTCATATATTATTCGGAATTTGGCCGTCTGCCATAGTTTAACCCTTGAAATCAAGTTTTCCCTGATTACGTTATGTATTTTAGCACAAATTTACATTTTGTCAAGGGGTTTTTGTAAAATTTTTTCAAAAAATTGTAATTTTTTTCGTTTTTTTGCTTTTTAGGGGTGGGAATAGTTATTCTTTTTGTTGTAAAGTAAGTTGACAAACGATATTTTATATATTATAATATACAAGTTAATATAGGGTATTTTGCCCTAAAATATAAAATTTGCATATTTTAACGGAGGTCATAATTATGGCAGAAGAAGTAATACTTACAAAAGAAGGTAAAGAAGAACTTGAAAAACGTTTAGAATACTTAAAAGTTACCAAACGTGCAGAAATCACCGAAAGAATTAAAACGGCAAGAGAATTCGGCGACCTTTCAGAAAACGCTGAATACGATGCTGCAAAGAACGAACAAGCAATGATTGAAGGTGAAATTTTAGAAATTGAAAACAAATTAAAACACGCAGTTTTAATTAGTGCAACGTCTTCAGGCAAAGTTTCTTTAGGCTCTAAAGTTGATTTTGTTGACGAAGGCACGGGCGAACTTTTAACCTACGAAATCGTTGGTACTACCGAAGCAGACGTTGAACTTGGCAGAATTTCAAACGAATCGCCTATCGGTAACGCTCTTCTTGGTAGACAAGCAGGCGATACTGTTAGCGTTGTAGTTCCCGCAGGCATCACTTCAATTACCGTTAAAAAAGTATACTAAAAATCACTAAAGGAAGATACTATGGACCAAATTAAAAACACACCTGTCGTTGAAGAACAGGATTTAAGCGATATTTTAAGAATTCGTCGTGAAAAGCTTGACGCTTTAGTTAAAGCAGGCAAGAACCCCTTTGAAAAGGTTAGATACGATAGAACGGCGTACAGCCAAGATATTAAAGATAATTACGCTGAATATGAAAATAAAGTCGTTGGCGTTGCAGGTAGACTTATTAGTAAGCGTATAATGGGTAAGGCGTCTTTCGCCGTTATTTTAGACGGTAAAGGAACTATTCAGTCATACCTTTCAATTAACGATTTAGGTGACGAATATCTCGCTTTCAAAGATTGGGATATCGGCGATATTATAGGAATAAAAGGTTTTGTTTTCACTACCCGTACGGGCGAAGTTTCAATTCACGCGCAAAGCGTTGAACTTTTGACAAAATCACTTCTTCCACTTCCTGAAAAATATCACGGGCTTAAAGACGAAGATACTAGATACCGTCAAAGAGAAGTTGACCTTATTGCTAACCCAGAAGTTAAAAAGACTTTCGTTGCTCGTTCAAAAATTTTAACGGCTATTAGAAGTTATCTTGACGGCGTTGGTTATTTAGAAGTTGATACTCCCGTACTTCAACCGCTTGAAATCGGCGCAGCGGCAAGACCTTTCAAAACGCACCACAACGCGTTAGATATTGATATGTATTTGCGTATAGAAACCGAACTTTACCTTAAACGCCTTATAGTTGGCGGTTTTGATAAAGTTTACGAAGTGGGCAGAATTTTCCGTAACGAAGGTATGGATAGGTCGCACAACCCCGAATTTACCACGGTAGAAATGTATCAAGCATACAGCGATTACTTTGATATGATGGACTTGATTGAAGATATGTATAGAACCATTACTATGCAAGTATGTGGAACTTACAATATAACCTATCAAGGCGTTGATATTGATATGGGTAAAAAATGGGAAAGACTTACCATGGTTGAAGCCGTTAAAAAATACGCAGGCGTTGATTATAACGAATGGGCAACTGACGAACAAGCACGCGCAGTTGCTAAAGAAAAGGGCGTAGAAGTTGAAGAAGGTGACGAAGCTACCAAAGGTCACGTTTTAATTGCTTTCTTTGACGCTTTTGTTGAAGAAAAACTTATTCAACCTACCATTATTTACGATTACCCCGTAGAAAATTCACCGCTTGCAAAACGTAAACCTTCAAATCCTGCGTTTACCGAAAGATTTGAATACTTCATTTACGCAAGAGAAATGGGTAACGCGTTCAGCGAACTTAACGACCCGATTGACCAAAAAGAAAGGTTCGTTAAACAAGTTGAAGCAAAACGTGCAAGAGGTGGTAACGACGCTAAAATAGACGAAGACTTTATTACGGCGTTAGAATACGGCTTGCCCCCAACTGGTGGTTTAGGCTTTGGCGTTGATAGGTTAGTTATGTTACTTACCGATAGCGCTTCTATTAGGGACGTAATTTTGTTCCCAACTATGAAACCCATTAAAAAATAGTTTTTAAGGAATATATGGATAATAAAGTAACAAAATCAAGGTTATCAAACTTTCTTTCTTACGAGTGGATAGTTATGATTATTTTGGTCGTAGCAGTAATTTTTGCTTGGGAATTTATTTACACCGTTTCTGGCGTAAGGCTTTCGGTTGGGCAACAATTTAAGTATTATTACGACCAAAATATTTCAACCACGGGTATGGATGATTTTTATAACCTTATAGTTGAAAAAAACACTTTCAGTTACGACGTTTTGGAATTTAACAGAGAAGGTCTTACGGCTGAAAACAACGTTTTATCTATAAGGCTTTCTATTCAAGAAGGCGACGCTATTTTTACCGACAACGTTAGAAGAACAGATAGCGAAGAAGATACCGTTGGGTATTCACGCGCAGAAGAAGTGGCTGACGCATTTAATATGTATACGCTTGACGCGCTTTTAAGCGACGCTGAAACGTACCTTTCTCAATTTTTAGTTGACGGTCAAACGGAAATTAAAAAGGAAAATTTAGACAAGACTAAAATTGAAAGTTATTTCCTTGCCCGTATGAAAAAGGATAATCGTTTCCGTAAAGAAGACCAAAAAAAGCAAGGCGTATTATATGAAACTGCAAGGTTAGAAAAACTCTGTGATGAAGTTGCAGATTTTAAGACGGTGTTAAATTACGGTGACGACGCAATTTTTTATAGATACACGAAGTATACTCAAAGTAAGAACAGGGCAACCAAAGAAGATAGCAAGAAAGATTACGAATTTTTATATAACAGAGAAATTGAAAACGGCAGGGAAAACGCGCGTTACGGTATAAACGTTGGGGCGTTGCCCGTTGGCGAGAAAACGCAACCGTCTAAATTCGTTAAAGTTGCAGGTGCTGCCGACGCAAGCGACGTCGTACTTATGGTCTTTAATTTTAGAAACGAACAACCC
>JAZSJY010000115.1:0-16265 GCA_045534565.1 Christensenellaceae bacterium | reverse complement strand
ATTATAACATTTTACTTTTTACTTGTCAATATAGTTTTCTTTTTTTGAGCGATTTGATTAGATAATAAACGAAACACGGCGCGTTTGCGCCGTTTTTATTTTCAATTAAATTCTTTTTGCAATGGCTTGTAAAAATTCTTTTGAATTGAGTTTTTTATTCGTTACGCCTTGCTTTTTGAAAAGCCCAACTAAATCGCCCGTCATTTCGCCTTCTTCAATGGTCTTAATGGTTGCTTTTTCAAGACGGTTCGCAAAGTCAACGAGGTCGGTTAAATTATCCATTTCACCACGCTTACGAAGAGCACCCGTCCAAGCAAAAATAGTCGCTACGGGGTTGGTTGAAGTTTCTTCGCCCTTAATATATTTGTAGTAGTGGCGGGTTACCGTTCCGTGCGCCGCTTCGTATTCGTAAACGCCGTCTGGCGAAACTAAAACGCTAGTCATCATTGCAAGCGAGCCGGAAGCCGTTGCAACCATATCGCTCATAACGTCGCCGTCGTAATTCTTGCACGCCCAAACGATACCACCTTGACTGCGAACGATACGCGCAACTACGTCGTCTATAAGGGTATACATATATTCAATGCCTGCGTTTTCAAACTTTTCTTTATATTCGTTTAGGTAAACTTCTTCAAAAATAGCCTTAAAGTTACCGTCGTAGAGTTTGCTTATAGTGTCTTTAGTTGAGAACCAAAGGGGAAGTTTCATATCAAGTGCGTAATTAAAGCATGCGCGTGCGAAACTTCTAATAGATTTATCGGTGTTGTGCATAGCCATTACTACGCCGTCGCCATCAAAATCATGTATAGTTTTAACCGTTTTGTTGCCGTCTTTATCGGTGAAAACGAGTTCTGCTTTGCCTTGACCTGCCCTGCCGTCAACAGCCTTATAAATATCGCCGTATGCGTGGCGGGCAATAACGATAGGACTTTTCCACGTGGGAATATACGGGGTTATTCCGTCAACTAAAATAGGCGCGCGGAAAACCGTACCGTCAAGCATAGCCCTTATAGTGCCGTTTGGCGACTTATACATTTTTTTAAGCGAATACTCTTCAACGCGTTGTGCGTTAGGGGTAATAGTTGCGCACTTTACTGCTACGCCGTATTTTTTGGTGGCGATTGCGCTTTGCTTTGTAACTTCGTCGTCAGTTTGGTCACGGTAAGGTAAACCTAAATCGTAATATTCGGTTTTTAATTCTACGAACGGTTCAATTAGAATTTCCTTAATCCATTTCCATAAAACCCTTGTCATTTCGTCGCCGTCCATTTCAACGAGCGGTGTAACCATTTTGATTTTTGCCATAAGTATTTCTCCTATTATCTTTCGCAAAATATTTTAACACAAGCACTAATTTAGTGCAAGCGTTTTGACCCCTTTGGCGAAAGCCCCGTTAAAATACCCGAATTAAATTTAGTATTGAGCGTTTGCCTTTTTGAATTTTTACTAACGCCCGTCTCAATCAATTGATTTATAAGCCTTGTAAAATCAGCCATACTTTCGCCAAAAAGATAGTTTGCAAGCGAACCTGGAACTGAATTTATTTCGTTTAAGTACACCGTTCCGCCTTGAACGAAGTAATCTATTCTTATAACGCCGTTAAAGTTTAACGCTTGATAAACCTTTTTGGTTACCGATTGAATTTTCTTTGCTATTTTTTCGTCAATATCGGCGGGGAATTGCCTTTTCCCACCCTGATACTTATCGCTAAAAGATAAAATATCGCCACGGCTAACCGGCCTTTCACAAAGGGAAATTTCAACCTGATCGTCGGGCGCTAAAAATCCTGCACAATTTATTTCAGTCACACTTTGTAAAAAAGGCTCTATTATAACGGTGGCGTCGTAACGCAAAGCAAATTCAACGGCGCTTTTAAGAGACGTTTGGTCTTTAACCACCGTTACGCCCACGCTTGAACCTAAACCGTTAGGCTTTACTATCACGGGGAAAGTTAACGGACTAATATCTAAAGCGTCAATATCGTTTTCGGTTATCTTCTTATACGGCAAAGTTTTTACACCAAGCCCTTTCATAACGGTTTTAGTAAACGCCTTATCCATACTTACCGAAGAAGACAAAACGTCTGGGGAGGCAGAAGGTAAATCAAGGGCGTTAAACACCCCCGAAAGCGAGCCGTTTTCCCCTACGCCACCGTGCATACAATTTAGGGCGCAATATATTGAACAAAAGGGTTTTACTCGTTTATTCTTTAACACGAATAACTTATTACTACCACTAACGAAAGTAACTTGCTTTAATTTCTTAAAATCTAAATTTTTATATTCGTCTAAATCAAAAAGCGCTTGCCCCGTATACCACGCTCCGTCTTCCGTAACGTAAACGGGTATAGCGTTATACTTTTCCTTATCAATGCAATTTGACGCCATTACCCCAGTAATAACCGAAACGTCACGCTCAACCGACTTTCCGCCGAAAAACACCGCTATATTTTTCAAAATAAAAAAACACCTCCGCAATTATTTTACCGCTTTGGTGTTTTAATATTTTTTCTTTAGTTGTAATTATCCGGCAAATCGTTTTCAAACAAAACGACGTCGCCTTCCTTCATAATTTCGTTTAAAATCTTGTTTCCCTTGTTGAGTGAACTTGCAAACTTAATGTTTTCCCTATCCATACCGCTTTCAAGCAAGCCGTTGATAATCATTTCGGCGTTGTGCTTACCTATCACGATAACTATATCGGCGTGGTTAGCAAGTTTTTTACCAAATTCAAAGTTTGCAACGCTCTCTATCTTACCAAGTTCTACAAGCCCCGGCGTATGCACTATTTTTCTACCCTTAAAGATATCAATAACTTCCATTGCCGCGTCAACGCCGTCTATGTTTGAATTGTAACTGTCGTCTATAATTACTATATTCTTGTTGTTAGGTAGAAGTTCCAACCTATGCCCGATTGAACGCAACCTGTTTATTGCCGTTGCAATTTCCTTTGGCGTTAAACCTATTTTATAAGCAACTGCCGACGCCAAGCATATATTTTTAACGCTGTGCCTACCCAAAAGCACCGTTGAGCATTTAACAGACTTTTCACCGTCAAAAATTAAAGTAAAGTTCATACCTTTTTCGGTAATCTTTACGTCGCTTGCCGTTACTAAATTTTGCTCGCCCGTAACGCCTGCCGAATATTTTTCACCGTCAAATCTTTGCATAAGCTCTAACGAATTTTCGTTGTCTGCAGAAAATATTCCCACCCCGTCAGTCGCTAAATTCTCAAAAAGTTCGTATTTAGTATCTTTAGTCGTTTCAATAGAACCGAAAGTTTCAAGGTGTTGGTTGTTAACCCCCGTAAGCACGCCGTAGTTAGGTTTAACCATTTTTGCAAGTTCTTTTATATCGCCCTTACTTCTTGCGCCCATTTCGGCAATAAAAATATCGTGCGTACTATCAAGATTTTTCACCGTAAGCGCAATACCAAGCGGTGTGTTATAAGAAGACGGCGTTGCCAAAACCCTATATTTTTGCGATAGCATAGTTTTAAGAATTTCTTTAACGCTCGTTTTTGCGTAACTGCCCGTAATACCTATTTTAATAACGTCACTACTATCAAGTTTGGCAACGGCCCTACGAATATGGCGTTTTCTAAGAGCGCGTTCTACGGGTTCGTTTATACCGAATGCAATTATTAAGTAGAAGGGAATAAGCATAGGCATGCCACAAATAAAAGCAAACCTTAATAGGTCAAATACGTGAGCGTTTATTATTATAGCCAAAACGTTTGCGACTGCTATTAGCGCAAACGTAAATACGGCTATTAGTAAGAAATAAGTGATGCAAAGGCGAACTAACCTTTTTGTTTTACGCAAAGGTATTTTAGCGTTAACGCTACTTTCCGTTCTAATATATATTATTGAAAAGAAAACGTAGGACACGAATCCCAAATAAACTGCCGTTGAAGAATCGCTAAAAAGCGGTTCAAAACACATATTGAGCACGCAGAAGAAAAGTATAGCCATCATTGATAAAATCATCAAGCGTGACATATACGGCGTATCTTTATTACCAAGCCACTTAAAAAACCTTTTGCCACGATAACCGCATTGTTGCAAAACTAAAATGAACTTCATTGAAGCGCACAAAATAAGCACGGCGTTCATAACGCTAATGCAAAGATATATTATAATATTACCTTTCGTATAAATTTGCGAAAAGGAATTTACGTCAAACGGAAACATTTTTCTTAAGGAGCAAAAACTCCTCCACCTCCCTATTGAATTTGTGCGGTTTATCTATGAAAGCAAAATGCCCTGCGCCCTTTATTATAACAAGGTCGCTGTTTTTAATTCCGCTATTATAACGCCTTGCCATATAAAGTGGCGTTTCTTTATCATCTCTGCCGAAAATCAGTAGCGTTGGATTTTGAATTTTACACAAAACGCCGTCTAAATTTTCGTTTATTATTAACTTAAAACTTTCTTTCATTACCCCGTCTAACTGAAGGTAATCTTTTGAATAAAACCTAGTTAAATTTTCCCTTGGAACGACTGTTTTAAGCGAATTAAAAACGGCGCGCTTTATCGCTTTTTTAATAGACGGTTTAGGCTTTAACCCTGCCGCCCCCGTCAGCACCATTTTACTAAACAGATCGTCTTTTTCGCAAGCGCCTTTAACAGCCACCCTTGCGCCGAAAGAGTGCGCTACTACGTTTGGACTTTTAACGCCCTTTTTATATAAATATTCTTTTACTTCGTCAACGTAATCGTCTAGCGAATACGGATACGGCATACCCGCATTTTCACCAAAACCTTTAAGGTCAAAAGCGTGTACGTTATAGTTTTTTTCAAAATATTTTATTTGATATATAAACGTTTTATAGGTAGATAAATACCCGTGCAAAAACAAAAGGTCTTTGCTATCTTTAGTGTGAACGCAACTATTTTTTTCGCTCACAAATCTCCTTGCATAATCACGGCGTCTTCGCCGTCTGCGTAGTACCCCTTTCTAACGTGAATAGCCTTAAAATTAAACTTTTGATATAGGCTTATTGCAGGGGTGTTACCCTTTCTTACTTCAAGTAAAATTTTGTTTATTCCACTCTCTTTAACGACCTTTATCATTTGTTCCATTAAAAAGGTAGCAACGCCACGATTTAAGTAGTTCTTTTTTACCACTATTCCTTCAAGGTCTGCGTCGTCAAGCCCCAAAGAAATGGTAAGCGCACCTACTAACTCGCCACTCTCTTTTACGCCAAGCGCAATAAACCTGCCCGTATCAAAAGCCGATTGAAGTTGGGCTTTATTCCACCCGTCGCTGAAATTATCGGCGTAAAGTTCAATAAGGTTATCAACTTCGCCCTTATCTAAACGAAGGCAAATCATCTTCCTTCCTCCGCCTGACTTTTCCTTACGTAAAGGGCTATTAAGTCTTCTGGATTATCACTAATATTCTGCTCTTTGTTTTCAATAGCTAAAATAAGTCCGTCAAGTACGCTGACTTTTTTAACCCTTAACCCTTTTATATCAGTATTAGACACGCCCTTATATTCTTTTAGCAAACGTTTAACTTGGTCTTTCATTATATAGCAAGGTTGAAGGTCAACCTGCCCGTCGTTATACCCGCAAGCGTAAAACCCGTCGTGCTTGGCGTCTATTAAAGCAAGCGTCTTTCCGCCTTTTATATTGTATGCAAGCGTATCAAAAGAAGTTATGGCTAAACACGGCTTTTTATAAACGAAACACATTGCCTTTATGGTGGATATTCCTATTCTAATACCCGTAAAAGAACCTGCCCCTACTACGCACGCAAAAAAGTCCGCCGTGCTAAAATCAAACTCTGCTTTTGTTGCAAGTTTTTCTATGACGGGCATAAGGTCAACCGAGTGCGAAACGCCACACTCTTCGTCAAAATGTTTATAAATTTTTTCGCCCTTTTTGATTACTACGGTAAGGTTTTTACCGCAAGTGTCTATTGCAAGATAGTTCATAAATTAATTTTTCTTTTATTTTCGTCTATTTTTTCTATTTTTACCGTCTTGACCTTTTTTGGTAAAACGTCTTTTATATTTTCCGACCACTCTATTAAGCAAATATTTTTACCGCCGAAATAATCGGTTAAGCCAAGCCTTTCAGCGTCTTCCCCACACGATAAACGGTAACAATCGTAATGATAAATAAAATCACCATATACGTTAAGGTAAGCGTAAGTGGGACTAGTAACCCCTTCTTCAATGCCAAAATATTTTGCAACGCCTTTGGTAAACGCCGTTTTACCTGCACCTAAATCGCCAGATAAAAGCACTACGTCACCTTCTTTTAGAGTCTTTGCGTACTTAAACGCAACTTCAATAGTTTGCTCTTCACTTTCGGTTACGATTTCTTTTACGGCGTTTTTATCCGTTTGTAAACGGATTTTTTTGAACAAGAAAGAAACTCTTTTATAGAGCAAAATGGTAAGTGCCGATACCGCAACGCTTTTTATTGCATTAAAGGACAATACGTACACCCACAAGTTAGAAAAAATTGCTTCGCTCACTTCAGTAGGCTTAAAAGGAACGCCACTCATAAAGAAAGGAAAGTTGATATACTTATTTACCAAAAGCGATACGCCCGTTTGAATAATACAGCCACCCAGAAGCCCTAAAATTACCGTTAAAAAGCCTTTCTTGTAATAATAGAGTATTGACGGTAAAAGAACGTAGCAAAGGGTTATAATTATATTTGCAAGTTCACCAACGCCCACCGTAGTTCCAACGAAGATATGTATAACTTCTTTAATCACTAAAACTATAACGGCGGGAATAGGCCCGTACATAAACCCTGCAAGCATAACGAAAACGTTTGAAAGGTCAAGTTTAAGGAAACTTGCCGGCGTGCTTGCAAAAATTGGAATTTCTAAAAGATAGGTAACGAAAGATAGTGCTGCAAATACAGCCATGCCTGCAACGTTTTTAGTAGTAAACGTATTTGCTAAACCACTTTTTCTTAATTGTTTTTCTTTTTTCATAAAAAACGCC
The DNA here is from genome assembly GCA_045534565.1 of Christensenellaceae bacterium. Lineage (GTDB taxonomy): Bacteria > Bacillota > Clostridia > Christensenellales > Borkfalkiaceae > UBA1259. The sequence continues at coordinate 9,296 of JAZSJY010000115.1, read as the reverse complement.
CCTGAAAATATTTTCGGGGCGTGAAAAAGCGTCTTTAGACGAAAACAAAGTTTCCGCCCTAATTCTTTTCCCATCCGGACTATAACCGTCGGTTACGGAATTACACCGTATCTGCCAAAAAAGGCTCGCAGACTTTACTGCCGATGGGGAATTACACCCCGCCCCAAAGAATTTTTTTGTTTAACCTTATTTTAATACCTTTTTATCTTTTTGTAAAGCAAAAAGACCTAATTTACCTTCTCTATCTTAAATCTTTTAATCATTGCGCTTGCAATTAAGTCTGCGTACGGCGTAAACACCCTATCAACGCCTAATTTTTTTAGTTCGGTAACCGAATCAGCGCTGTCAACGTTAGCAAGCACGCAAATCTTTTTATTGCATTTTGCCTTGCTTATAATTTCAAGTTTATTTTTTACTTCTTCAAGCGAAGCGTCGCCGAACACGAAAGTTATAAACGGTAATTTAGTTTTGTTAAAAATTTTAACGGCGCGCTCAATAGCAGAAAAGTCAAGGTCGGTTGCGTTTAACGCTAGTCCTACGTTTCCACGTCTGCCAAACTTAACGCTTTCCGATTTAAGAACTCGCTTGTTTTCTTCACTCATTAAAACTGAAGCCGTCATAACGGTGGTTTCGCTAACGCCAAACCTTGCGCCGTCACGCACGCCCGTGATTTTTGATTTAAACGAACTTTCGCCAAACGGAAAGTCTACGATAGAAAATAACTTTACGTTTTCTAATTTATTTTTAAGCTTAATCTTTCTTGCGCTTGAAAGGTAAACGTGCGGTAACATTACGCCCCCAACGTTTAATTTATCTGCGTCAACGAATATCTTTTCAAGTTCTATATCACTAACGGCGTAGCGGGTAACCACTTTTACCACTTTAGACATAAACTTACGCGTGTAGTATAAAAAGAACTCTTCTTTTAATTCATCTACCGTACTTTCGGTTAAAAGTGCAAGGTCTGTAAAATCTTGCTCGCTATATTTAGTTTTTTCTTTCTTCACTTCTTCGGTAGGTCCGCTTATAAGCGCATCCGTTTTTTTACTTTTTAATCTTGGCATACTATACCCCCTTAAAAGTTTTTTCTAAAAAATATCATTAATCTACAAATATTCTTACTTTCAGCAAATAGCCGTGTGTTAACTTTATTCTATGAATATTCTTCTATCCACTTTTACGTTAGATTTCTTACATACGGCAGGACTATTAATTTTATGCTTTTTTGCAGTCGCTATCGGCAAGTCGTTAATATTTTTAATCAAAATGCTTTCGCCAGCAAAAAGACACGTTGCGCCAGAGCCAAAACAAAATAAATCCGTTAGAAAACCTCGTTCTAAAAAACCTATTAGAAGTATTGAGATAGACCCTTTAGAAATAGATAGAATTTACGTTAAAAAATCTTAATATTTGGTAACGTTGCTTTCGTCGCCCCAAAGGTTTTCAAGGTGATAAAAAAGCCTTGATTCGTCGTTGAAAATATGCACTAACACGTCGCCGTAATCAAGCACTGCCCAACGACCTTCTCTAACGCCTTCCCTACGAATAGGCGCAACGCCCACTTTGTCCATTTCCATTTCAACGTGGTCTATAAGTGCGCGCGTATGAGTCATACTTCTGCCACTTGCAACTACGTAATAGTCGGCAACTTCAGTCTTGCCTTTTACGTCAATGCAAACTACGTCTTCTGCTTTGTGGTCTTTAAGTGTTTCACAAACTTTTTCTGCAAACGTTTTTGAATCCAAAATAGTATCCTTCCTTTTATTTAATGTAATAATCGTAAGCGTTTACCGTTTCTTGATAAATGCTTTGTTTTTTATTTATTAAGTGAATAAATTCTTCCCGTAAGCACTCTCTAAAACAAAACTCAAAATCATCTTTTTCGTAAAGTTCCCTTAAATACTCTACGCCTTGATACGTTCTACCTTCTTCAACCATATCTGCCACGAATATAAGTTTTGCAAGCGTACTCATTTGCGCCTTGCCCGAAGTGTGATAGCGTATTGCGTCAATAATTTCTTCGTCTTGTATTCCTAAATAATTTTGTGCGATATACGCGCCTAAAAATGCGTGTACTACGGGGGCAGGCACTTCACTTGGTAAAGTAAACCCTTCCACCTTATTATAGTCAATATATTTTGCGCAATCGTGTAAGGTTGCGGTAACCATAACTTTTCTTTGGTCAAGCCCAAGCGGTTTGGCTTTTTTTAACGCCGCAACTACTACGTCTGCCGTGTGCTTTAAGCGTTTTAACGGCAAATTCGCCTTTACGAACTCAACGTATTTATCACCACCGTATAAGTTTTTTTCAACGGCGTAATCATAAACTTCGTTAGGGATATCGGTAACGGGCAAATTAAACGCAGAATAAACGCGTATTTTAGTAGACGATATTTGTTTACCCGTATATGAAAGTTTAATAAAACTTTTGCCGAAATTAGCCTTAAAATATTCTTCTTCACCAGAATAATCTGCTAAAAAATCTTCCCTGCCGAAAACTGCAAGGTCGCACGCAGAAAGTATACGGTCGGGGTTTTTCCACGTCTTAAAATCGGTAAGCATATCAGCGCCGACTATAAAAAATATTTTTGCAGAGTAACGTTTTTTAAACTCTTCAACGGTTAAATAGGTGTAACTTTTACCCTGCTTTTGAATTTCGTAATCACTAACTTCAATCTTTTCTTGCCCGTTAAACGCCAAGCGCAACATGTTTAGCCTATCTTCTGCAGGGGCAGGCGCAAGGCTTTTGTGCGGTGAAATGTAAGTGGGCATAATTATAAGTTTATCTAACGATAATTCTTTAACGGCGCACTCTGCAAGTTTTATATGCTCGGTATGTACGGGGTTAAACGTTCCACCGAGTATGCCAATTCTTTCCATAATAATATTATTGCATATTTTACGAATAAAATCAATACTTTTAAGTAAAAGTAACGGGTATATATTTTAATAAATTTGGGTATAAACGTATAAATATTATGAGAACGATACTTTCAATTTTTTTAGTCACCCTTTTTTATACTTTTATTACCTTTTTGCTTTGCCTTATACTGCTTTGTTCTTTTTTTCCACTTAAATACTCTTTGGTTTTTTCTTTAGTTTTCGCAATACTTATTATGCTTATATCAATTAAAATCCTTACTAAAAAGAATTCTAACCTTAAACTTAAAAACAAAGACGAGCGCAAAATGGAACAACTTTGCTATTCCCTTTGCATTATGAAGGAAAAAGAAAAATACGACTTTTTATTTGATTTACTTAACAGCGTTGGCGTTTTAGCAGAAAAAAAGTACGGCGGGGCGTTTATAAAAAAAGCAAATTCAGTAATTTATATCTTTTACGATTTTGCCCCTTTAACCAAAAGTCAAATAGTAAAAGTTTTTAATTTTTTACCAAAAACAGCAAACGCCTTTATACTTTCAAACGACTTTGATAAAGACGTTAAGGAATTCGCTAATAGGTTTGACGGCAGGATTAAATTAGTAGACAAAAAAACTTTTTACGTTTACCTAAAAGAAAAAGATTTTTACCCACCTGAAGTTATGCCGTTGCCCAAAGAAAAAAAGGCAAACCTAAAATATATAGTCAACCTTCTTGATAAGCGCAAAGCCAAACACTTTTTTCTCTTCGGCTTGGTGTTTATAGGTATGAGTTATTTTGCGCCCATTAAACTATACTATTTAATTTCCGGCTCGCTATTTTTAATATACGCCGTCATTTTAAGGGCGTTTGGCAAAAACCCCTTAATAACGAATAAATATCCACCAGTTTAACTAGTGGATATTTATTTGCTTAAATTATTTTAATTTATACCAAAATGAATTTGAATACCAGTCGGTAAAATATTTTACGTTGTTTGCTATATCGTGCATAGGCGTGGGAACGCCGTTAACTTTATTCTTCCAGTCGGCGTAATTTTCAGCCCTGTACCAATTTAATTGATCGGTAAAAATTATCTTTTCAAGTGACAAACAAAAAGCAAACGCACCGCACTCAATACTTTCAACTTCGGGTGGAATAACAACCGTACGCAAAGAAATACAATACAAGAAAGTTGCGTGCTTTATTTCTTTTAACTTTTGCGGTAAAACCACGTAAGATAAATCTTTGCAATTACGGAAAGCACCGCTTTCAACGAATCTACAATCGTCGTCAATGATGGCTTTTTTAATACTTGTGTTCTTTGCGCCTATCATATAAAGGTATTCGTTAGTTTCATTACCTAAATATTTTAAGCCGTCTTTAATTTTACACATTAAAGCAGAGCATCCGTAAAATGCACCGTTACCAATAACTTGAATGCTATTTGGTATTGAAACGCTTGTTATCGTGCTTGCGCCGTAAAACGCTCCGTCACAAATTTCAAGTACGCCTTCGGGAATTTCTACCGTTTTATTTACTTTACCTGACGGGTACTTAATAAGTTTGGTTAAATTTTTAGTATATAACGCACCGTCGCAATCTTTATACGTGCGATTATTTGAGTTAACTATTATATTAACTATTGAAGGACATTCATCAAACGCTCTACTATAAATTTCCGTAACCGTTGACGGAATTTCCACACAACGCAATGAAGTGCACCCTATAAACGCACCACCACCGATAATTTCAACGCCTTCGGGAATATATACGTTTTGCAAGTTTGCGCAGTTCATAAACGCATTAGGTTTAATTGCTTTAACGCCGTCAGGCACTTTAAAGTCTATTAAATTTTCATCACCTATTAAACTTGCGTATTCGCCGTTGTTTATGTATTTAACGTAATTGTGGCATTTTATACCTTGCCCCATAGTTATCATTGCGCCGACGAATAAGTTTATGGCAAGGAATATCCACCCAGCGACGCCGTTATCTGCCGTTGCGCCAACTATAATGAAAGTTACGGTAAGGGCTAATAAAACAGCCATCATTATTAAGCATACTTTTTTAGCCGTGCTCTTTTTATTGATTTTATCTTGCTGTTGTTTTTCTTGGTTTGCCCAGTAGTTTGCTTTTAACGCTTCAAGCTGAACGCATCTTTGATCGGCGTCACGATAGCCACTAATAGACTTTAAGTCTGCAATGCTCTTTGAAATTGCTGAACATTGAAACTCGTCAGGTCTTACGCCTTTTAACGCGCGTTGATAAATAATTTCTTTTATAGCGTTTTGGCAATCGCTAATTTTTTTATTGCAATCTTTATAGTTGCCAAGCGTAGAAAATACTTCTATCGCCTTTTTATACTTACCTTGTTCGTATAATTCGCACGCTTCGTTATAAATTCCTTCTATACGCGCTTGCTCTATATTGATTATAATTTGCTTATTGTATTCAATCAGTTTAGCCTTAAACTTATCGTCGGCAAAGCGAACTGCCATTTGATAGTTTGCATTTTCCGAAAGTTCGTATTCGGCGTGTTCAATCATTTCACTCGTACTGCAAACTTCTAAATCTACCATAAGTTTTATTAAATACGCTTCGGCAAATTCGGGGTTGATATCTAGCACTTTTTCAGCGTACTTATCTGCGCTTTCAAAGTCGTGCGATTCTAAAAATAAATTTGCCCTACGGATAAGGGGCGCTACGTCTTTAACGGTATCAACGACTACCGTTTCTTTAACTACGGGTTGCTTTGGGGTTGCGCTACCTACTATCTTTTTTATTCCACGTATTAAGTCTTGCATAAACCCAAGTTTTGACATATCTTGCGCTTGCAAGTGTGAAAATTCTTCTGGCAAATCGTATGGGTCCATATCTTTATACGCTGGTATTAACGTCTTGTTTTTGCCTTGCTTAATAAGTGATAAGTATCTTTTCCACTCGTTCTTTACCCATACTGCTTGGAAGTATTCGCTCTTCGTTCCTAATACTACCATTGCTTTTGCTGAATTTAACGCTGCGAATATATACGGCTCGTACGCTACGCCCAACTTGTCTTCTAACGTTATGCGTGAAAAGAATACCTTAAACCCTTCTTTCTTTAACCCAAAATATAATTCTTGCGCTAAAACGCTATCTATAGTTCTTCTGCCCGTGTCGTCAGTTTCTTTATAGCATATAAATACGTCAAACGGCTCTTCTTTTTGCGATATTGCAAGTATTCCTTTTTGTATCTTATCTATTTCTTTGGCTTGTTCTATATATACGTCCTTTTGATAGCCGTCTGCATACTCTAACGCCGACTTATAGTCTTCGTCTGCAAGTATTGATATAAACTGCGTTCTGTTTATTGTTGGTACGCGCTTTTTACTTGCTGGGTCTTCTACGTATTCTACGCCGTATTTACAAAGCAAAATTGACCAGTACGCTTCTGCGTCGGTATTATCTTCGTTTAATATTTGTTCGTATATAGCAGTTGCTTTATCGTAATCGTTATTTCTTCTAAAATGGTTTGCCCTATCGTATAAGTTTGCTCTGCGTTCGTCGTCAAGTTTTGGCAATGTTTGCGTAGTTCCACAAAAATCACACTCTATTACGCTTGCGCCGTTTTCTATATTTAACGCACCGCCACACATTTTACACTTAAATACTGCCATTTTATACTTTCTCCCGACAAAAATACTACCGTTTTATTGTAACACAATAAATTATAAAAATCAATAGTTATAGACGAACTTGACAAGTTAAAAGTTTTATAATATAATAAAACGAAAAAAGGGGGCTAACGTATGCCGTACATTGCAATTAAAGCGTATAAAAAAGACGAACAAACCAAACGCCAAATAGTAGATAAAATTAACGACCTATTCGTTGAACTTTGGGGGTGTGGTAAAGAGGCGATTACCATTTCTATTGAAGAATACACCCCTGCCGACTGGGAAGAAAAAGTTTATAAGGGCGAAGTTTTGAAAAATACCGATAAAATGATGATTTTATCTGGCGAAAAGAAGTATTAATATGTATAATTTTTTTATTGAAGAAACACAAAAAAACGGTGACGTTATTATAATTTCGGGCGCTGACTATAACCATATTAAAAACGTTTTGCGTATGAAAGTTGGCGATGGTTTTTTAGTTAGCCACAACAAAAAGAGTAGCCTTTGCGCTATAAAGAGTTTTGACGATAACACGGTTACTTGCACGGTAGTAGAAGAAAACTTTCAAAACGCAGAGTTACCCGTTAAAATTCACCTTTATCAAGGTTTACCAAAGAGTGATAAATTAGAACTTATTATTCAAAAGGCAGTTGAACTTGGCGTAAGCGAAATTACCCCCGTTGAAACGGCACGCAGTATAGTAAAAATAGATAAGAAAAAGGAAGGTTCAAAGACGGCGCGTTGGCAAGCGATAGCAGAGAGCGCAGGTAAACAAAGTAAACGCTCTATAATACCGACCGTCAACCCACCAAAAACTTTTAACGAAATGCTAAACGGTATTGACGGCGATTCGCTTTTTATCGTGCCTTACGAAAACGCCGACGGCATGACGGTAGCGAAAGAAGCTTTATCTTCAATAACACTTAATAGTAAAATTTGCGTTCTAATAGGCCCTGAAGGTGGCTTTGAACAAAAAGAAATTGATCGTTTAACCGAAAAAGGTTGCAAAATCATATCGCTTGGAAAAAGAATTTTGCGCACGGAAACGGCAGCAATAACCACCCTTTCAATGCTAATGCTACATATAGAAATGAATTTATAAAACAAAAAAGTCCAACACGGTTGGACTTTTTTTATACTTTTTCTAATTCTTCGGATAGCGTTAACCACTCTTCCGTATAACTTTCTTGCTCGCTTAAAAGATTTGTTATTTGATTTTGCAACTTTTCAACTTCTATATAATTTGAATAAATTTCGGGTTTTTCAAGTTCAAGGTTAAGGCTTGAAATTTGCTTTTCAATATCGCTTAAAAGTTGCTCTAACTTAACGACTCTGCGCTCTTTTTTAGCCTTATCTTTTAGTGGGGTTGAAAAGGTTTTTTTACCGCCAGCGTTTCCCTTTTCCACTTGCTTAACTGCAAGGGGGATTTTTTCTTCTTGGCGTTCTTTTTCAATCATTTCGTATTCGGCGTAACCGTAAGGGTAAAACTTTGCACCGTCATTATCAAACGTTAAAAGTTTATCTGCAACCTTGTTTACGAAATATCTGTCGTGCGAAACGAAAACGACCGTTCCAGTATACTCTTTAAGCATATTTTCAAGGGTTTCTTTACCGACTATATCCATATGGTTGGTCGGTTCGTCTAAAATTAAAAGATTTGGGCGACGCTTAAAAATTTTGCATAGCGCAAGCCTAACCCTTTCGCCACCCGAAAGGTCGTTTACTTTTTTGAAAACGTCTTCCCCCGAAAACAAGAACGAACCTAACGCCGTGCGTACTTCGGTTTCGTTTAGGCGTGGGAATAAATCGTGAAAGTCTTCATAGACGGGTTTTTGACTTGAATATTCTGCCATTTGTTGACTAAAATAGCCAACTTCTGCCCTTAACCCAAACGAATATTCGCCCGAAAGACTTTTTGTTTCGCCCACGATGGTTTTAAGAAAGGTTGATTTACCAACGCCGTTTGCGCCTATTACGCCAAGTTTTTGACCACGCAAAAGTTCAAAGTTTACAGTTGCAAGTGGCGTATCGTACCCAATAACAAGGTCTTTTACGGTAAGCACGCTTTTAACTGATTCCACTTGTGGCTCAAAACTTAAATGAAATGTTTTAAGGTCGTAACGGTCGGGCTTATCAATAATCTTCATGCGTTCAATCATTTTAATTTTTGATTGAACCATTTTTGCCTTTGTGGCTTTATAACGGAAACGCTCTATAAGGCGTGTTAAGCGTGCAATTTCTTCACGCTGATATTCGTGGTCTTTAAGTTGCTTTTGGTAATTTTCCCTTTTTTGCCTTTCAAAATCAGAGTAATTTCCGTGATAACACTTTACTTCGCCGTATTCAATTTCGTAAACCTTATCCACCGTGCGTTCAACGAACATACGGTCGTGCGAAACGGTCACTACGGCAGACTTATAGTTTTTAATGTACCCTTCAAGCCACTTTACAGCGTTAATATCAAGGTGGTTGGTCGGCTCGTCTAAAAGAAGAATATCTGGGTGCGATAAAAGTAATTTTATAAAGGCAATTTTAGTTCTTTGCCCACCCGAAAATTCTTTTATGGGCTTTAACTTGTCTTCTTCGGTAAAGCCAAATTGCTTTATCATTACCGAATATTCTTTTTTATAGGTGTAGCCACCCAAAAATTCAAAACGGTCGTTTAGATTTGAATATTGCTTTATCTTTTTATCGTCGGGGCAAGTTTCAATTTCTTTTAATAACTCTTGCATTTTTCGTTCAGTTCCAAGTATAGGGTCAAACACCGTTAAAATTTCC
>JAZSJY010000212.1:0-10305 GCA_045534565.1 Christensenellaceae bacterium | reverse complement strand
CTTTCATATAAGAAACCATATAAAATCTAGAAAGAAGTTCATTAAACCAAATTGGGAAGTTTTGTGACGGTAGCGATTGCTGAGAAAATATTAACGTTCCTAGAAGGTCAATAAGAATAACTGTTGCCTGTGAGTTTTTTTGAAGGGTTTGAGTTATGGGTGTGTTGATAAATTCCGAGAATTTTTGTTCAATAATAATCAATTCGTTTAAGGAAAGGCTTGCTTTAGGTGGGAAAATATCGGATTTTATCAAGTTAAGAAGATTAGGATTAATAAATTTACAAGTATTTTCATAGTGCTCTTTAGAAGTAACAATGTCGCGGTGACTACATAGAGTATTGGGTTTTCTCTTAAAAGTATGAACGTCGTGAGGACGCAAAAAAACGATATCTCCTGCTTTTAGAATTTCGCAAACGCCATTGACCTCATGTTCAATCTCGCCGTCCAATATATAAAAAATTTCGTAGTATTCGTGAGAGTGGTAACAATAAGAGTCGTCGCTGGAGGTGATTTTGGTGCCTAATTTTAAGTTATCAGACGTCATATAATTTGGAATAATATATTCTGGTTTTAATGTATCATTCTTCATTTTTTAACTCCAGGTCAAAAATTGGTTTTTGTTCAATGCGAATTTATAATTCTATGATTATACTACAATAGCGACAAGATTTCGTCAAGTAGTGATTATTAAAAAGTCAATGTAGAGCAAGGTTGCGTCAATATATTTGTTGAAATAGGCTCGTTGAAGTAGTAAAATATATTTACGCTACAAAGATGGATTAATTTTTTTTGGCGAAAAATCTTTAATGGGAGAGAAATAATGAAAAGGATTAGTAAAATTTTGTGTTTAATTATAAGTACTATTTTAGTAGTAAGCACACTTGTTGCTTGTAATAATAACGAAGACAATTATTCTGCAAGTCAATTAGTTAGACCTACTTACGAAGACAATTTTGAGTTGATGCTTTTTGGCGACCACTACCTTGATGCAGATGAAAGAAATTTAACGTTATATAAGGGTGCTGGTTTTAATACTTTTAACTACTATCCTACGGCGGCATCAGTTTCCCAAATAACTGCAGCGGCTACTTTATGTGAACAAGTTGGATTGGATATGATTGTTTTTGGTGGTTCGCCTTTAAATTGGGGAATAGATAGAACTGTATATCCTGATGCTATTGAAGAATCAAAATTTCCCAACTATTTCAAACAATTTGATACGAAAAAGATTAATTTTGATAATTTACCGGCAGTAAAAGGTTTCTATTTCATTGACGAACCTGGTGCGGGAATGTTTGATGAAATTAAAGAATATTACGTTTCTTGGTATAACGAAAATCATTCAAATAAAGTTTGGCATGCAAATATGTTCCCTTCGTATGCAACGCCTGAACAATTAGGTGTTGATGCTACTGAAGATAAAACGGCATTTGAAGTTTATATTGAAACTTACGCTGAACAAGTTATAAAGCACGTTGCTGGAGATAAAAAAGATATTGGTGTTGACCATTACCCCTTGATGAAAAGAGGGATGAACAATTTTATATCTACAACATATTTATACGACCTTATGGTTGTAAGTTCTGTAGCGCACAAATATAACGTTGACTTTGCAAGTGCTATTCAAGCGGCTGGTTGGGGAAATTATAGAGTTCCAAAGAATGCTGAAGATATTGGATTCCAAGTATATACCAACTTGGCTTTAGGTGCTAAACGTTTAGAGTATTATCCATATAACACTACTGGTTACGACGGATATTCAGGCATGTTCTCTTACGGCGCGAAAGGACCTTCTTACGACGCTGTTAGAAAGATAAACGAAGAAATTACAAAAATTGATTACTTGTTTGATGCGTTTGACTGGCAAGGCGCAAAAACTATTACAGGTAAAACTCCTGATGAAAACTCTGGTTTTGAATCAGTTGTTAATTATGAATTATCTTCACTTAAAGGGATTAAGAATATTTCTGCTAGTTATGATGCGCTTGTTGGACAATTTAAAGATCAAAACAATTATCAAGGTTATATGTTAGTAAACTATACAGAACCCTCAAAGGGCTTGACTAATGTAGTTGATTTGCAATTTGACAACGCTAAAGGCGTGCTTATGTATAGAGCAGGTATTGAAATGGTGCTTAAAGTTAGCAACAATAAATTAAGCGTTCCATTACAAGCAGGTGAAGGCGTATTTATAATTCCACTCACGGAAATTGATAAGGCTTAAAATCAGGGGGTTGATTTATGGCGAATAAATCATCAAAAGCAAACGGAAAAAGAATTTTTGAGCGCAGGGGAAAAATCTTTGCATACTGCATGGTTTCTGTTGCCGTTGTTCATTTCTTATTGTTTTTCGTATATTTGAATTTTGAGCAATTCAAAATGGCGTTTACCTATCAAATGATTGATGGAACAGAAAAGTTTACATGGGATAACTTTACGCAAATATTTGTTGATTTGAAAGCTCCTAATTCAGTATTGTTGTATTCAATTATAAATACTCTAGAATATTGGTTGATGGGTGTAGTAAAACTTATTGTTACGGTTTTTGTTTCTTACTTCCTTTGGAAAAAAGTTGCAGGACACAAATTATTAGTAGTGTTGTTCTTTTTACCGTCAATTATTCCATCTGTGCTATACGTAACGTTGTTCAAGAATATGATTTCAACGGCAGGGCCATTATCGGTAATATTAAAAAATATTTTTGGCTACACAATGCCACCGTTGCTATCGCAAGTAGGTTCGGCGACTAATACCATAGTATTTTTCACTTTTTGGGCTGGTTACGGCGTAAACATGTTGCTTTATCTAGGGGCGTTTGGCAGAATTCCCGATACAATTATTGATGCTGGTAAAATTGATGGTTGTGGTTGGCTTAGGGAACTTTGGTCAATAGCGTTACCATTGATTTGGGAAACGCTAGCGGTTATGCTCATATTGAACGTTTCAACGTTATTTACCGCCACGGGTCCAATTCTATTATTCACCAACGGTGTGGAATATAATCATACGTATACACTTTCTTTTTGGATATATTGGGAAGTTACGGCAGGGAACTTAAACTATCCATCGGCGGTAGGTTTGTTCTTTACCGTTTTGGCAATTCCATTAGTAATAGTTAGCCGATTTATCACAACAAAATTAAATAAGGGGGTAACTTACTAATGAAAGAGAAAATTAGAGAAAAAAAGCCTACCTCAACTTCGTTTAAGATTGTAAAGATAATTGTTGCAATTATATTTATGCTTCACGCTATATCTTTGATAGTGCCTATTGTTTGGGGAATTATCGTTTCGTTAACGCCAACCGATTTCTTTATGCTTAACGGGTTTATGAAAGCACCTAACTCTTTAGACTTTTCTAACTACGTACAAGCATTTGTAAGCATAGAAGCAGGTGGATTTACCTTTTCAGGTATGTTTATAAATAGTATTTGGTGGACGATAGGCGGTGCTTTTTTAGGTGTAGCCGTATCGGCAGCAACGGCTTATGCGGTTGCAAGGTATAAATTCGCAGGTGGCGCTATAATCTATTGGACGGCTATAATCAGTATGATGATACCAATAATGAGTAATTTAACTGCGTTGTTCAAGTTGTCGGATTTGTTAAAAATTTATAACACTCCTTTTATGTTAATAACTCAAATGAGTGGTATGGGATTTAACTTTATAGTGCTTTATAGTTTTTTCAAAGGGATAAGTGGTGAGTATGCCGAAGCGGCGTTTATTGATGGTGCTGGGCATTTTAGAGTGTTTATGACAATATATTCTCCACTTGCAGTACCTTCAATGATTGCCCTTGGATTAACAACGTTTATAGGTCTTTGGGGCGATCCACAATTTCCGTTGTTATTTATGCCTGAATATCCTACGTTGGCATCTGGTCTTTATACCTATCAAATTGCGATAGAAAGAGAACCTGGCGCAACACCTATATTATATGCAAGTTTGATTATAACAACAATTCCCGTTCTTGTGCTGTTCATAATTTTCAGAGATAAGTTTATGGACGTGCAAATATCAGGGGGAATAAAAGGCTAAAAAATAAATTTGCCTTAAGGTAATTTAATATAAAATAAGGAGAAATACAAAATGTTTAAAAGGTTAAGCACTATGATTACGGCACTTTTGTTAGTGCTCTTGGTGTCTACGGGTATGTTTGCAGGTTGTAAAGTCAAAGACAATGGTCTTTTATCAGACTATAAGAACAGACCTAAACAAGTTAGAGTTTTGCACAATAATTCTGGTTTTGGCGATCAATGGATTAAAGACGTTGCAAAATATTACATGGATAATGTTGATACTGAAACTTACATCAACATTAAAAACACACCTCTTGATGGCGAAGAAGGTATAAAACTTTCGGCAGGGACACAAACACACGACGTATATTTGTTAAGTTATTTATACGACTATAACAAAGCAGGTAACTTCCTTGTTGACTTGAAAGATATTTACGATGGAAAATCAACGGGTGAAGACGTTCTTGTTAAAGACAAGATTGATGATGAAATAGAAAACAAAATTTATCCTAAAAATACTGATAAAATATACTACTTGCCTTATGGTGAAGGGTTAAGCGGATATAAATTCTGTTATAACCTTACCACTGTTAAAGAAGCTTTGGGCGATGGATACGTTTTACCAAGAACTACTGACGAATTGTTTGAGTTTGGTAATGCGCTAAAGGCTAAAAACGTTTTTTTGACAGTTGCCCACTATGGTGACGGTATGGACTATTTCAGTCCTGAAGTATGGCTTGCACAAGCAATGGGTATTGAAAATTACAATCACACGTTAGCAGGCGAATATAAAAACGATCAAAACGAGTGGGTTTTAGCAGAAGATTATCCTCATCCTATTGAAGATAATTTAGATGCTTATGCTGCAATGTACGACGTGGTTTCAAAACTCACTTTAAAGACCAACGGATATATGCATACCGATAGTGATGCAATGGACTTTATGGCTGCTGAAAGGGTGCTTGCTGGTTTAGGTTACGGTACAAACAACGCAAAAGTTGCATACCACTACAACGGTTCATACGTTTTAGGTGAAATGGAAGAATATTTAACCGCTATGGAAGACAAAGGTCAACCTCAAACACTTGGCGCAACCAAAGTTCCGCTTATGAGTGCTGTTATCAATAGAACTACTACTATTGCGGACGATAACGTTCTTCGTCAAGTAGTTGATTACGTTGACGGAGTAATTACAACTAAACCAGAAGGCGTTTCTGATGAAGATGTTGAAATTGTTAGAGAAGCAAGAAATATAAGTGGTGCGCATATAGGTGGTTCAATCGCCATTGGTAAAAAGGCGCAGAATTTAGAAGGCTGTAAAGATTTTGTTCGTTTCCTTACTAGCGATATTGCGCAAAAAGTAGCGTCAGATGCAGTTGGTGGGTTGGTAAGATTACCTTATGGATACAATAATTACGACCAAATAAAAGATGATGCATCAGTACCACAATTCTTAAAAGATTGTATGAAAATTGATAAAGAAACGGATTACATTGTTTCGCAAGGGGGCGGAACGATTAATGATTTATTCATTAAGTACGGTGGTTTCAGTATTTATCCAATACAAATAAACGTGTTTAGTAATACTGCAAGCAAAATAGAACCAAATGCGTATGCGCAAAACATATTAACTCATTATAAGGGCAATAGATGGTCAACTATAATTAACAATTATAAGAGAGCGATAGGCGCATAACAAATCAATCGTGTAATTTAACAAATTGTTAAATAATTTTTAATTATAAAGGAGGAAAACATGAAGAAAAGATTTTTAAGTCTCATTCTCGGACTGGTACTTACCTGTTGTGCGGCAGTATTTCTTGCCGTTGGTTGTGCCGATGGATGCAGTTCGGGCGGACAGAATGAAGTAAAAATCGTGCTTGACAGTGAAATTGTTTCCACTGTTGAGTTAGGCTCGTCATTCGTAGTGCCAAGTGCACATAAGGCTGACAAAAACGGAACCGTTGACGGTGTTGTTGAAATTGAGGTTCGTAATCCTAACGACATCATAATTTCAACTTCGGCTATTGAAATTAATGCCGACATGATAGGTGATTATAAAATTACTTATTCAAGCGTTGGCGTTGACTCAGTAACCCACGTTGTTAAATCACAAGATACAACAGGCCCTGTTATAACGGCTAACGACGTATTTTACAATTTATACAAAGGTGAAGAAGTTTTTCTTCCCACAGAAATTGTAGAAGACGTTTCAGATGTTGATTATACAACGACTGCATTAAAAGTTTACAAAAAAGACAACCCTGCTAAAGAATACGTAATTAGTAATATGAAGACGTTTATTCCTGATGAAGTTGGCGAATACGTATACGTTCTTGAAATTAGCGATATTTACGGTAACAAATCTTCAAAGCAATGGGAATTCTTTATTGCAGATAAAACGTGGATGGCAAGTGATGCAACCGGTGCAATGATCGCATCTTTTGATAATGCCGATTACGTTAACGTTTTTGGCGGTGGAACGGCAACTGATAGACAAGGTAACCCCGATGTTGAAATTTTAGATCAATTTGAAGGCGAAACCGGTGTTGCAAAGGTTAGCATGAATTACTTCAACCACAACTTTGGTTACTATTCAAGCTTTAACTTGCGTTTCCCAAGAGAATATAACTATCAAGAAGGCAAACGCATTGCTATTAGAATGTTTATAGAAGAATCAACTATAGACCTTGAAAGATTTAACGTAATGGCGTTTGAACATACTCACGTTGAAGCCATAGGTGTAAATATTGTTGGATTTATGCCTATAGAAGAAGGCGCATGGTTTACTGCAATTTTATCTTCAAGCGTACTTGAAGCTTTACAAGATGAAGCAGGCGTGATTAAAGGTGTTCAACTTGACGTTAAACAAGCAGGTGAAAGTTTAGGAACAACGGCACAAGTAATTTACATTGCCTCAATAACTGAAATTGAACAACTTGCTACTCCTACAAATATTTTAGAAAGTGGCAACAAAATTACGTGGAATGCAGTTGAGAACGCTTCTGGCTACGCAGTAAATATTAATGACCAAACTCAAATTGTTACTGCTGCAGAAATAGATTTACCACAAGGTGGATATAAAATTAAGGTTAAGGCACTTGGCGACGGCGTTATGTTTGAAGATTCAAGTTATAGCGCAGTAGTTACCAACATGCTACCTGCTCCAACGGGGCTTACGATTAATGAAGACAAAATTGTTTCTTGGGAAGCAGTTGAAGGTGCAAAAGGTTACGTAATTGACATTAATGGTCAAAGTACTGAAATCAATGCAACGACCTATGCTTTTGATAAACCCGAAGATAAAAACTATATAATTAAAGTTAAAGCAGTTGGCGATGGCAACCCATATTACGATTCTGAATACGTAGGTATTGTTGTTCGTTACGTTGACCAAGAAGACGGCTTTATTGCAGACTTTGCTGATGAAACTTACGTGTTTGACGTATGTTCTGCAAATATCGCTTATAACCTTATAGATGCAGGTGCGGTTGCATCTGATTTTAGCGCTGAATATTTAGAAAGTTATGAAGGCGCTGAAGGTGTTCTTAAAATTAAAATAACTACTAACGTAAGTGGTTGGGGTGTTGTTGCACTTAAATTACCAAACACCTTATCGTTAGAAACAGCAAATGCTTTGAGTATTAAATTTAGAGTTGAAGGCGTTTCTAAAGGTCCATATAAAGGTTTGCGTTTATATGGCTATGGCGACGATGGTGCTGCTAGATCGCTCAATGCAAATCCGTATGATTCTCAATTAAACGATTGGTACACGGTTACCTTTAATAGAAAGGGCGTTTACGAAGGTCTTGCTTATGCTTTCAATAATGCTAGAGTAAGTGATTACATTTTGTTTGGCGTTGCTTTAATGCCTGCTGAAACAGATTACTACGTATACCTTGATCAAATTACCATTGAAGAGTTAGAAAGACTTGATGCTCCTGAAAATCTTCAAACGGCAGATGGTGTTTTAACTTGGGATGATGTTCAAAATGCTGAAAAATACGTGGTAACGGTTAACGGCGAAGAATTCGTTGTTGAAAATAATAGCTTTGAATTGCCTAACTTTAATTACGTTATCACTGTTAGGGCAGAAGCAGAAGGTTACATTGAATCTTATGAATCGCAATCAATTACCAAACGTCAAGAAGTTATCGGCGAATTAGCGGCAAGTCTTGGCGATAAAGAATATGCTAGATTTGACAATGAAAATTACATTTACTTCTTTGAAAATACTGCTCAAAACGGTAAATCTGCAACTGCTGAAATAGTTGAAGATCCAAAGGGCGAAAAGGGTAAAGTATTGCATATTTCAGGTGACGGCGGTTACAACAAATTTTATATATATTTGCCCAAAACCTTACCTGCAAGTTTCTCTATTGAGTATAGAATGGTTGCAACTGCAACGGCAGAAGTATATTTATGGGATTTCATGACGGCTACTGAAGGTTGGCCAAGCGTTTGGTGTTCTAACCAAGTTGACAGCTGGTCAGTTTATAACGTTACTAGTGGGTATGGCTATCAAGGTAAAGATAAACTCGTTATAGGTGTTAACAACATAGGTAACTTTGATCTTTATATTTCAGTAATTGAATATAAGCCAAGTGCAGAAGAAATTAAGGCAGAGCTTATATCAAAACTTGGCGAAAATGAACTCGGTAGGTTTGACGAAGAAGCTTATGAATCTTACGTAAAATCATACTTCTATAACGCAGAAGTAACCGTTGCTTACAACGTAGCGACCGACATCGTTGAAGATGCTACTAAAGGAAACGTTATCCGTATTTCAAACGGAGAAGTTCCTGCAGGTAACTACGGTAGAATTGGTATTACTTTACCCAAGTCAATAACAAGTAGATTCACACTAAACTACAAAGTTGTAAGTGTAGCTCAATCTGGCGCAACGCCTATGATGAGTTTGCAACACGGTTTGTATCCTGGCTGGGATTACGCATGGCCGTTAAGTCAAAATACAGACTGGACTACTGTAACCATTGATTCTTATGCTGGTAAAGATACCTTTGATATTATTCTTCAAGGGTTTGAAACTTTTGAAATTTATATTTCAGTAGTTGAATATCAACCTACGGCAGAAGAAATCAAAGCAGACCTTGTGTCTAAACTTGGCGTTGGCGAATTTGGTAAGTTTAACGAAAAAGCGTACATAGATTATATTAAAGCATATTTTTACAATGCAGAAGTAACTGTTGCGTATAATTTAGACGTTAAGCTCGTTGAAGATGCTACTAAAGGAAACGTTATCCGTATTTCAAACGGAGAAGTTCCTGCTGGTAACTATGGTAGAATAGGTATTAGCTTACCCAAAGCAATTGCTAGTAAATTTACGTTAAACTACAAAGTTGTAAGCGTAGCTCAATCTGGTGCAACACCTATGATGAGCTTGCAACACGGCACGTATCCTGGCTGGGATTACGCTTGGCCGTTAAGTCAAAATACAGATTGGACTACTGTAACCATTGATTCTTACGCTGGTAAAGATACCTTTGATATTATTCTTCAAGGATGGGAAAGCTTTGAAATTTATATTTCAGTAGTTGAATATCAACCTACGGCAGAAGAAATCAAAGCAGACCTTGTATCAAAACTTGGTAAAAACGAATTCGGTAAGTTTGATGAAAAAGCGTACATAGATTATATTAAAGCATATTTTTACAATGCAGAAGTAACTGTTGCGTATAATTTAGACGTTAAGCTCGTTGAAGATGCTACTAAAGGAAATGTTATCCGTATTTCAAACGGAGAAGTTCCTGCAGGTAACTACGGTAGAATTGGTATTACTTTACCCAAGTCAATTGCTAGTAAATTTACATTAAACTACAAAGTTGTAAGTGTAGCTCAATCTGGCGCAACGCCTATGATGAGTTTGCAACACGGTTTGTATCCTGGCTGGGATTATGCATGGCCGTTAAGTCAAAATACAGATTGGACTACTGTAACTATTGATTCTTATGCAGGTAAAGATACCTTTGATATTATTCTTCAAGGCTGGGAAAGTTTTGAAATCTATATTTCAGTAGTTGAATATCAACCTACGGCAGAAGAAATTAAGGCAGAGCTTGTATCAAAACTTGGCGTTGGCGAACTCGGTAGGTTTGACGAAGAAGCATATGAATCCTACGTAAAATCATACTTCTATAACGCAGAAGTAACCGTTGCTTACAACGTAGCGACCGACATCGTTGAAGATGCTACTAAAGAAAACGTTATCCGTATTTCAAACGGTGAAGTTCCTGCAGGTAACTACGGTAGAATTGGTATTACTTTAC
>JAZSJY010000220.1:0-3613 GCA_045534565.1 Christensenellaceae bacterium | reverse complement strand
TAACCGTTCATACGCTATGTATAAAACGTGGTTCTTATCTTGCAATGACAAAAGAAAGGTTGTCTGGTGAAATAGTTAACCAGATGGTAGAGTATGCGAATAGGGAACTTTTAAGCGCTGGGTATAACCCTTATTATTTATATAGGCAAAAATATATGGCGGGTAATTTAGAAAACGTTGGCTATGCGAAACCAGGCAAAGCCTGTGTTTATAACGTAGACGTGATGGAGGAAATCGCCCAAAACGTTGCTTGTGGTGCAAACGCTATAAGTAAAAGAGTGTTTAACGGTGGGGAACGCATAGAACGTGTGGCGTCACCCAAAGACGTGGTTACTTATCTTAATAAAAAAGAAATTATTAAAGCACAAAAAGAAAAACTGTTTAGTTAGCGGTGTGAAATGCAAGAAAATGCAAAAAAAATAAGGGTTTTGCAAGTATTAGATACTTATTATCCTTCTTGGGATGGCCCTACCATATTAGTTAATAATTACGGAAAATGCTTTGTTAAACGTGGCGATACGGATGTGGAAATCGTCGTTCCTAAATATCGTAAGTACGTTGATAAAGATCCTTTTATCGTGCATAGAATTCCGTCTTTTCCAGTTGCAGAATCGTATAGAACGGTAATTCCATTTTTGCAAAATAAAACTAAAAAGATAATGAAAAATAAAAGCGATTTTGATATCGTTCATTGTCACTCGCCATTTTTGTTGCCACAACATATGATGAAACTTGCAAAAAAACGTGGCGTGCCTACCGTTATAACTTTTCATACAAGATTTCATGAAGATTTTGAACGCGTTTTACCAAAGTGTTTAATAAAACCGGCAATGAAACTTATTATGAGAGCGTTTAATATGGCTGATTACGTCGTGTGCGTTTCAAACGGTACGGTTGATACTTTGCGTGAATATGGTTATAAGGGTAGAACAACCGTTATAAGAAACGGAACTGATTTAACTTTCCCTGAAAAGCATGCTGAATTACGCGATAGAATAATAAAAAAAGAAGATCTTTTTGAAGAAGAAAACGTATTTCTTTCAGTCGGTAGAATAGTAGAAAATAAAAAACTTGACTTGCCTTTAAATGCCCTTAAAATTTTGAAAGAGCGGGGCGTAAAATTTAAGTATTTGATAGTTGGGGCAGGAACGCATCAAAGCAAGTTAGAAAAGTTGGTTAAACAATTACAACTTGAAGATTGCGTTAAGTTTACTGGCAAAATTATGGATAGAGAAGAGTTGGCTGGGTATTACTTAGCAAGTGATTTATTCCTTTTTCCGTCAACGTTTGATACGGCAAGTCTAGCACCTATTGAAGCGGCAGCGCTAAAATTACCTTCGCTTATGACAAAAGGTTGTTCTACTGCAGAGATATTGACTGACGACGTGGACGGCTATTTAGCAGAAGAAAACGCTATTGCGTGGGCAGATAAAATTCAAAAAATAATTGCAGATAAAAACAGGTTAGCTGAAACTAAAGAAATGGCGTATAAACAAGTTTATCGCTCGTGGGATAGCGTCGTTGATGAAGTAAGGAACTTCTATCTTTGGGCGATAGAAGATAAAAAGACGCAAAATAAGCAAAAATAAACGCAATTAAGTAAAAAAATAGTTTACAAAGCTTATAAATTTTGGTATACTAAATAGGCTTGATACTTTAGGCAAGGTTTTGTGGTTCTCCACCCATTGCTTTGTTTAAAGCGAATTATTCCATAAATAAATAGGAGGATAAAAGAAATGGAAAAAGCAAAAAAGGCAGAAATTATAGCAAAGTTTGGTCGTCATGAAGGCGACACGGGTTCAGCAGAAGTTCAAATCGCACTTCTTACTGAAAGAATCAATCACTTAAATCAACACCTTTCAATCAACAAGCATGATAACCACTCAAGACGTGGCCTTATGAAAATGGTTGGTGAAAGACGCGGTCTCTTGAAGTATTTACAAGAAATTGATATTGAAAGATACAGAAAGATTATCGCTGATTTGAATTTAAGAAAGTAAAAAAGACGAAATGGGGCGGCATAATTTTTTGTCGCCCGATTTTTGTTATATTGTAAGTGGAAAAATGCGCCGCGTAGGTTGCGCGACGTTTCAAAAAAATAGAGTTAGAAGGAGAATAAAATGACAGAAACTTTTAGAGTGTTCAAAACAACCGTTGGTGGAAGAGAACTCGTAGTTGAAACAGGTAAATATGCTGAACAAACTAACGGCTCTTGTATCGTTCGTTGCGGTGAAACTGCTGTTATGGTAAACGTTACTATGGCACCACAACCCCGTGATGGTATGGATTACTTCCCCTTGGGCGTAGATTTTGAAGAGAAAATGTATTCAATCGGTAGAATTCCCGGTGGTTTCAAGAAGAGAGAAGGTAGAGCGTCTGATAAGGCTATTTTAACTAGCAGGCTTATTGACAGACCTATTCGTCCTCTTTTCCCCAAAGGGCTTTTTAATGACGTAATCGTTATTGCTACGGCTCTTTCGGTTGAGCCTGACATTCAACCTGAACCTTTGGCAATGCTTGGTAGTTCAATTGCAATCAGTATTTCTGATATACCTTTTGCAGGTCCTACAGGTAGCGTTGTAGTAGGTATGGTTGATGGCGAATACGTAATCAATCCAGATGAAGCACAACGTGCAAAGACTGCGCTAACCTTAAACCTTGCAGGTACTAAAGATGCAATAATGATGGTTGAAGCAGGCGCTAACGAAATTAGCGACGACGAAATGGTTGGTGCAATTTTGTTTGGTCACGAAGAAATTAAGCGTCTTTGTGCTTTCCAAGAAGAAATCATTAAAGAAATTGGCAAACCCAAGAAAGAAATTGAACTTTATCATATTCCAGAAGAAATTGATAAAGCCGTAAGGGAATACGCAGATAAAATGCTTGATCAAGCGCTTGATACTTTTGATAGACATGAAAGACAAGCAGGTCAAGATAAGGTTGAAGCAGATTGTTTAGAACATTTTGCTGAAATTTTCCCCGACAAAACTAGGGAAATTAAAGACGCTCTTTACTATATGACTAAAGAAAAAGTAAGAGCAAAAATCACGAACACGGGTATTCGTCCCGACGGTAGAAAACTTACCGAAGTTAGAAAGATTTGGTGTGATGCAGGTGTTCTTCCTAGAGTACACGGTTCAGGCGTGTTTACTAGAGGTCAAACTCAAGTTATGTCAACTTGTACACTTGGAATGCTTTCAGAAGCACAAAAGCTTGAAGGTCTTGACGGCGAAACCACTAAGAGATATATGCATCAATACAATATGCCTGGCTATGCTTCAGGCGAAGCAAAACCCTTAAGAAGTCCTGGTAGACGTGAAATCGGTCACGGTGCTCTTGCAGAAAGAGCATTAGAACCTGTAATTCCTAGCGAAGAAGATTTCCCTTATGCTATTAGAATTGTTTCTGAAGTTTTAAGTTCAAACGGTTCAACATCACAAGGTAGCGTTTGTGGTTCTACTTTAGCACTTATGGATGCAGGCGTTCCCATTAAAGCGCCCGTTGCTGGTATTGCTATGGGGCTTATTAAAGATACTGAATCAGGTAAAGTTTCAATTCTTACCGATATTCAAGGGTTAGAAGACTTCCTTGGTGATATGGACTTTAAAGTTGC
>JAZSJY010000205.1:0-3258 GCA_045534565.1 Christensenellaceae bacterium | reverse complement strand
TTTGATCGTTTCCCCCTCGGCAAACGCGTACGCGCGCAGTAATTTCATTAATATAATGAAAGGAAACGTTGACGATACCGACGGCGTTACCTTTAAGGGTGAAATGCCTGATACCTTTGCTTTGGGCGACGATAAAATTTTATTCTCTTACGGACACGACGTTACCGACGGCAAAATTCAATTCTTTGACCTTAAGACCAAAACTTTTGGTGAAAAAATTTCAAACGACTCTTATATAGTTAGAGATATTTGCTATCAAAACGGATATTTTTATTTACTTGCTGATAACGGAAACGCCCCTGCGTTAATTTACCGTTATTCAAGTGACGATACGCTTACTTTTAACGGAGAATTTTTTAAGGCAAACAACTTTACTGCAAAGCAAATTGCAGTTGACGCGTACCAAAACATTTACCTTTCTAACGGCACTACCGTTAAAAAATACGATCAAACTAACGGCGACGGCGTTACCGTTAACCTTTCTTTCACGGCAACTGAAAAAATTGCCACCGACCTTGGCGGTAATCTTTTAGTTTTAGACGAAGGAAAACTCTATTACGTTTACGACGACGGCGGTGTGTATAAAAAAGAATTAGCGACGTTTGACGCCCCGAATAAAAACGTTAAATCTTTTTCAATGAACTTTGATAAAAAGACGGTTAACCTTTTGTTTGACGGCGAAGAAATAACTTATTCTACTACTGCCCTACCCAACCTTTCAGTTGACCGAGTAGTAATTCCAACTGACTATAAACTTACGGATAGTAACGCAGATTTCAACTCGCTTAAAGTTTACCAAAGAAAAGACGGGCAAAACGTTTATTGCGTAAACACGACAAACGAAAACTTTACATTTAACTCACTCGTTGGTGACACCGAACAATATTTATATATAACCGACGCAACTATAACTAACGGCTTTACTACCGTAACTATGTTGGTGTTAGTTACTCAAAATAAAACGGTGCTTATAGATAAGACGCTTGCAACCGACGTTACCGAACAAACGTTATCCGTTAGCGAAAACGTCCCCGTACAAGCGTTCGTTACCACGGGCGTTAACGGTTATTACTTGCCTATCATAAACGAAAAATCAAACTTTGCTCTTACCGATACAAACGTAATTCGCCTTGAAAAGAACACGGTGATTAACCCCAAAAAACAACTTAACTATCTTGATAAAGTTTTCTATTTTGCAGAATTTACCGTAAACGGCGTTAACTACACCGGCTATATTCCTAAAGATTACACCGTTGAAGTTTTAGCAAAGGACGTACAATGGTCTGCATTTAAAATTCAAAAGTTAAAAGCGTGCGACGTATTTAACGACGTCGCTCTAACGAATAAAGTTGGCAGTTTTGATAAGGGTACGGAAGTTAGACTTATTGAAGAACAAGGTAAAATAGTTAAAATTGCCTATAAAGTCGGCGATACCTATCTTATAGGTTACGTTGACAAAACTGCGCTTGACGATTCGCCAAAAATTTCCGTTAGAAATATTCTTTTGATTTTACTCGTAACGGCGTGCGTTTGTGGAACGACGACTTACTTTATAATAAGAAAGAAAAAAACTAAATAATTAAAAAACCCGACTTTGTAGCGTGATGCTCTTGATAGAGTATCACGCTACAACTATGATTGCCCTAAGGGCAAGTTATGAGTTATGAAATGCTACGCATTGTTATGATTGGCTTTACCAAGTTTTAGGTTATATGGTCAATCATATTATAACGTTTGAGTAGCAAATTCATAACGGCGAGTAAAGCGAGCCTCATAACTCTAAACTTAAATCAACATAAAAAGAGAGAGCATTTCAGTTTTAACCGATTTGCTCTCTCTTTCTGCTTGTTACATGGATTTTGGCTAGTCCAAATTTGCGTTTGCCTGGATAAATGCGATGCTCGCACTTCACAGAGTTTTCAAATTCTCCGCTAAAGATATCACCCCATCAAGTCGGGTTTTGTTTTAGTCTATATAGGTACTTTCTTGATAACTTCCGTTAAAGCCAAGCAAGTTAAACTCTTCTTCAACGTCAAAATTCTCTGCGTTTTCATAAGCCGATAGTTTGCAAATTGATACTTCGTACGCCGTGAGCGTTCTAATATCGTCGTCTGCAATTTTCTTTTGGTATTCCCTGCTTTGAATTCTTCCGCTTATAGCAATCTTTTCGCCTACGCCAAGGTTTTTAGCAAAACGCGCGTTTCTGCCCCAAGCAATGCAAGGGATATAATCAGATTTATTGTAAGAGCGATTAACGGCGATTAAAAGATCGGCAATTTCTCTATTAAAAGGCGTAGTCCTATAAATAGGTTGCTTACATATATATCCCGTTAAAACTATACTGTTGGGATTTTTTAATGGCGCATCGTCTAAAAGTTCCCTTACGAATACGGTAAGCATAAGTTTACTTTTGCCGTCAACTAATTTATTGTATGAACGGAATTGCCCAAGGGCGTTCATAGTTACGCCAACTTTAAGGTCCTTATCGGCAATAAGCCTTTCAGATACCGTTACGGGTAAAATATCCGCTTGCCCTGAAAGTCTTTTAACGAGTACGTTCATTTCGTAAAACCCTTCGCCGTATACTTCGTGCGAAAATTCTGCCGGTGAAATTATTTCCCCGCTAATAAAAACCTTGTTGTTTTTTTCTGTTAAATTGTTCATATATTATTTCCTCCAAAGAATTTCTAATAGTTTTTTATTTGCTTTCCACTATTGTCAATGGTAAAGTTTTCATGATAAATTAGTTCCCCTATGGGTACGAAAGTATACCCTTTTGCCTTAAGTTGCTTTATAATTTCAGGTAAGGCTTCGGCTGTGTTTTTGCCTTGATTGTGAAATAGCACTATATCGCCGTTATCAGTTTTTCTTACAACCCTATCAATAATCTTTTTTGCAGAAATATCTTTCCAGTCAAGGCTATCTACACTCCATTGAATTGAATATAGCCCCAAACTTTCTGCCGTTTCAATAAGCGCGTCGTTATAGTCGCCAAACGGTGGGCGAAATAGCGTTACTTTTTTTCCCGTTATATTTTCTATTGCCGAAGTTGAAGTTTGCAATTCTTTTTTTATCGTAGCAACGTCAAGTTTGCTCATTTTTGGGTGAGTTGCAGAGTGCGTGCCTATTTCATGACCGTCGTCAACTATCTTTTTAACGTATTCGGGATATTTAGTAGCCCAAAATTCCACGGCGAAAAAAGTGCATTTAACGTCTTCTTCTTTCATTATTGAAAGCAATTTATCGGTATAATCCACA
>JAZSJY010000179.1:0-3376 GCA_045534565.1 Christensenellaceae bacterium | reverse complement strand
GAAACGCCAACGAGCAACGCACCCAAAAGCCCTGCGCCTTCGGTTACGGCAAACGCATCTATATCGTCTAACGTAAGATTTGCGCTCTTTAACGCCCGTTCTGTTGCGGTAAGTATTGCAGTAGTATGCGTTCTTGACGCTATTTCAGGCACTACACCACCGAATTTTGCGTGTTCGGTGGCAGAACTGATTATTTCGTCTGCTAAAACTTCCCTGCCGTTTTTTATTATTGCAACCGCCGTTTCATCACAAGAAGTTTCTATGCCCATTATTATAGGATTTTCTTTTATCGGTTGCGATTTTATCTTTTCAAAATAGTTCATTAGTTAGTCTTTTTTAAATAATCGTTAATAAAACCTTGTATGTTGCCGTTCATTACGCTGTCTATATCGGTAATTTCAAAGCCCGTTCTATGATCTTTTACCAAAGTATACGGGCAGAATACGTACGAACGAATTTGACTGCCCCATTCTATCTTTTTAATTTCACCCTTGATATCTTGGTCAAGTTCCATTCTTTCGGCTTCACGCTTTTCAATGAGTTTACTGATAAGCATTTTCATTGCCATTTCACGATTTTGCGTTTGACTTCTTTCGTTTTGGCAAGCAACCACTATACCCGTAGGTATATGAGTTATTCTTATTGCAGATTCCGTCTTGTTTACGTGTTGACCACCTGCGCCACTTGAACGGAAAGTATCAACCTTTAATTCGTCGGGACTAATTTTAATTTCGTCGTCATCTTCAATCTCTGGCATTACTTCAAGTGATGCAAACGAAGTATGACGGCGTTTATTTGCGTCAAAAGGCGAAATTCTTACTAAACGGTGCACGCCCTTTTCGGCTTTCAAATAACCGTAAGCGCAATCCCCTTCAATCTTAAAAGATACCGACTTAATGCCCGCCTCGTCGCCTGCCAACCTATCTAATTCTGTCAAAGTGTAGCCGTTCTTTTCCGCATAATACATATACATACGGTAAAGCATTTCCGTCCAGTCGCACGCTTCAGTTCCACCTGCGCCTGCGTGCAAGGTCAAAAGTGCGTTCAACTTATCGTATTTGCCCTTTAATAAGGCAGAAAGGCGCATTTCTTCAATCGCCTTTTCAACTGCCATAAGTTCTTTTTCTACTTCCATTAGCACGCTTTCGTCATTTTCTAACTCGGCTAATTCAACTAAATCTGCAGAGTCGTTTATAACCTTTTCCGCCTTGTCAAAAGCCGTTACTTTGTTGGTTAAAAAGGCTATTTCTTTAGATATTTGTTGTGATTTTGCTAAATCAGTATATATTTCCGGCGTTTCTGATAACGCCGTTTTTTCTTTTAAGTCCGTTCTTAATTTATCAACGTCAAAGAGAGTGTCCCGTTTCCGTTAGGATACCTTTTAATTCTTTTATTTTAATCTTAAAATCTTCAGGTTTAATCATAATTCCCCCTAAATTTTACTATTGCTAATCAATTTTATTTGTTTTGACCGCAACAGTTTTTATATTTTTTACCACTACCGCAAGGACAGGGATCGTTTCTACCGATTTCTTGCTTTGCCTTTTTGGGCATTACGGGGCCCGTTTGGTTAGTTTGATAATCGGGTTTTTCTTCGGGTTTATTTACGGGAACTTTTTGAAGTTCTGCTTTAAGAAGTAAAGTAATAGTATCGTCTTGAATTGACGCGGTAAGGTCTTCAAACATTTCACGACCTTCCTTTTTATATTCAACGACGGGGTCAACGTTGCCGTATCCCCTTAAACTTATGCCCTTACGAAGTTGATCCATTGAGTCAATGTGGTCAATCCACTTGGTATCAATATTACGCAAGAATACCATTTTTTCAATTTCGGTAAAGTCAATGCCTTCTTCTTTATACCTTGCAATCTTATCTTCGTAAACTCTTAAAGTTTCTTCAGTTACTTTTTCTACTAAATACTCGTAATCCCAGTTTTCAGCGCGTTCTTTTGTAATAAAGTTGCTTTCTTTGGGTAAAAGTTTCATTTCAATAGTGTTATTGAGCGCATCTAAATCCCAAGTATCAGGTTTATTTTCGTTATCAACTGCGTTTGAAATTACGTAGCGAACGAAATCAGGAACGAGTTTAATAATATCTTCGTGAATATTATCGCTCTTTATAACCTTCATTCTTTCAGCGTACATAACTTCACGTTGTTTGTTCATAACGTCGTCGTATTCAAGAACGTGTTTTCTTATGCCGAAGTTCTTACCTTCAATGGTGCGTTGCGCATTTTCTACGCTACGTGAAAGCATTTTTGATTGCATAGGTTGACCTTCTTCAATGTTGAATACTTGATATATTCTATCCATTCTTTCGCCACCGAAACGCTTTGCAAGATCGTCTTCTAACGAAATGAAGAAGATTGAAGAACCTGCGTCGCCTTGACGACCACTTCTACCACGAAGTTGGTTATCAATACGGCGTGATTCATGCCTTTCACTACCTAAAATATGCAAACCACCTGCTTCAACTACCTTTTCTTTTTCAGCGTCCGTTTGTTCTTTTAATTTTGCGTAAATTTCTTTATATTTTTCCCTAACTTCTTTTGCGTCTTCGGGAATATCTGCAATGTATGAAGTTGCAAGTTCAATAACTTCGTCGCTAACGCCTTGGTCACGAAGTTTACGCTTTGCTAAAAACTCGGGGTTACCACCGAGCAAAATATCCGTACCACGACCAGCCATGTTGGTTGCTATGGTTACTGCGCCGTATCTACCCGCTTGCGCTACGATATCTGCTTCTCTTGCGTGGTTCTTTGCGTTCAATACGTTGTGCTTGATACCCTTACGAATAAGAAGTTTTGAAAGTTCTTCCGACTTTTCAACCGTTACCGTACCAACGAGCACAGGTTGACCTTTTTCGTGACGAAGGGCTATTTCTTCAACGATTGCCTTATTTTTTTCGCCGTGCGTTCTATAAATAACGTCTGGCATATCTATTCTTGCAACGGGTTTATTCGTGGGAATTTCAAGTACGTCTAAACCGTAGATTGCACGGAATTCTTCTTCTTCAGATTTTGCAGTACCCGTCATACCTGAAAGTTTTTTGTAAAGTCTGAAGTAGTTTTGGAAAGTAATAGTAGCGTAAGTTTTATTTTCATTGCGAATTTTTACGCTTTCTTTTGCTTCTATTGCTTGGTGCAAACCGTCCGAATAACGACGACCTATCATAAGACGACCGGTAAATTCGTCAACGATTATTACTTCGCCGTCGTTAAGTCGGATCGTAGCCATGTCGTTCTGTGAGCCAAGGAGTTGAACCAAATCCTTGTCTTCCTAAGACCGCTTGGCCTCCGACTTAGCCGTCCGAATAACGTCTACCTATCATAAGACGACCGGTAAATTCGTCAACGATTATTACTTCGCCGTCGTT
>JAZSJY010000168.1:0-13491 GCA_045534565.1 Christensenellaceae bacterium | reverse complement strand
TATGAGGCCGGAGTCCCCTTCGCCCTCTTGGCTATTTCTCCATAATGCTGAATTAAAATATTAACTATTAAGTTGTAATTTAGCGAGCCTGCTAAGTAGCAGGGGGACGACGTGTTAAGCAAACAATTTGGGGAACTGTTTGTAACCAAAGTCCACGAATACCCTTATGGTATGAGGGCGGAGTCGCCTTCGGCCTCTTGGGTATTTCTCCATAATGCTGAATTAAAATATTAGATATTAAGTTGTGCTTTTAGCGTTTAATTACAAGCAATTTCGCTTTCAAGCCTAAATATGTTATCACAAAAAAAAGTATTTGTCAAAGTATTTTTAATAATTTGAAAATTTTTCCTATAAAACTTTGAAAATATTTTATTCATCCGTTTGACTTTTCGTAATATCAGGTAAAGTTAAAGGGTTTTCTGCCGTGCCTTTTATAATCACGCCACGCGTTGCGCTATATTTATCACTTCTTATTTTGTCGCATCTTATTTCTTTGCCGTTTTTTATTACTGAAAGAAAACCTTGGCTTTTTAATCCAGTAGAACTATATTTAATAACCATACTTTCGCCTTTGTAAAGGTCGGGGTATTCGCCTTTTTCGTCAAGAATTTCCAACTCTTTTGGGGCGGGAATAACTTCTGTTATAACGCTTTTTCTTATATAGCGTTCTTGCATAGGTTCGCCGTGAATTTCCACGGTTAATTTATTGCCGTCCGCATGCGTTTTAATTATAATAGGATTATTCGTGTTATTGACGAATTTTAGGTCAGCCCATCCAGAATTTACCATGGCGTCAAAAGACGGACTAACGTAACTTACGGGCAAAGAGTGTTGGTGAAATTCGGTCACTTTAAGACCTGATAATAGCACGGCGTTATATAGGGTTGTTGAAACTTGGCAAACGCCACCGCCAACGCCGTCTGCAAACTCGCCGTTTAGTATAATTTTAGCCTTTTTGTATCCACGCTTTTCGGTTCGTTCACCTACGGTGCGGTTAAAAGAAAACTCTGCACCTACGTCAATAAAGGTGTTATTTAGCGTTGAACTTGCAAGTGCAATATTTTGCTTTCGTTCTAACGAAGAAGTTGAGTACGACGTGTAAAATTTCGCCCTTAAAACGATAACTTTGGGGTTAAGGTTATAAAAGGGCAAAGCGTAAGCAGTTTGCACGGATGATAAGGTAAAAAATCCTACGGCAAAAACAAATATCAACGTTAAAATTTTAATAAAAAAAAGGTTTTTATAGCGCATAATAATCAAAAAGAGTATGGGTAAAAAAAGCAAAAATATTACTGCTAAAAAATCCCTGTAATTAAGCGATAAAAAATGTACGTTTTACGCTTGAATTTTTAACAAGTTTTTGCTATAATAAAAAAGTCAATACGTTGACTATAGAAAATTAAGCGGGAAATCTAATGAGAAAAGTAAAAATTATTACCGATTCAAATTCTGGCATATTACAAGCGGAAGCAAAAAAACTTGGTATTTTCGTTATACCTATGCCGTTCACGGTGAATATGGAAGAATATCTTGAAGAAATAAGTATTACTCAAGATGAATTTTATGAAAAATTAGCGTTGGATGCTGAAGTAACCACTTCACAACCGTCACGTTACTATTTAGAAGAACTTTGGGAAGAAAACCTTAAAGACGCTGAAGAAATTTTATATATTCCAATGACTTCAGGTTTAAGTAAAACTTGCGAAAACGCAAAAAACTATGCGGAAAAATTTAACGGCAGAGTGCAAGTCGTTGATAACAAAAGAATTTCCGTGGTGTTAAAGAGCAGTATTTTTGAAGCCATTGAATACGCAAATCAAGGTCTTTCTGCTAAAGAAATTAAAGAAAAACTTGAAAGTGATAAAGATAAGTCTTCAATCTACATAACGATGGGTGTTTTGAAGTATCTTAAAAAGGGGGGAAGAATTTCACCCGCCGCCGCAGCGTTAGGTTCAATGCTTAAAGTAAAACCTATACTTTATTCACGTGGGGAAAATTTTGAAAAATTTGCGGTGGCGCTTTCTCTTGGTCAAGCAAAAAAGAAAATGCTTGAACAAATTATAAAAGAATTAAACGGTGAGTTTAAGGAAGACTATTTAGCGGGCAAAATGGTGATATCGGTTGCGCATACCCAAAACGAAAAGGAAGCGCTTAAGTTAAAGGAAGAAATTTTAAGGACTATACCAAACGTTAAGTTTAGGTTTGTTGATCCGCTTTCGCTTTCGGTATCTTGCCATATAGGGCCTGGCGCACTTGCCATTGCTATTTGTAAGCATAATTTTGCATAAATATTTATTAGGAGTTTGAGATGAAACTTGTTATAGTCGGCGCAGGAAAAGTCGGCGAAACTTTAGTAAGTGAATTCGTAAATGAGAATCACGACATAGTGGTTATTGACGAAAATCAAAATACCGTTACGGGCGTAGTAAATCGTTACGATGTTAACGGCGTTATCGGTGGTGGACTTGAAAGAGCGGTGCTTTTAGACGCAGGCGTTGATAAAGCAGATTTTTTAATTGCTTGCACTTCGCGTGACGAAGTTAATATTTTGTGTTCGGTGCTTGCTAAAAAACTTGGCGTAAAGCATACCGTTGCCCGTGTTCGTGACCCTGAATATTTCAAAGAAGTTGATAATATGAAAGACGTTTTGGGGCTTGATTACGCTTTTAACCCCGAACTAGCAACGGCTAAAGAAATAGCGCAAGTATTGAAGTTCCCTTCTGCAAACACCGTTGATAGTTTTGCAAACGGCAGGGCCGTTATGGTTGACTTTGATATTTTAGAAGGTAATCCGTTGATAGGGCAATCACTTAAAGAAATTGCTTGTTCTTCCGGCAAAAAAATTCTTATAGCAATGGTCGTACGGGGGGAAGAAGTTATTATTCCACACGGCGATTTCGTCGTTCTAGAAAACGATAGTTTGCACATAATTGCATCTGAAACGGAAATAACGGCTTTATGTAAGAAATTAAAAATATTCAAACCGCGCGCTAAAAACGTTTTCATTATGGGCGGTGGTAAAATAGCCTATTATTTAGCGCAAAATTTAATAAGCAACGGCGTTAACGTTAAAATATTTGAAAAGGACGAAGAAAGAGCGGAAGAACTTTCTGAAAACTTACCGAAAGCCACCGTAATCTTGGCTGACGCAACCGAACAGGAACTTTTAGACGAAGAAAATCTTAAAGGTTGCGACGCTTGTGTAACGCTTACGGGTATGGACGAACAAAACGTAGTAGTTGCGTTATACGCAAAACAAAGTGGCGTTGAAAAAGTAGTATCCAAAGTAGATAGGCAATCCGTGCTAAACATGGTAAAAATTTTGGGCTTAGATACCGTCGTTACGCCGAAAAGCATTATAGCAAATCAAATAATAAGATTCGTACGTGCAAGCCAAACGGCTTCGGGCGATGGAATAAATAATCTTTATAAATTGCACGACAAGGTAGAAGCGTTAGAATTTACCGTGGGCGAAAAATTCCCTGCGTTAAATAAAAAGCTTAAGGACGTAAGTCTAAAGAAGAACGTACTTGTCGGTGGAATAGTCCGTGGGGACCAATTTATTCTTCCCAGCGGTGAAACTGAATTTGTTGTGGGGGATAAAGTGATAGTAGTTACGGCTATAAGTAAAATTGCCGAACTCGTCCAGATTTTGAACTGATATGAACTATAAAGCAATGCTTGGCATTTTAGGTAAGACCATGCTTATAGAAGCCATACTTTTGGTCTTTCCTATGTTAGTTGGCGTCATTTACGGCGAAAATACTTTCGTTGCCTTTTTAATTCCTATATCTTGTTTGTTTGCAGTTGGTCTACCGCTATCTCTTTTGCGTTCAAAAGATAGTTCTATTTATGCAAAAGAAGGGTTCGTTACGGTAGGACTAGTGTGGATTATTATGTCGCTAGTGGGCGCTGTGCCTTTCGTTATTAGCGGTGAAATTCCAAACTACGTAGACGCCGTTTTTGAAACGGTTTCAGGCTTTACTACGACGGGCGCGTCTATATTATCTGCGCATACCCTTAACAATATGAGTAAAAGCCTAATGTTTTGGCGATTATTCACCCATTGGATAGGCGGTATGGGAATACTCGTTTTCGTGCTTGCGATAATTCCAAAACACAACGCGGGCGTTATGCACGTTTTTAGGTCGGAAGCCCCAGGTCCATCAGTTGGTAAATTAGTTAGTAAACTTTCTTTGTCCGCTAAAATACTATACGGAATTTATTTCGTTTTAACGGTTACGCAAGTGATAATGTTAGTGTGTGGCGGAATGACGTTTTACGACGCGTTGTTAATGTCTTTTTCAACTGCTGGTACGGGTGGATTCGGTGTGGCTAGCACTAGCGCGATGCAGTATACGACTTATCAACAAATAGTGCTTGCCGTGTTTATGTTTATTTTTGGCATAAATTTTAACGTTTTTTATCTTATTTTGATAAGGAACTTCAAAAAGGCTTTCTTTAACGAAGAATTGCGTTTTTACGTTATAATGGTGGTGGTTTCAACTTTAGCCATCGCTCTAAATCTTTTTATCGCTACGGAAAATATGTTTGCAAACTTCGGCGATGCGCTAAAACACTCTTTCTTCCAAGTAGCTTCAATATCGTCAACTACGGGTCTCGTTTCGCACGACTTTGATAAATGGCCGGAATTTTCACAGGCGATTATATTCCTTTTAACTATAATCGGCGCTTGTGGTGGAAGTACCGGTGGCGGTATGAAAGTTGCAAGAATTATCATTTCAGGTAAATCAACGGTTGCAGATTTTAAGCGTCTTATTCATCCCAAAGCGGTGGTTACCACTAAATTTGAAGGTGAAACGCTTGATAAAAGTATAGAAAGGAACGTTAGAACTTTCCTTATTCTTTGGTTTGTGATAGTCGTTATTTGTATAGCAATATTGTCGTTTGATAAGTACACAACTTTATTTGAAGACCTTTCTGCAACTTTGGCTTGTATAGGAAACGTAGGGCCAGGGTTTGGCGTAGTCGGTCCAACTGGCGGATACGGTGGTTACAGCGCTTTTTCAAAGGTGATTTTATCTTTCGTGATGTTAATAGGTAGGTTGGAAATTTTCCCCATATTACTACTGTTTGCGCCAAGCACTTGGAAAAGAGTGTAAAAAAATACACAAACTTATAGTTTGATTTTAATTTTATAATATAAAAACGATTGACATTTTTTTAGCGTAAATGTTATACTGTATGCGTTGAAAATATTACTGTTTTTTGCAACTGACGGAATATGCAGGGTAACCTGTAGGGAGTGAAAAACTTAAAGATAGTCGACCGTCTGGGCAGTTTGTTTTTTCAAACTGCCTTTTAATGTTTAAAAACCGATTAAGGAGACCAATTTATGAAAAAAGTAGCAGTAGTTATGGGTAGCGATAGCGACCTTAAGGTTGTAGAAAAGGCTATTCTTACGCTTAAAGATTACGGCGTTGAAACGGAAGTGCATATTTATTCTGCTCACCGCACGCCACTTGAAGCAAAACAATTTACCGAAAGCGCGCGTGATAACGGTATAGGCGTTATAATCGCTTGTGCAGGGAAGGCTGCGCATCTTGCAGGTGCAATAGCGGCAAACACCACACTTCCCGTAATAGGTATTCCCATAAAGGCGTCTGCGTTAGAAGGTGTGGATGCGCTCTTGTCAACCGTTCAAATGCCTGCGGGTATTCCCGTTGCAACCGTCGCTATTGACGGTGCGGAAAACGCTGCTCTTTTGGCAATACAAATACTTGCGGTGGAAGATAAAACTCTTGCAGAAAAACTTCAACAGGCAAGAAGCGTGAAAAAAGCGAAGATTTTGGAAAAAGACGCCGAAATAAACGCGAAATATAAATAATGAAATAGTGAAAAGTGAAGGATGCTAGCGTCTTCACTTTTCTGTGTTATAAGATGTATTTTTACGGAGGAAATTTTATGCAAAAAATACATGAAGAATGCGGGGTATTCGGCGTTTACGCCAAAGAGACCTGCAACGTAGCAAGTATGACCTATTACGGCCTTTACGCATTACAGCACCGCGGACAAGATGCTTGCGGTATAGTCGTTAACGACGGTGGCGTGTTTACGGCAAAAAAAGATTTAGGGCTCGTTGGCGACGTGTTTACTAAAGAAGCACTTGCAAGTTTAGGTCGCGGGCAGTTAGCCGTTGGGCATTGCTTTGCAGGAACGAAAGGTGCAGTTAACGTTTCAAACGCACAACCTTTGGTAGTAAATCACGTAAAGGGTTCAATCGCGCTTGCTTTTAACGGAAGTCTTACCAACAAAAAAGAACTTCGCACGGGGCTTGAACTTCAAGGTTCAATATTTCATTCCACGGGCGATACTGAAGTAATAGCGTACGAAATTATTCGTGAAAGACTTTCTGCTCCGTCAATAGAACACGCACTATTAAAGGCAATGAATAAGTTAGAAGGGGCTTTTAGTATAGTTGCAATGTCGCCTACGAAAATAGTTGCCGCGCGTGATCCACACGGCTTTAGACCACTTTGTTACGGCGAAACTGACGACGGGACTTATATCGTTGCAAGTGAAAGTTGTGCGCTTGACGCTTGCGGTGCAAAACTTATAAGGGACGTTTTGCCAGGCGAAGTTATAGTAATAGACGCAATGGGCGTTCGTTCAATGAAAGATAATTGCGGTAAAGAAAAAATGTCCGCGTGCATATTTGAATTCGTGTATAACGCCCGTCCCGATTCTATCGTGGATGGATATTCAGTACACGAAGCAAGGGTGGAAATGGGTAAATACCTTGCTAAAAAATATCCCGTTGATGCAGACGTAGTAATCAGCATACCCGACTCTGGTAACGACGCTGCAATCGGTTACGCAAAGCAATCTGGAATACCTTACGAACTTGGGTTTTTGAAAAATAAGTACGTAGGAAGAACGTTTATATTCCCCGAACAAAAGGATAGGGAAGACCAAGTAAGGAAAAAACTCAATCCTATAAAGTCAGTAGTTAGTGGAAAAAGAGTAGTAATGGTTGACGACTCAATAGTAAGGGGCACGACTAGTGGCAGGGTAGTTAAACTTTTACGTGAAGCAGGGGCTAAAGAAATTCATTTCATGGTATCTTCGCCACCCTTCTTGTATCCTTGCTATTTCGGTACGGACGTACCTGATAGAGATTCACTTATAGCAAACAAACACACGCTTGAAGAAATAAGGCAGTTAGTCGGTGTTGATTCACTTTGTTATCTTGATTTAGACGACCTTAAGAAGATAGCGTTGTTAGACGGCAAAAATGGTTTTTGCTACGCTTGTATGGACGGGAAATATCCTGCAAAAGTTCCAACCGAATCGCAAGAAAGCAAATACGATAATAAGATAAACATTTTGGAAAAAACCAAAAGACATTAAATTAAGAAAAACGAAAACGGAGAAATATATTATGATTGAAAAGAGTTTTAGTGAAAGTTATAAGGCGGCGGGCGTTGATATTACCGCAGGTTATAAAGCAGTTGAACTTATGAAAAAGCACATTAAAAGGACTATGACTGACGGCGTATGTTCAGATATCGGTGGTTTTGGTGGTCTTTTTGAACTTGGCAAAGTGGAAAATCCCGTACTTGTTTCAGGTACGGACGGCGTTGGTACTAAACTTAAAATCGCTTTCCTTATGGATAAGCATAACACCGTTGGTATTGACTGCGTTGCAATGTGCGTTAACGACGTAATTTGCTGTGGTGCAAAACCCCTTTTCTTCCTTGATTACGTTGCCGTTGGTAAAAACGTTCCAGAACGCGTTGCTTCTATCGTAGAAGGCGTTGCAGAAGGGTGCGTTCAATCGGGCGCAGCGTTAATCGGTGGTGAAACGGCTGAAATGCCAGGGCTTTATCCCGTAGACGAATACGACCTTGCAGGCTTTGCCGTTGGCGTAGTTGATAAGAAGAAAATTCTTGACAACAAAACTATGCAAGTTGGCGACGTAGTTATAGCAATCCCGTCAACGGGCGTTCATAGTAACGGGTTTTCTTTGGTAAGAAAGGTTTTTGATATTGAAAATGCAGACCTTAAATCACCCGTTGCAGAACTCGGTGGCAAGAGCCTTGGTGAAACGCTTTTAACTCCAACTAAAATTTACGTTAAACCCATTATGGCGCTCATTGAAAGCGTTAAAGTAAGGGCAATTTCACATATCACGGGGGGCGGTTTCTATGAAAATATTCCAAGAAGTATCCCCGAAGGTTTAGGCGCAAAGATTGATAGAAAGGCAGTAAGAATTCTTCCTATATTTGACCTTATCGCAAAAACGG
Source organism: Christensenellaceae bacterium (assembly GCA_045534565.1). Classification (GTDB taxonomy): domain Bacteria; phylum Bacillota; class Clostridia; order Christensenellales; family Borkfalkiaceae; genus UBA1259. The sequence goes on along the minus strand of JAZSJY010000168.1, from coordinate 5,224 downwards.
GCAACATTTGTGAAAGAGATATGTTCAACACCTTTAACATGGGCGTTGGTATGAGCGTAGTAGTTGCAAAAGAAGACGCAGAAAAAGCAGTTGAAATTCTTAAAGCTAACGGCGAAGACGCTTATATTATGGGCGAAATAGTTAAGTCTGAACAAAAGATTGAAATATGTTAATAAGCACTAGACCGTTAAACGTAGCCGTGTTAGTTTCGGGTGACGGAACTAACTTGCAGGCTATAATAGATTTTGATAAAGCAGGTAAATTAAAAAACGGTAATCTCGTAAAGGTAATTTCAAGTAAAGCAGGCGTCTATTCTTTAGAGCGTGCAAGTAAAGCAGGCATACCTTCGGCGGTAGTAGAAAGAAAGGGTAAAACGCAAGCGGAATTTGAAAGTGGAATACTACTTGAACTTGAAAAGTGCAGAGCAGAAGTAATCGTTCTTGCAGGGTTTATGAGTATTCTTTCAAAAGACTTTACCGATAGGTATAAAGATAGAATAATAAACGTACACCCAGCGCTTATTCCAAGTTTTTGTGGCGAAGGGTATTACGGCTTAAGGGTACACCAAGCGGCGCTATCATACGGCGTTAAAGTTACGGGCGCAACCGTTCATTTCGTAAACGAAATAGCAGACGGTGGAAAAATAATAATGCAAAAAGCCGTAAACGTAAAAGACGGCGACACGCCCGAAGTATTGCAAAAGCGAGTAATGGAAGAAGCAGAGTGGAAAATTTTACCTGCGTCTTTAGAAAAGGTGTGCAAGATGATATTAAAAGGAGAAATAAAATGAGCGTAAAAGGTTTAAATACGATTGAAAGTTTACTTTCAACGAACAGTTATCCCGGCAGGGGGATTATAGTTGGCAAAAGTGCAGATGGCAAAAGCGCAATGATTGCTTATTTTATAATGGGCAGAAGCGCAAACAGCAGAAACCGTATATTTGAAAGATACGAAGGTGGTATGAGGACTAAGGCTTTTGACGAAAGTAAGTTGGAAGATCCAAGTCTTATAATATACAACCCGTACCTTCAATGTGGTGCAAGTGATATAGTTACCAACGGCGACCAAACGGATACCGTATACAATTACGTAAAAGAGCACGGTGACGACGGTTTTTCTTTTGAAAAATCACTTCACACCCGTGAATTTGAACCCGACCACCCTAACTATACGCCAAGAATTTCGGCAATGCTCAACTATGCGCTTGAAGAAAAGACCTTTAATTATAAACTTTCTATATTAAAGAGTAGCGACGGCAATCCCAAAGTTTGCGATAGATATTTTTACAGTTACGCACCGATAGACGGTTTAGGGCATTTTATTCATACTTACGAATGTGACGGCAACCCAATTCCATCTTTTTACGGCGAACCTGAAAGGGTAATTCTTCCCAACACGGCAAAAGAACTTGCCGATATCGTTTGGGGTAGCCTTAACCAAGATAACAAAGTATCGCTTTTCGTTCGTGTAGTATCACTTGAAGACGGAAAAGCAGAAGAAATCATAATTAACAAAAACAAATAGGAGAAAACAATGAAAGAACTTGAATTAAAATACGGCTGTAACCCCAACCAAAAGCCGTCTAAAATATATATGACCGACGGCAGAGAATTGCCTGTAACCATACTCAACGGTAGACCTGGGTATATAAACTTTTTGGATGCGTTCAACGCGTGGCAATTAGTTAAAGAACTTAAAGAAGCAACGGGTAAGCCCTGTGCAACTTCATTTAAGCACGTTAGCCCTGCAGGTGCAGCAGTCGGCGAAAAACTTACCGAAAAGGAAAAAATCGCTTGTTTCGTTGACGATATTGAAGGTTTAGACGATTCTGCAATGGCTTGCGCGTACGCAAGAGCAAGGGGTACGGATAGAATGAGTTCTTTCGGTGATTTTATTGCCCTTTCGGACGAATGTGACGAAACTACGGCAATGATTATCAAAAGGGAAGTTTCAGATGGCGTAATAGCACCTTCTTACTCAGCAAAAGCGCTTGAAATTTTAAAGGCTAAAAGAAACGGCACTTATAACGTAATTCAAATTGATCCCGAATACGTTCCCGCTGAAAAAGAAACTAAAATGGTTTACGGCGTAACCTTTGAACAAGGTAGAAACAACTTCAAAATAGATAGGGAATTAGTTACTAAAGAAATAGCAACTGCAAATAAAGATTTACCTGAAAGCGCAATTCAAGATATGATTGTATCTTTAATTACCTTAAAGTATACGCAATCAAATTCAGTATGTTTTGCGCATCGTGGTCAAGCAATCGGCGTTGGCGCAGGTCAACAATCAAGAATACATTGTACGCGCCTTGCAGCAAGCAAAGCGGAAAACTGGTTTATGCGTCAATGTGATAAAGTATTGAACTTACCTTTCCTTCCCACGCTCGGCAGACCAGATAGAAACAACGTTATTGATATTTATATTTCAGACGAATGTGAAGATTTGTTGGTTGAAGGCGTATGGCAAAAATACTTTACTGAAAAACCCGAACTTTTCACTAAAGAAGATAAAAAAGCAGTTCTAAAAACCATTAACGGCGTAGTTTTAGGTTCAGACGCTTTCTTCCCGTTCAGCGATAATATTGATCGCGCGGCAAAAAGTGGTGTAAGTTACGTAGTTCAACCGGGTGGTTCTGTTCGTGACGACGTGGTTATAAAGGCTTGTGACGATAAGAATATGATAATGTCGTTCACGGGTATGAGACTTTTCCATCACTAATAAATAAGGGGAACGTAAATGAAAGTTTTAGTAGTAGGAAACGGCGGTAGAGAACACGCCATAATACAAAGTTTAAAAAAGAGCAAAAAAATAAAACAAATTTACGCTATTGCAGGTAACGGTGGTATCGCAGCAGACGCAATTACCGTTGATATGGACGTAAAGGCAGTTGATAAAATTGCAGAATGGGCGGTTGAAAACGCTATTGATTTTGCAGTTGTTGCGCCTGACGACCCGTTGGTGCTTGGTGGCGTTAACGCGTTAAACGAAAAGGGCATACCTTGTTTTGGTCCGTCTAAAGAAGCGGCAATAATTGAAGGTAGCAAAATCTTTTCTAAAAACTTAATGAAAAAATATTCAATCCCCACGGCAGAATATCAAACTTTTTCAGACGTAGAAAGTGCGTACGCATATCTTGATAAGTGCGATATGCCTATCGTAATTAAGGCAGACGGTCTTGCTTTAGGTAAAGGCGTTATAATCGCAGAAACGCTTGATAGTGCAAAAGACGCCGTTCGCTCAATGATGGAAGATAAAGTTTTCGGTCAATCGGGCGCAAACGTGGTTATTGAAGAATTCCTTACAGGTCCAGAAGTAAGCGTGCTTGCGTTTACCGACGGTAAAACTTTAGTGCCTATGGTATCTTCAATGGATCATAAGAGAGCGCTTGACGGGGATAAAGGCTTAAATACGGGTGGTATGGGTACGGTAGCACCCAACCCATATTATACTAAAAACGTTGCAAAAGAGTGTATGGAAAGAATTTTCCTTCCCACAATGGACGCAATGAATAAAGAAGGCAGAACTTTCAAGGGGTGCTTATACTTCGGTTTAATGCTCACCCCGAAAGGGCCAAAGGTAATAGAATACAACTGTCGTTTCGGTGATCCTGAAACTCAAGTGGTGTTACCACTTCTTAAAACGGACTTGTTTGAAATTATGCAAGCAGTTGCAGAAGAAAGGCTTGATGAAATTGACGTTGAATTTAAAAATAAAAGCGCTTGTTGTGTTATTATGGCAAGTGAAGGTTACCCTGCAAGTTACAAAAAAGGTTATGAAATAACCTTTAAGACCAGCAGAAAGAACGTTTTCGTTGCAGGCGCAAAGCTTGAAAACGGAAAACTTTTAACTAACGGTGGTAGAGTTTTAGGTGTAACTGCAGTTGCAAAAGACTTAAAAAAGGCTATAACCAAAGCGTACAAAAAAGTATCAAAAATACATTTTAGAAACGCATATTGCCGTTCGGATATCGGCAAACGCGCATTAAAAGCATACGGAGAAAAATAAGATGGTATACAGAATTTACGTTGCAAAAAAACCCGAATTCGCGCACGAAGCAAGCGCGCTCGCAGGGGAAATTAAAAATCTTCTTAAAATAGACGGCGTTAAAGAGTTAAAGGTTATTAATCGTTACGACGTTGAAGATATTGAAAAATCTTTGTTTGATAAATGCATTAACGCAGTTTTTTCAGAACCACAAATAGACGATACTTTCACGGCGTTGCCCAAAAGCGACTACGTGTTTGCAGTTGAACCACTTCCGGGTCAATTTGACCAAAGGGCTGATTCAGCAGCGCAATGCGTTCAACTTTTTTCTGCAGGTACACGCCCCGTTGTAAAAACGGCAAAAGTTTACGCTATTAACGGTGCTCTTACCGAAGAACAACTTGCGTCAATTAAAAAATACGTAATCAACCCCGTAGAATGTAGGGAAGCAGATTTAGCTGAAAAGCAAACTCTTGCTATGACTTACGATTTACCCGAAACGGTTGAAACTTTAGTAGGCTTTAATAAATTAGGCGAAGACGGTTTAAGTGCTTTCCTTAAAGAAAAAGGTTTAGCAATGGACCTTGACGACCTTAAATTCTTACAATCTTATTTTAAGAAGGAAGACAGAGATCCCACTATCACGGAAATTAAAATGATAGATACTTACTGGTCTGACCATTGCCGTCATACCACCTTCCTTACCACTATTGAAAGCGTAGAATTTGAAGACGAACTCGCGCAGAAGATTTATAACGAATACCTTGAAGATAGAAAACAATTAGGTAGAACTAAACCCGTTAACCTTATGGATATTGCTATTCTTGCAACAAGGTATCATAAGAAGACGGGTAAACTTCCCAAAATAGACGAATCTGAAGAAATCAACGCTTGTACAGTTAAAATTAAAGTTAACGTAGGCGGTGAAATGCAAGACTGGTTGTTGCTATTTAAAAACGAAACGCACAACCACCCGACCGAAATAGAACCTTTCGGTGGCGCAGCAACTTGTATCGGCGGTGCTATTCGTGACCCACTTTCAGGTAGAAGTTACGTTTACGCGGCAATGCGTGTAACGGGCGCTGCAAACCCACTTAAACCTTTAGAAGAAACTATTAAGGGTAAACTTCCACAAAGAAAGATCGTTACTACCGCTGCAAACGGTTATTCTTCATACGGTAACCAAATCGGTCTTGCAACGGGTATCGTTGACGAAATTTATCACGACGGATACGTT
>JAZSJY010000019.1:0-7895 GCA_045534565.1 Christensenellaceae bacterium | reverse complement strand
AGCCTTTTTAATCGTTATAGGTGGGGTGTTCAACTGCCTAGATGCGTGTGGGCTTATGAAGTATATGTTGCAAAAAATCGTAAACCGTTTTGGTAAATCACGTTATCTTTTAATGGCAATAATAATGTTTTTCTTTATGCTTATGGGCTCTATGGTTGGTTCTTTTGAAGAGTGCGTGCCGTTAGTTCCCATAGTAGTAGTGCTTGCGTTAAAACTCGGTTGGGATAGAACTACTGGCGTTGCAATGAGTTTGCTTGCCGTTGGCTGTGGCTTTGCAGCAGGCGTGTGCAATCCCTTTACCGTCGGTGTTGCCCAACAACTTGCAGGGTTGCCTATGTTTTCGGGTGTGTGGCTTAGGATAGTTGCTTTCGTATTGATTTACGGGTTGCTTTTCTTGTTCGTATACATGCACGCTAAAAAGGTGGAAAAACCTATTGACCATACCGAAGAAGAAGTGTTCGTTAAAGAAAAAAGAAAAGACCTTGCCTTGTTACTTTTCGCCCTTATTTTAGGGGTGGGTATCGTGCTGGTTTTAAGTTCTGCGTTCATTAAAGCCTTACAAGATTACAGTATGATTATAGTTGCAGTAATGTTTTTGGTTGCAGGCGTGGTTGCGTCGTTTACGTACGGTATGAAAGCAAAAGAATTTTTTAAGGCCTTTTTAAAGGGCGTTCTTGGTATTTTACCTGCCGTGTTAATGATTTTAATGGCGTCTTCAATAAAATATACTTTGGAACAAGCAAGCGTGCTTGATACCGTTTTGCACGGTGCAGTTTCGCTTGCGGAAAAATTGCCTGGTTGGGCAGTTATACTTTTCATTTACCTTATAGTTTTGGTTATGAATTTCTTTATAGCGTCGGGCTCGGCAAAAGCATTTATGCTTATACCTATTATCGTACCTATGGCGCAAATATTCGGCATTTCGCCACAACTTTGCATACTTGCGTTTGCCTTTGGCGACGGGTTTTCAAACGTAATGTATCCCACAAATCCTGCGCTTTTAATAAGCCTTGGCGTTGCAGACGTAAGTTACGGCAAGTGGTTTAAGTGGAGCGTTAAATTTCAAGCGGTTAACCTTTTATTGACGTCTGCAATACTTTTGCTTGGGTTTGTAATCGGCTATTAAACTTTTATACTATAAAAATAAAACAACCTTGGTCGCCAAGGTTGTTTTTTGTATAAAGAAGTTTAATTGCTTTCAATATAGATGTTTAAGTTTTTAAGTTGCTCTGCAATGCGGTTAAACGCTTGTTCGTCGGGAACTAAAACGGTGTGAACGTGTAAACCTTGCGTAAGCATTGATAACGGGTTTGCGTCCGTTTGATTTATTTTATCAACGAAAACGTCTGCGTCGTATCTCGTAAAAATATTAAGCGTTGCCGATATAGTTCCGTAAATAGAGTGCTCAACTATAACGTCTAAAACTTTTCCGCCGTTATCTACTATTGCGTAAAATTCGTTTTGTACTAAATTTTTATCGTGCTTTACTGCTATGCGTTTTTTTATTCCGTTTAAGTTTTCATCTTTATCAAGAACGTAACCGCGGTGTTCTGCTCTTATTCGGTGACCTGATGCACGCAATAGGGCAATATCTGCAACTATAATTTGCCTAGTTACCGAAAATTCTTCTGCAAGTCGGGTTGCGCTAATAGGGGCGTTAGCATCTTTTAATTGCGAAATTATAGTTATTCTTCTTTGTTCACCACTCATAAAAACATCCTTAATAAATAATATATCATAATTATAACACAAAAAAATAAAAAAAGCAATAGTCGTTTCGTTGACAAAGTTAAAACAAAAGCGTACAATGTGTATATACATATAAATATACATAAAAAAGGAGATAAATTATGCAAAAAAAGTATGCTGTTTTAGTAGTTGACATGCTAAACGATTTCGTTACGGGTGCGCTTAAATGCGATAGGGGATTAGCAATAGTTCCCAAAACTAAACAACTTTTGGCAGGGTGCCGTGAAAAAGGTGTTCCCGTAATTTTCTGTAACGACGCTCACATTAAGGGTATTGACCACGAACTCAAATTCTGGGGCGACCACGCTATCGTTGGAACGAAGGGCGCAGAAGTAATACCCGAACTTGATCTTTGTGAAAAAGACTATATCGTTCCCAAACGCCGTTATAGTGGTTTTTTCCAAACGGACTTAAAACTTTTGTTAGACGAACTTGGTGTTAACACCGTTATTATGACTGGTTTGCACGCGCATATGTGCGTACGCCACACTTCTGCAGACGCTTATCAATACGGCTATAACGTAGTCGTTGCAAAAGACGCAACCGATTCTTTTACCGAAGAAGATTATAACTACGGCATTAAGTACTTGAAAGAAACTTACGATGCGGAAATTTCAGACGTAGATACTATTTTGAAGACAATATAACAAAGTATTAAAGAAGGATAAAAACGTAACCGTCAAAAAATTTGGCGGTTATATTTTTTTAAAACAACTTATGTTGACAGTTTTGTTATAATATGTTAAAATACACCTTAATATATAAGGAGATATTATGAAAAAAATTGCAGTAATATTTAGTAACGGAACGGAAGAAATTGAAGGCTTAACGCCCGTTGACGTTTTGCGTAGAGCAGGGGCTCACTGCGATATCGTTTCTATTTGTGGGGAATACCCCGTAGGTTCTCATCAAATAACCGTCAAGGCTGATAAGTTGATTGAAGATACTAATTTAAGTGAATACGATTGCATAGTTATCCCTGGTGGTATGCCTGGCGCAAAGAATATTTCCCTTTGCGAAAAGGCTATAAGTGGTATCAAAAATGCTTTGCAAGGCAATAAAGTAGTCGGTGCGATTTGCGCATCGCCCGCCGTGGTGTTAGCAACGCATAACCTTATAGGCAATAAAAAAGTTACTTGCTATCCTGCAAATGATTTCGTCGGTGCGCTCGGTGATAATTATACGGGGAGCGACGTGCAAGTTGACGGTAATCTTATAACTGCAAACGGACCTAAATCGGCAATGGATTTTTCTCTTGCAATTTGTAAGGCGTTGGGTTTAGACGCTAAATTTTAATTAAAAAAAGGAGAGGGTAATGAAACCGCATGAAAAACAAATAAGTGACTTACTTGGCGAATATAACGTCAGCGCCGATAGTGGACTATCTTCGGCGCAAGTAGATGAACTTTCAGCAAAGTACGGTCCAAATAAATTAAAAGAAAAGAAAAAGAAATCGTCTTTCGTAAAGTTCCTTGAACAATTTAAAGACGCAATGATAATTATATTGCTCGTTGCGGCGGTGGTATCGTTAGTAATCACTTGCGTTGAAAAAGAGTGGGGGGAACTATTTGAACCAGGGCTTATTCTTTTAATAGTAGTGCTAAACGCAATAATGGGCGTGGCGCAAGAAAATAAAGCGGAAAGAGCGCTTGACGCATTAAAAAACATGTCCGCCCCACACGCAAGGGTTATTCGTGACGGCAAAGAAGAAATAATCAGTGCGGAAAAATTAGTTCCTGGCGATATTATCAAACTTGAAGCAGGCGACTTCGTTCCCGCAGACGCAAGGCTTATAAGTAGCGTAAGTCTAAAGAGTGAAGAATCTGCGTTGACTGGTGAATCCGTTCCTTCTGAAAAGGATGCAAACGCAACCGTTAAAAGCGACGCGCCTATCGGGGATAGGACGAATATGGTTTTTTCTGGTTGTTCAATTACTTACGGCACGGCAATTGCAGTCGTTACCGGAACGGGTATGAATACCGAAATGGGTAAAATTGCTTCCTTGCTTGCAGGCGAAAAGCAAACGCAAACCCCATTACAGAAAAAACTTGCAAAACTTGGTAAATATCTTGGTTTTATTGCGTTAGGTATATGTGCGCTTATATTCGTAATAGGGTTGTTCGTGCATCAAAGAGATCCACTTGATTTGTTTATGACGGCAGTTTCTTTGGCCGTGTCTGCAATACCAGAAGGGTTACCTGCAATAGTTACCATAGTGCTTGCAATAGGCGTTCAACGTATGGTTAAAAAGAACGCTATAATAAAACGCTTACCGGCAGTTGAAACGCTTGGTAGCGCGTCGGTTATATGTTCTGATAAAACGGGGACGCTTACCCTTAACCGTATGACTTTGGTTAAAGCTTACGTTGACGGGGATATTCAAGAAATTAGCGATAACAACGACGAATCAGTTAAAAAGTTACTCACTTACGGCACGCTTTGTTCTGACGGCGCTGTGGTGATAGACGGCGACGGCAAGGTTGCCCACATAGGCGACCCAACCGAAACGGCAATAGTTTACGGTGCGTATCGCAACGGATTATTAAAAGATACGCTCAACCAAACGTACCCAAGGTTTGCAAGTTTACCGTTTGATTCCGATAGAAAACTTATGAGTACGGTAAACGAAATAGACGGCAAAAAAGTTGTTATAGTTAAGGGCGCGTTTGACGTTATGGAAAGTCGTACTACCGTTGGCGATATGGTTTCTGCACGAAAGGTTTGCGACCAAATGAGTGCAGACGCATTAAGAGTGCTTGCGATAGGCTATAAGATAATAGACGAATTGCCTGAAAATTTAGTTAGTGAAGAAATAGAAAACGACCTTACGTTTATGGGTTTAGTTGGTATGATAGACCCGCCAAGACCTGAAGCAAAAGAAGCCGTTAAGGTTTGTAGGCAAGCAGGTATTAAACCCGTTATGATTACGGGCGACCACGTAGTTACGGCAACTGCAATAGCAAAAGAACTTGGAATATTCGTTGACGGCGATAAGGCTATAACGGGCGTAGAACTTGACCAAATGAGTGAAGAAGAATTAGACGCAACCGTTGAAAATATTTCCGTTTACGCACGCGTTTCGCCTGAGAATAAAATAAGAATAGTTAAGGCTTGGCAAAAGAAAGGCCAAGTAGTTTCAATGACGGGCGACGGCGTTAACGACGCGCCTGCTCTAAAGGCGGCTGATATAGGTTGCGCAATGGGTATTACGGGGACGGACGTTGCTAAAGGGGCGGCGGATATGACGCTTACCGACGATAACTTCGTAACCATAGTAGACGCAGTTAAAGAAGGCAGGGGCATATACGCAAATATTAAAAAGGTAGTTGGCTTCTTGCTCGGCACTAATATCGGCGAAATAGTTGTAGTTTTCCTTGCTATGATGATTTGGGGACAATCGCCCTTACTTTCAATGCAACTTTTGTGGATTAACTTGGTTACCGATAGCTTACCTGCGATAGCGCTTGGTATGGAACCGGTTGAAGAAGACATAATGCAACAAAAACCCAAGCCCAAAAACGAAGGTTTATTTGCGCACGGGTTCGGCTTAAAAATTATTTTGCAAGGCTTAATGTTCGGTATTTTAGCGTTAACTTCGTTTAAGCTTGGTGAATATTTGCCAGGTGGTAGCGAACAGGTTGCAAGAACTATGGCGTTTATCACGCTTGCTATTTCACAAATAATTCAAGCGTTTAATATGCGTTCGGATAAATCTTTGTTTAGAATAGGGCCGTTTAGCAATAAAAAACTTAACTTATCGGTGCTTGCGTCGTTGTTGCTCGTTCTGTTCGTACTGTTCGTTCCTGGCGTACAAACGGCGTTCGGTTTAATATACTTGCCGTGGCAATTCTATCTTATCGCGTTGGGGCTTGCAATAGTTCCGCTTTTCGTAATGGAATTTGCAAAACTCATTGAAAACAGCGTTAAGAAAAGAAAGAATAAATAAAATAAAACCCCCGACAAAAAAGTCGGGGGTTTAAGTTTTTGTAATTACGCTTTAGATGGGTCTAATATTTCTGCAAGGTACGGAAGTTCACGGTATTTTTCAGCATAGTCAAGCCCGTATCCAACTACGAATCCACACGGGATATCAAAACCAACGTAATCTGCTTCAATATCAACTTCACGGCGTTCCTTTTTGTCAAGAAAAGCGCAAATCTTTATTGAACGGGGGTTACGCGTCCTTAAAAGTTCGGTGAAATATTTTAACGTTTTACCGCTGTCAATAATGTCTTCAACGATAATAACGTCTCTACCTGCAATATCCGTGGTAATATCGCTTTGCATTTCCATATCACCGCTAACAGTTCCGTTTTTATAACTTGAAAGTTTTGCAAAATCAAGCATAATAGGGCGTTTAATATTTCTCGTAAGGTCGGCAAAGAAATAAATAGCACCTTTAAGAGTGCAAATAAACACGGGACGGCGTATAGAGTTATCTACGCTTGAATAATCAAGTGTGATTTGCTCTGCAAGTTCTTTTACGCGTTTTTGAATTTGTTCGTGTGTGAGTAAAACTTTGAAGTTAGAGTTATACATAAATCTATTTTCCTTTTGTGAATTTTAATATATTTTTTGTTGAATGGTCAACTTTAATTTTATTTGAAGTTGCAACGCCGAATATAACTAAAACGTCGTTGCCGTCGGCTATTAAAACGAGATTATCACGCAAGCGCAGGGGTACTTTTTTATCGGTTAAATAGTCGCTTAAACTTTTCGTGCCACCACCGAATTTAGTAAAATAATCACCGTCACGGCGCGTTCTTATAACCGCGCTTTGTGGAATTTTTGCCCCGTCGCCGTAAAGCCCGTCTTTAAGATCTTTAGGTGCGCTTTCTTCTATTATAACAGTTTGTCCGTCAATTGAGTAAACGCCTTTATTAAACGGGAAAATTACGTCGGCTTTAGGCGTTTTATTATAAAATGCAATATGGTCGTATTCTCTAACGGCTGTAACACCTTTAAGAAGGTCAATTTTAGCGCCGTTTTCGTTGCCTATCAAAGAGTAAGCGCTTTCAACGTGTACGCTTTCCCAGTCTTTCTTAACGCCAAGGGTTTTAAGAGCCTTAATCATAGCGCGCGCAAAGATTGCTTTGTGACAGGGAATAGAAATTTTAGCACACGTATCGTGAATTTGAAGAATTTTTTGCGCCTGCTCGTCCATATATTCGTTTTCCAAAGACGCAATAGAAATGAATTTAGCAACGTTTTTTTCAGCGTCGGGGAAAGCCTTTTCAATAACGGGCGTAACGTTAAGCCTAATATAGTTACGGCTATAATCGTCGTCAAAATTAGTTTTATCGGTAACGAAAGGAATTTTGCGTTCCTTTATATATTCTTCAATCTGGCTTTTACTAACGTCAAGAAAGGGGCGAATAATTTTGTCTTGAAAGTTTTTTTCAATACCGCAAACACCTTTAATGCCCGTTCCACGAAAAAGATTAAATAAAACCGATTCAACGTTGTCTTTTTGGTGGTGCGCAGTTGCAACCTTATCGCATAAACCTTTATCAATTGCGTCGTAAAAACATTGATAGCGCAAAATTCTTCCCGCTTGTTCAAGGGAAAGTTTTTCTTCACTTGCTTTTTTAACGCAATCAACGGTGTAAGTGATAAGTTTAACGTTATTTTTATCGCAGTAATTTTTTACGAAATTAGTGTCGTTAATTGAGTCTTGTCCACGTATTCCGTGCTCAACGTTTAACGCAATAACGTTAATAGAGTATTTTTCAGCGTTAGCAAGCATATAATCAAGTAGCGCCATAGAATCGCTACCGCCCGAAAGGGCAACGGCAACCGTTTGATTTTTGTGTAAAAACTCGCCAAGGTTTATTTGCATAGGTATATTTTATCAAAGGAAAGGGAAAATTTCAAGCGATATATAAATAAAGTTTGATTTTTTTGCGTAATATCGGTTGACAAATAATCGTTTATAGTATATTATAATATGGCAATAAAACGCAAGCACGAATATCGCGGGGTGGAGCAGCTTGGTAGCTCGTCGGGCTCATAACCCGAAGGTCAGGAGGTTCAAATCCCCTCCCCGCAACCAAAAAGAAAACATCAACCAAAAGGTTGGTGTTTTTCTTTTTGCAGTGCTAGGGAAAGGGAGAGGATTTGAATTAGGAGCGAGCAACCTATAGGTT
>JAZSJY010000114.1:0-4777 GCA_045534565.1 Christensenellaceae bacterium | reverse complement strand
GTAGGTTCAAACCCTACTCGGGGAGCCAGTAAAAAGACATATACCGTTTGGTATATGTCTTTTTACTATGTCTAGAATAGGAATTTGCACCTACGACCCGTAGCAGTATCGCAGGCTTAAGCCGAGAAACGCACGGAGGGTAAATTTGCGTAAAGAAAAGATGCGATGAATCGCACGTTTTTAGCAAATGGAGTAAATTTACAATTTACGACTGGACCGTAGGTTCAAACCCTACTCGGGGAGACAGTAAAAAGAGATACACAGTTTTGTGTATCTCTTTTTACTTTACTTTTTTAAAGTGATTATAACCTACAATACTTGGGGTATTGTAAGGGGGGATTGCTTAATAATCGACTTATAGGTGGGTTTTTGTTAAATTTAGTTTAAGCTCAATGCTTTTTGTGTGCTTTTGGGAGATGTCCCGTATGCGCGCTTAAACGCTTTGCTAAACGAATATAAATTATATCCCAGCATCTCGGCAATTTCGCCAATTTTCTTCTTATTTTCAAGAACGAGCGCTTTCCCCGTTTCCATTTTTCTCTTTTGGTAATATTCCGAAAGAGTCTTTCCCGTGGTTTGCTTAAAAAGACTAGAAAGATATCCGTAATTATAATTAAATTTAGGCGCAAGTTCTTCTAATTTTTTAATTGAATATATATGTGTGTCTATATAATTCATCAGTTGCATACATAAAATTTCAGATTCCGAAACATTTGACGCGTGACGTGGCGCGTTGCTAAAATTACGTATCGTGTACACGAGAATTAGGTGAAAAACGTCGCATAGGGCGCTTTGTGAATGCTGTTGCCCTTCTAAAGTGAACTCTGAAATGGCGTATTCAATTAAGCGAGAAATTTTTTCGTCTTGAAATATCCGCTTATCGCCACCCCTATAATTTTGTGTAATATTTTTCAAGTCTTTAGATAAAGCCTTGTGCGTACAGTAAAAAGAGAAGAAATCGTACTCTAATTTCACACCTTTATCTGCTTTGATTTCGTGTATATCACAGGGGAAAGATAAATATACGTCCCCCGTTTGAACAACGGTATCTTCGCCGTTGGTTGTAATTGTTCCGCATCCACCCGTTACTACGGTTAACTCAAACCAATTAAGGTGGGGGTGAGAAGGTATAATTTCCGTCATTTCGCAATATCTTCGTCCTACTTGCAAAAGATGAACGTTTGCAAATTTAACGGGATTTTCTACGTAGTGTTTAACAAAGTGATAGCGTGTTTTGTTTTCTGACATATCTGTTCTCCTGTTTATATTATAAACAAAACTTTCGATTTCGTCAATTTTATTGACAAATAAAGTTAAATAAAAAAGTGTCATTTATTAAATAATATGAAAAAATGACAAATTTTACATGAACTTTTGCCATTTACAAGCGAACCGCATTATTATATAATTAAGTCAAGAACTTAAAAAGGAGAAATATTATGACGGTTGTAGCAGTAATTGGATGCGGAAGAATTTCTGATATGGCGCATTTTCCAGCACTTTCTCAAATGAAGAACGTGAGAATTAAATACGCTTGTGATTTATTGATTGAAAAAGCAGAGGAGAAGAAGAAAAAGTATCCTAAAATTGAGCAAGTAATTACCGATTATAAAATTGCATTGGCAGACGAAGAAGTTGACGCCGTATTCGTTTTAACGCCAAACTACGCTCATTACACAATCACTATGGATTCTTTAAAAGCGGGTAAGCACGTGCTTTGCGAAAAGCCTATTACGGTCAATTACGAACTTTCCGTAAAGATGGCGCAAGAAGCGGAAAAACAAGGAAAGATTTTAGATATTGGCGTTTGCAATCGCTATCAAAAATCGGTAGAGATGTTGCGCGAGTGGGCAGATGAAGGAAAGTTCGGTAATATTTATCACGTATATTGTTCTTTCCGTGATTTTAGAAATATCCCCGGTCTTGGCGGTGCGTTTACAACGAAATCGCAATCGGGCGGAGGTGTTTTAATAGACTGGGGAATCCATTTCCTTGATTTAATTTTGTACGTGCTTGGCGGAGCAAAGATTAAAAGTGTAACTTGTGATGCGTACAGCGAAATGGCTAAAGATATGAAATCGTACAAATATCACGGAATGTGGGCGGAAGACACTTCTGATATTGAAAACGGAACAAACGACGTAGACGATTTTATAACCGGGCATATCCGTACCAACAAGGCAAGTATCTCGTTCAACGGCGCATGGGCGCAAAACATCAATAAATACGAACTTTATATTGATTTTTTAGGGGATAAAGGCGGAGCAAGGCTTACCTACGGCGGAAAATTTGAGTTTTACGACGGAAAAACTCTTGAAACGGTAAACCCTGAATATGATATTCCTAATATGTATCTATGCGAAGACACGGCGTTTATTCAATCAATAGAAACGGGTGTAAAAGACAAAAATAACGTTGAAAACATATTAGAAAGTATGAAACTTTTAGATGCGTTGTATATGTCTGCAGAGCAAAAAGGGGAGATTAAATTTTAATGAAAACAGTTGGCTTTATTGATTATTTTTTAAACGAGTGGCACGCAAACGAATACCCTGCAATGATAAGGGATTATAACCAAAAACACGGAACGGACTATCAGTTTAAATACGCTTGGGCGGAGATTGACGTGCCGGGTGGGGTAACAACTAGAGAGTGGTGTAAAAATTATGGCGTCGAGCCTTGCGCCACAATAGAAGAACTTTGCAAAAAGTGCGACTGCGTGTTCGTTTTAGCTCCGTCAAATCCCGAAAAGCACCTTGCTTACGCCGAAGAAGTTTTTAAATGCGGAAAAAACCCTTATATAGATAAAACTTTTGCGCCCGATTATCAAACGGCAATGCAAATTTACGACCTTGCTGAAAAATACGGCGTAAAATTTTTCAGTACTTCGGCTCTTCGCTACGCCGACGAAATTAAAGATTATAATGAAAATGCAAAAACCGTCTTTACCGTAGGCGGTGGCTCGAATATGGAAGAATATATTATTCATCAAATAGAAATGGCGGTAAAATGTCTTGGCGTTGGAGCGAAAAAAGTTCTTTACAATAAGTATTCCGATCAAGAATGGGCAGAGGTAGAGTATAACGACGGAAGGTACGCAAAAATGATGTTTTCACCGTGTATGCCGTTTGCTATAACCGTTGCCGATAACAATGAAAAGTCTGCCTATAAGCCCGTTAATTCGGCTTTTTTCAATAATTTGATAGCGGATATATTCAAATTTTTTGAAACGTGTGAAGTTCCTTTTAGTTCACGTCAGACTCTTGAAGTTATGAAAATAAGAGAAGGCGTGATAAAAGCAAAAGAAAAGGCAGGAATATGGATAAATATTTAAAACAACTTAAAGTGGGTATTATAGGGTGCGGACGAATTTCCGTTATGCATCTTGGAGCGATTGCGCAAATTGATTATGCAAAATTGGTTGCTTGTTGCGACGTGGAAAAGGAAAAGGCGGACAAAGTTGCAAAAAAATACGGGGCAACGCCGTACACGTCTTACAAAGAAATGATTGACCGTGAGAATTTGGACGTCGTTCATATATGCTTGCCACATTATCTTCATAGTAAAGTTGCGCTTTACGCTTTTTGCAAAGGGGTTCACGTGCTTTGCGAAAAGCCTATGGACGTCGATTTGCAAAGCGCTGAAAACGCAGTTAAAATTGCAAAAGAAAAAGGGGTTTTGTACGGTGTTATTTTTCAATGTAGATATAATAATTCGGCAAGACTCGTAAAAAATGCCGTAGAAAGTGGGAAGTTGGGTAAGATTATTTCTGCTCGCAGTACGCTCACTTGGACGCGTCCCGACAGTTATTACGCTGAAAACAACTGGAAAGACACTTGGGATAAGGAAGGCGGAGGTGTCGTTATAGATCAAGCCATACACTCAATCGACTTAGTAAATTGGATTGTTGACAGCCCAGTAGTGAGAGTTTCTTGTTCAATGGCGAACCGTGGACATAAAACTGTAGACGTAGAGGATAGCGCCGAGGGGTTAATTACCTATAAAAATGGGGTAAGATACGGCTTTTACTGTATGAACAATTACGGCTGTGACGAGCCGATTGAAATCCGTCTTTATTGTGAAAAGGGCAAGGTTGATTTTGGGTATGACGACGCGTATATCTCGTATAACGACGGAACGAGCGAAGAAGCGCATCAAGACGAAAACACAGTCGAATATGAGGGCGGTAAGGATTATTGGGGGTTTCAGCATATTCGCCAAATAACGCAATTTTACAAATCCGTTCTTGGAGAAGAAGAACTTGAAATTAGCGGTGAAGAAGCGTTAAAAACCCACCGTTTAATTATGGAAATTTATAAGCAAGGAAAGGTAGGTATGGTATGAAAATAGGAGTTATAACCGATTGTTTTAAAAAATCGCACGAAGAAGGCATAAAACAAGCGTCGGCGTTGGGTTTAGACGGCGTGCAAATTTACGCTACTACCGGTGAATTTTCCCCCGAACTTACGACCGATAAAAAAGAAGAATATAAAAGGCTCTTAAAAGAAAGCGGTTTGGTTGTTTCTGCTTTATGTGGCGATATGGGTGGATACGGTTTTGAAATAGAAAAAGACAATTTGAACCGCATTGAAAAGACTAAAAAGATTATAGACCTTGCCGTAGAGTTCGGCGCGAAAGTCGTTACGACTCATATTGGGGTTATTCCCGAAGAAAAGAGCCATCCGAGATATAGGGTTATGCTTACAGCGTTGACGGAATGCGGAATTTACGCTAAGGAAAAGGGCGTAACGCTTGCTATAGAAACTGGGCCGGAAAA
>JAZSJY010000211.1:0-3726 GCA_045534565.1 Christensenellaceae bacterium | reverse complement strand
TTTACGTTGCGTATATTGCTGAAGGCGACGTTGCAGCAGAAAAGACGGCACAAGCACAAGAACAACTTATGGAAGGCTTAAAAGACAGTCTTACCGATGGTTATATCGCACAGTTTGACAACGAACTTTACAAATCGCTTGTAACGCTTGCAACTAGCGACTATTACTTTGAAGGTGGTATGAAAGTTGACCTTGTTGATGAATTCCAAGGTGAAAAAGGCGTTCTTAAGATTTCAGGTACAATCAACACCGTTAACGGTCAAGCGATAGCAAAAATCAAAATGCCAAAAGCATTTACTGAAAAATTCAGTATTAAGTTCTATATTGTAGGTAAAGACTTTGGTAGCGAAACCAACGTAGCACCTGGCTTAGTAGGTTTCTGTAACGCAGGCGATTACGGTTACGTATCAGGTGGTCACTGGTATAACAGTGCAAGACTTTCAGCGAACACGTGGTACACGAAGACCGTAACCCCAACAGAAGCAGGCGATACCATTTACTTTATGGCTGGTTGGGCACAAGGTTATGAACTTGAAGCATATATCGCATTCGTTTACGACGGCGATATTACCGAATACTTGGCAAAAAAAGCAGTAGAAGATATTAAAAAGGAATTAGGCGAAGATGAAGTTGCAACGTTCAGCAACGAAAACTACGGTTTATTCGTTAAAAAATGGAGTAATTCACCGTCATACGAACCTACTACAACCTATCACGAAACGTTTGATGGAAAATCAGGCGTATTGCAAGTAGATATTCCCGTTCACAGCACGTGGGTTGCAGGGTTTGAACTTGAACTTCCCAAAGAAGTTGTTGGCAAGAAGATTAAAATAACTTTCCAACACACAGGCTCAAATCTTTTACAATTTGCAAATCCAAGTACTTATGAAGGTGCTGGTACGGACCACTATGGAACGACAAACACTTGGATAGAAGCAGTAGTTGACTATTCAACTTATACAAGCAATAAACTTGTTATATCCGTTTTATCTAGCCCAAGTTCTTTCACAACGATGACTATATATATTGATAGCATTGTTTTTGTAGACTAATTAAAAAAACTTAACCGTTGCTTGCCGAATAAGGCAAGCGACGGAAAAATATGAAAAAAGGAGAAAATTATGAAAAGACAGTACAATGAAGCGCCTAGAATAGAAATCGTTGAAACGTGCTTTACTGAAGACGTATTGACTACTTCTGTTTTCGGCTCCGACAACGTAAAAGGTTGGGACAACACTTGGTTTTCCGAAGGGGGGGACTTATAATGACTAAACGTATTAAATTATTTTTAGTTAGCGCAATGGTTTGCCTTATGGCGGTATCAGCAGTTTTCCTAACGCTTAACGTAAGAACTACAAAAGCAAACGAACAACCGCTTACGGGTTCAAAGGCGCAAGCCGAAGTAACAGCAGAAGTTGAATTAAGCACTTTCGCCGTTACGGATAGCGCGTCTATTAGAACTGAAAGCCCAAAAGGTATAAGGTTTTTAACCAGTATATCTAAAGAAGAAGTTGCTAAACTTCCTAATAACGCAGTATTTGGTACTCTTATGATTCCTACCGAACTTTTAGACGGTGCAGAACTTACGATTGATACCCAAAAGGCTGCAAACGCTCAAGTAAAAGTTTACGGCGAAAACGGTGATAATTACGAATATTTAACCGCACTCGTTGGTAACAAGAATAATGACGGCGATTTTGAAGATTTCAGTTCAGATTTCTATACCAAAGAAATTACCGCACGTTCATACGTAACTTATACTTATGGCGAAGGCACGACCTTTACTGATTATTCAAATGCAGTATCTTGGTCAGTTGCTCAAACTGCAGGTAACTTACTTGCTAAAAAGTATGGTGAACTTCAAGCAGAACAAATCACTTACCTTAAAGGCGTTGTAGATGCAACCAAGGTAGACGCTTATAACGAAGAAAATACGCCCGTTATTTTAACCCAAAACATAGTTGACGGCGCATTTGACGTGGATCTTCCTTTTGATGCTGAAGGCGTTATCGGTGTTTATGGCGATAACTATTCTGCATATTCGGTTGTTGATAGTGATACTATTAAAATTACCCTTGAAAATTCTGCAATAACGGGCAAAGTTTCTTTCACCGTTATTACTGAAAGAAAGGCTTATGCTCTCACCGTTGATATCAACGTGTTAGAAAGCATGAAAGCAACCCTTACGGGTAACTATATCGCTCAATTTGACAGCGAACATTATGAAGATATGGTTACTGTTCCAAATAGCGGATATTATTTTGAAGGTGGTATGGAAACTGAAATTATTGATGAATTCCAAGGTGAAAGTGGCGTTCTTAAAATTTCAGGTAAAATTAATAACGTAAATGGTCAAATTATCGCAGGCATAAGAATGCCTAAAGAATTTACTACTTCATATACCGTTAAGTTCTACGTTGTGGGTAAAGATTGGACTAAATACGACGGCGATGGAAACGTTGTAAAACAAGAATATACTGCACCAGATTTACTTGGTTTCTGTAATGCAGACGGTTCTTACGTTTCTGGTGGTCACTTCTACAATTCTGCAGAACTTGCACCTGACACGTGGCATACAAAAACTATAACCCCAACTGAAGCAGGCGATACCATTTACTTTATGGCAGGTTGGGCAAATAGTTTTGAGCTTGAAGCATATATTGCTTTCGTTTACAACGGCACGGCTGCAGATATGGCTATGGAAGAAATAAATTCAGGCTTAAAATCTTATGAAGTTGCAAACTTCTCTACGGCAGGTTATGAAAATTTGGCTGTTCAATATTCGCATAATTCTGTGCCGTCTGCACCTACGGCAACTTATCTTGAAACTTATGAAGGTAAATCTGGCGTATTACAAGTAAAAGCGCCTGTTCACAGTTCTTGGACTACTGCTTTTGACTTGGTTCTTCCTAAAGACGTTTCAGGCAAAAAGATAGCAGTTACTTTCCGTTTTGATTCTGCTGCATTATTTAAGTTTGAAAGCCCTGATGTAAAAGAAACTTATTTAACTGCTGACTTGACATCAAAGAAAAACTTGTGGCTTACTTATGAATTAGATTACACAGATATAACTGTTGATAAGTTGTCAGTATATATGTTGTGCAGTCCTTCAACAGCTTCAATTGTAAACGTTTATTTAGATAGTATAATTATCGTTGATGAAACAAGAACTGAATTAGCTAAAACTCTTGATGCAGGCGAAATTGTAGATTTTGATAGTAATGCATACGTTGATTTGCTTAAGTTCCCAACAACAGCAGAAAAAGCAACGAGTTGGACTGCAGAAGTTCTTTCAAGTGTAACGCTTGGTGGTGAAACGAGAGAAAACGTGTTAAAGCTTGTTATGGTAACAACTTCAACGTGGTCTTTCGTAGAGTTTAGTATGCCGAAAGCATATACGAGTGGTTCGTTCACGATTGACTATTTTGTTGATTCAGGACTTTACACTAGTGGGCAAATAGGTATTAAAGATACTACTAATAACTTGTTGGATAACGTTACGCCTGTGAAAGATGCTTGGACTAAAAAAGCATTTACATCTGCTACTACTGATGGTATCATTTGTATTGGTTGGGTTAACCAACCTTCTGGCGCAACAATGACAATCTACATTGACGCTATTTACGACGGTACGGTTGCATAAAAACAAACTAAAAGGTATTCCCACGGGGCAACCCGTGGGGAATACCTAAATTTTATTACTTATTTTAAGGACTTAATTAAATT
>JAZSJY010000208.1:0-2784 GCA_045534565.1 Christensenellaceae bacterium | reverse complement strand
CACCGTTTGCAACGCGGTTGGCGATTATCAAAACGAATTAATAGCGTACAAAATTAACAACGGTACGGATGACGCAACCGATAGTTATGACATTAGTTTTAATTACGGGACGATTTCTATAATTAAAAGGCAAGTTCTTTTGAGCGCAAACAACAGTTCAAAAACGTACGACGGTACTTATCTAACTGAAAGTGGATTCTGGACGGCGTTGCTTTCTGCTGACGACGGTTACGGCGCAATTCCCGAGTGGCATAACATAACGGTAACCATGACGGAAGATAGTAAAATTTTAGACTTTGGTATTCAGGATAACGTAATTGAAAGCGTAATCGTAACGGATGAAGAAGGACAGTCGGTATACGATAATTACGAATTTACTTTGTTAAAAGGCGAACTTGAAATTACCAAACGCCCGATAACCGTTAAGCCAAACGATTTTGAAAAGGTATACGACGGTACACCGCTTACAAACGTAAATAATGAATACACTGTAACTGAAGGAAACGTAGTTGACGGTGAAGTTTTAACGGTAGTTACGAACAGCCAAAGAACTAACGTAGGCTCGCACGAATATTATATACTTTCTTACTTGATAGAAAGGAACGGCCAAGATATAACGGCTAACTATGAAGTTACTACTAAGTCAGGTACGCTCACCGTAACGCCAAGGAAGATAACGGTGGAAACGGAAGATCATACTTTTACGTACAACGGCAAATTGCAATGGTGGGATAAATATCAAATTACAGAAGGCACTCTTGCAGACGGACAGGCGGAAAGAATAGAGAGCGTTACTAAAATAATAGCAGTTACCGACGGAACGGATAACGTGTTAGTTTTATCTATAACCGACGGCGTAACCGATACTACCGGTAACTACGATATAACTTATAAATACGGAACGTTAATTATAAATCCTTACGAAGTAAGAATTGTAACCGAAAGTGCAGAAAAGGTATACGACGGTACACCGCTTACTGCAGGCGTAATTTCGCATAGTGGTGTTATAGTTGACCCGATGCACAGAATATTTATAACGCCAACGGGCAAGCAAACTATTAAAGGTCAAAGCAAAAATACCGTAAGCGTAGTTGTTTATGATGAAAGCGATTTAGAAGTAACGGGCAACTACAAGTTTAACGTTACTGAAGGTACGTTAACAGTAATCGCGCGCGATATTACGGTTACTTCAAACGGCAATACGTTCTTGTATAACGGCAGGGCGCAAAGCGAACAAACTTTCGTTATATCTACTACCGAAGGTTTAGGGCTTGCCGATAGCGATACGGCTACTCTGGTAACTTACACTAAAGTTATAAACGTAACCGACGGCGTTGATAACGTAATAACTATTGCGATCACTCACGACGTTTTGGGTAACGTTACTGAAAGTTACCAAATTAATTACGTAAGCAATAAACTCGTTGTAACGCATAGGCAAATAAAACTTACTGCAAACAGTAGTTCTAAGACGTACGACGGTACACCGCTTACCGACGGTGGCGTTATTGAAGAGTTAGTTTCTTTAGACGACGGAAACGGCGCAATCGTATCTATGCATACTCTCGTACTTAAAATGACAGAAGAGAGCAGTATAACTTTCGTCGGTAAAGTTAAAAACGTAATAGATCAAGCGAGCGTAGATATTTTAGATAGCACGGGCAATTCAGTTTTATCAAACTATCAAATAGTTGAATACGTTGACGGCGAACTAGAAATTATTAAGCGTGATATTAGCATTAAACCGATAGATATAACTAAGGTTTACGACGGCACGCCGTTAACTAATGAAGACCAAAAATGCGAAGTAATATTTGATACTAGCCTTGCAAATGGTGACGTTCTAACTATAACTACTGACGCTTCTATAACGAACGCAGGCACGATTTCATACGATATTTTAACTTACGTAATTTCAAGAGACGGCGTAGACGTCACTGAAAATTACAACGTAACGACGTTTAGTGGAACGTTAACGGTAGAAAAAAGAGAGATAGTTATAGTAACGCCTAACGCAAGTTGGGTTTACGACGGAATTTATCATAGTGATACTAACTTTACGGTAAGAGTTGCAACTAATATATATAACGGGTTGGTTAACGGTCAACGTGTGGAATTAAACGAAGATAAATATATCGCAGAAATATTGAACGTCGGCTCAAGAATAAACGAGTTTGAGATTAAGATATTTAGCGATAGTGAAGAAGTAACCGCAAACTACAATATTAGATATTTGTACGGTTTTATAAAGATAACCGAACGCCCGATAACTATTGAATCGCACGGTTATACGAGAATGTATAACGGTGAAAAGTTAATTTATCACGAATACACTTTAACTTCTGGCGTGGACGGGGAACAAGCAATTGCTTTAATAGATAGATTGCAAGTTGACTTTACGGGCGAACAGACTGACGTAGGTTCAAGCGACAACACCTTTACGGCAAGCGTGGTTAGAATTGACGGCAATGCAGACGTTACTTATAACTACGATATACAATACGCTTACGGTGTTCTTACCGTAACTCATAGACCTATAACCGTAACCACGGGTAGCAAGACTTTCGTATATAGTGGTAACGATAACACCTTTGATAGTTATGAACTTACGGGTGGCGAAGGTTTGGTTTCAGGTCACGTATTGATTACCGTTGAAGATTCGTTGACAAAAATAAGAAACGTTGGCGAAGTTGAAAACGTGCTTGAAGTTACAGTTAAGAGTGGGGCTGATGAAAACGATTACACTCATAACTATAAAATAACTTACGTATACGGCACGTTAAA
>JAZSJY010000054.1:0-3740 GCA_045534565.1 Christensenellaceae bacterium | reverse complement strand
TGAAAGCGGTGATACTTTTAAGGTTTTCACTACAAGAGCGGATACTTTATTCGGTGTTTCCTACGTTGTTTTGGCCCCCGAACATCCTTTAGTTAAAAAACTAACTTCTGCAAAGCAGAAAAAAGCAGTTGAAGCCTATATTTACGAGACTTCAAAAGCAAACGAAATTGATAGACTTTCTACCACACGTGAAAAAACCGGCGTTTATATAGGACATAATGCGATAAATCCTATTAACGGCAAAATTATTCCTATTTACGTTGCCGATTACGTTCTCTATTCATACGGTACGGGAGCCGTTATGGGCGTTCCATCGCACGATGAAAGAGACTTTGCTTTCGCAACAAAATACGGTCTTCCTATCACGCGCGTTATCAAAGGCGTTAACTGTGACGATGAACTCCCCTTCACCGAAGATGGAATTTTAGTCAATAGCCCAGGCTTTGACGGAATGTCTAGCGAAAAAGCGCGTAAAGCAATTATAAACAAACTTGTTCAAGAAAACAAGGCTGAACATAAGACGAATTACCGTTTAAGAGACTGGTTGGTTTCAAGACAACGTTACTGGGGCGCACCTATCCCCGTTATTCATTGTGAAAAATGTGGCGTAGTTCCCGTTCCTTATCAAGATTTACCCGTCAAATTACCTTACGACGTTGAATTTACTCCAGACGGAGAATCTCCGCTCGCTAAACACGAAGGCTTTATGAACGTTAAATGTCCCGTATGTGGCGCGCCTGCAAGAAGAGACCCCGATACTTTAGACACCTTCGTTTGTTCAAGTTGGTATTTCTTAAGATATCCCGATGCAAATAACGCAAAAGAACCGTTTAATACCGATTTAATCAACAAAATGTTACCCGTTGATAAATACGTTGGTGGTGCAGAACACGCTTGCATGCACTTACTTTATGCGCGTTTTATAACCAAAGCGTTACGAGATATGGGATACCTTAACTTTGACGAGCCATTTAAGTCTTTAGTTCACCAAGGCATTATTTTAGGACCTGACGGACAAAGAATGAGTAAGTCAAAAGGCAACGTTATAGCACCAGACCCCTACGTTCAAGAACATGGTTCAGACGTTCTACGTTTGTACCTTATGTTTGGTTTCTCTTATACCGAAGGTGGTCCTTGGAATGACGACGGTATAAAAGCAATAAACAAGTTCCTTGACAGGATTGAAAGACTTTCAGTTAAAATTACGTCTTTACCCAACACTAAAAATGCAGAAATTGGTAAAAATGAAAAAGATTTACTATACGCAACAAACTACGCTATAAAGTCAGTTGATAAAGATATGGACGCATTCTCTTTCAACACAGCAGTCGCTCGCTTAATGGAATTACTCAATGCACTTTCAAAATACGACTCAATTGACGGTGCTAAAAATAATGCAGTTTTCAAAAATTGCTTTAGAACTTTAATCCTTCTTTTAGCCCCCTGTGCACCACACTTTGCGGAAGAAATTTGGGAATCACTTGGTAACAAGGGTTCTATTTTCAATGCAAAATACCCCGTTTGCGACGAAAGCGCTTTGGCTTTAGATGAAGTTGAAGTTGCCGTTCAAATAAATAGCAAAATGAAAACTAAAATGGTTATCCCAAGTAGCGCAGATGAAACTCTCATTAGAGACTTAATTAGTAAAGACGAAAAATTAACTGCAGAAATTAACGGTAAAGAAATCAAAAAACTCATTATAGTTCCAAAAAGGATTATCAACATAATAATTTAATTATGAAGAAAAGTAAACAAATCACGGAAACAATTAGATATACCCCATCAGTTGACGAAGGCTTAACCACTGCTCAAGCAGAAGAAAGGCTTAAGCAAGGGTTACACAACGTTGTTAGACATAAAAATACGAAATCATATTTCAGTATTTTTTCTGACAACCTATTTACCTTTTTCAATTTATTAGGGCTTATTGCGTTCATAGCGCTTCTATCTATAAACGCTGAACTATCTAATTATTTCTTCGTCATTTTTTACATTTCTAATACCGCAATAGGAATTATCCAAGAAATCAGGGCTAAAAGGTGTGTTGATAAGCTTACCCTCATGTCCGAAAAAAGTATAAAAGTAATTCGCGACGGTCAAACGTATGACATCAAGTCAAGCGAAATAGTTTTGGACGATTTAATATCTTTAGGAATCGGCAATCAAATTCCAACAGATTGCGTTATATTAAAAGGCGACGTTGAAGTTAACGAAGCACTTATCACAGGCGAATCTATTCCAGTAAAAAAGAAAGTTGGCGATCAACTTTTTGCAGGTAGTTTTATAGTTGGTGGTTTTTGCCAAGCGCACGCCGTTAAAGTTGGCAGTGATAACTACGTTCAGCAACTTTCAGCAAAAGCAAAACGCTACAAGAAACCAAACTCTAAAATAATGAGTTCCCTAAAACTTATTATTAAAATGGTTAGTTTTGCAATCGTACCTATTTCAATAGCCTTAATTCTTAAATTTGTTTACGTAAACCACAAAGAAGCCGCAGATATAGTAAAAGAGGTTACCACCGTAGTTATTGGCATGGTTCCTGCAGGCTTGATGCTTTTAACTTCAACAGCACTTGCCGTTGGTATAATAAAGCTTGCAAAACAAAAAACTTTAGTACACGATCTATATTCACTTGAAATGCTAGCACGTGTTGATACCATTTGCTTTGATAAGACGGGGACTATAACTGACGGCAACATGACCGTGAACAAAATTGAATATCTAGTTGAAGATAATGATTACGGTAAGGTTATTTCTAGCATGATTTCGGCTCTAAACGATAACAATCAAACGGCAGATGCTCTTAAAAACTATTTTGGCGATCAATTAATCTATGCCCCGCTTAAAACGTTACCGTTTACTTCAAAACGCAAATTCGCTGCTGTTTCATTTGAAAATCAAGGCACGTTTGCCTATGGCGCGCCAGAATATTTATTACCCAAAGAAGATTACGCGCTCATTAAAGATAAAATTGATTCGTATGCAGACGAAGGCGCAAGAGTTTTAGTTTTCGCACATTCCAACGAATATTTAGCTAAAGACTTTGCCCCTACTACTTTTTCTGCTATAGGTTTAATTATTATTTCTGATAACGTTAGAGAAGACGCAATTGACACGATTAAATGGTTTAGAGAAAACGACGTTAATATTAAAGTTATATCGGGCGACAACCCCATAACAGTAGCAAGAATAGCAGAACGCGTAGGAATAGAAAACGCTGATAAATATATAAGCCTTGAAAATTTAACAGACGAAGAAGTTTATAAATACGCAAAAGAATATACTATTTTTGGAAGAGTTTCCCCCGAGCAAAAAGCAATAATAATCAAATCGTTAAAGGATAGTGGTCACACTACGGCAATGACTGGTGATGGTGTTAACGATATTTTGGCGTTAAGGGAAGCCGATTGCGCTATAAGCGTGGCTTCAGGTAGTGACGCTGCTCGTAACGTTTCACACTTAGTTTTATTAGACAATAACTTCAACTCATTACCAAAGGTTGTTTACGAAGGCAGGCGCGTTATTAACAACGTTAAATCTTCGTCTTCCCTTTTCTTAATGAAGACCTTATTTACGTTGTTTATGTCTATAATCACTCTTGCTCTTTTTGAGGAATATCCTTTCAGGCTACCACACATGATCATGACTGAAGTTTTGGTAATTGGCTTACCAGCCTTCTTCTTATCTTTCCAACCCAACAGTTCTCGTGTTGACGATACGTTTATTAGGGACGTCATTGG
>JAZSJY010000099.1:0-18036 GCA_045534565.1 Christensenellaceae bacterium | reverse complement strand
CTCCGTTGCCGAAGTTGAAATAAGCATATCAAGGATGCTTACGTTTACCTGCCCAGAAAGGTAATTAACTTTTATTAACGGCAAAACGAATAATAAAACTAAAATAAAACACGGAACGTATTGAATAAGCTTAAACGCCATATTTATTCTAGCAACGCGCTTAACACTATTTACATAATATTCTTTAGTTTTATAAATAGCGTCTACGTTTTCTTTTGTATTGTTTAAATTTTCTATTTCCATAGTTTTGTTTTCTTCCTTATAGTAAACCTTGTTTTTTAAGTGCTTTGTATTCTTTGTAACTCAATTTGCCATTACTTAGTTGTTCTATGTAACTATTTAGTGCTTTACGGGCGTGTATTGCCATAGGAATATATAAGCCTAAAACAAATAGCAAAATCGGGATAGATAAATATATCGTCCAAAAACACACGTCTATTATAGTTAATAAAATTAGAACAAAACAAACCAAAACGCAAATACTAAAACCCACGGTTAATTTGAGCGTCATTTTTTCGGCTCGGTTAATGACTGTTGCATTGAGTTGATTAGCCATTTTTTGCTTAAACTCAATTTTTTCTTCTTCTGTCATTAGTTGATACATAAAAATCCTCCTAAAAATAAAAAGTGCGCCGACCGAAGTCAACGCACTAAAATGCAAACTCCAATCGTCGCTAAACAAACCCATAGATAAATTTGGAATATCAAATCACCACAAATGGCGGAGATTGCATTTTTACGAATACAATACCATTTATAGTGAAATGCAAAAAAGAGTATGATTCTGTTGAAAAATACTTTAAAAATTTACCTAATTTAGTTTGTTTAGCAATATTATTATATCACACGTATTAAATTTTATCAAGTATTTTTTATTTGCAAGATAATTAAAAGCCCTTGCGTGTTCGCAAGGGCTAATCTTTTATATACTCTAAAATATCTTCAATTTTGCAGTCTAATATTTTACATAAATCGTTTATGGTAACCGTGGATAACGGCTTATTGTGTTTTAATCGGTCAATCAAACTTCTGCTTAAACCGTAAGTGTTTATAAGCTTGTAAGTTGATATCTTTTTTTCTTTAATAGTTTTGTAAAATGGTTTATAAGAAATCATATTTGCACCTGCAGTATATTATAAAACATACTTTATTTCTTGACAATTGTCTATATATAGAGTATACTTTTACAAAACGGGGGAAAGTATGCAAGATTTTGACTTAACGAAAGAAGTTTTTGAATATTTAACGCAAATGAGTGAAAGTGAACGCGAGTGTAAAACTAGTGGATATATGGCGTCAAAAGAGCATGCAACCGAACTTGTGGAGCAAATACGAAGTTGCTTAGATAAAAGCGCAAAGCAAAAATTTGATTTGCTGGAGTGGGAAAATATTCAAATGCAGTTGGAAGTGGAAGACTATATGTTTCTAAAAGGGGCAACGTGGTGTTTTGAAATTCTAACTAACAAAAAGGCGAAAAAATAACTATAAGTAAAAAGACGGCAAAAAAAAGCCGTTTTTTTTATAACGAATTTGCTTTTGCTATTTACATTTCTTATAAAATAGTATATAATAAATAAGTAAACGCCAAATCGGGCGATAAGGAGAATTTATGAGTAAAGCAGTTTACAAAAGAGTTATTATAAAACTTTCAGGTGAAGCGCTTGCCGGTGAAAACGGCAACGGCATTAACGAACGCGTTTTAGACGATATTACCAACCAAATTATCGCCGTTAAAGATCTTGGCGTAGAAATAGGTATAATCGTTGGTGGCGGTAACTTCTGGCGTGGCAGACAAGGTAAAGAGATGGATAGAACTACTGCCGACCATATGGGTATGCTTGCAACCGTTATTAACGCACTTGCCGTTCAAGACGCTTTGGAAAGAAAGGGCGTTCCCACCAGAGTTCAAACGGCGCTCACTATGACGAGAGTTGCAGAGCCTTACATTTTAAGAAAGGCTATGTCGCATTTAGGTAAAGGTAGGGTTGTTATTTTTGCTTGTGGTACGGGTAACCCATATTTTACTACCGATACGGCTGCGGCTTTGCGTGCGGCTGAAATAGGCGCAGAAGTTTTACTTCTTGCAAAGAACGTTGACGGTATTTACGATTCCGACCCCAAGGTTAACCCCAACGCTAAAAAACTTGAAACTGTATCTTATAAAGAATTTATTGCTCAAGGTCTTAAAGCAATGGATACCACCGCAATTACTATTTGCATGGAAAACAATATTCACGTTCTTGCTTTCGGCTTGTTTGAAGAAAACGCACTTATGCGTGCAGTAACGGGCGATAAGATAGGTACACTTATAAAATAAACTTAAATTTGTAAAACATATTAGGAGAATATAAAATGGCTATTCAAAACGAACAATATGAAGTTCTTATGATGGAAACTATGGAAAGAACGGAAAAAACCGTTTCAGTACTTAACAGCGAATACGTTACTATTCGTGCGGGCAGAGCAAACCCACATATTTTGGATAGGGTGTTAGTTGACTATTACGGCACGCCTACCCCCATTAACCAAGTTGGTAACCTTTCCGTAACCGAAGGTAGATGTCTTGTTATTGCGCCTTGGGATGCAAGCATGTTAAAGGTTATTGAAAAACAACTTCTTGCAGATAATATCGGTATAACCCCCGTTAACGACGGTAAAGTTATAAGATTAGTTTTCCCTGCGCTCACCGAAGAAAGAAGAAAAGAACTCGTTAAACAAATCAAAAAGATGGCAGAAGATAGCAAAGTTGCAGCGCGTAATATTCGCCGTGACGCTATGGACGCTATCAAGAAGATGAAAAACAACAAAGAACTTTCTGAAGACGAACACGCTCTCTGCGAAAAAGAAATTGATAAACTTATTGCAGAAACGATTACCAAGATTGAAAAACTTTGCGCTGACAAAGAAAAGGACGTTCTTTCAGTATAATGGGTAGCATTAAGGTCCCCGAACACGTGGGGATAATTATGGACGGCAACGGCAGATGGGCAACTGCGCGTGGTAAAGAGCGTTCTTACGGGCATAAAAAAGGCTCGGAAAACGTTGATAGAATAGTTTCTTACGCCTTTGACCAAGGCGTAAAAACGCTTACCCTTTACGCATTTTCTTCTGAAAACTGGGCGCGCCCCAAAGAAGAAGTTGACGTCTTGATGAAACTTTTAAAAAGTTATTTTAAAAAATTTACTAAAAAAGCCGTTAAAAACGGCGTTCATTTAAGGGTTATCGGTGGAAGAGAACAACTTTCTAACGACCTTTTGAAAGTTATTGACCAAGCCGACGAAAAGACGGCTGAAAACAAGGAACTAACTTTAAATATCGCCGTTAATTACGGTGGTAGGCAAGAAGTCGTTCGTGCTGTAAACAAACTCATTGAAGAGCAAAAAGCCGTTACCGTTGATAATATTTTAAGCCGACTTGATACTGCAGATTGTGGCGAGCCCGACCTAATTATTAGAACGGGCGGGGAATATCGTCTATCAAACTTTTTGCTTTTTCAAGGGGCTTATAGCGAACTTTATTTTACCGAAGTTTTATGGCCTGATTTTGATGAAAAGCAATTTGACAAAGCCATTATTGATTTTTCAGGTAGAACACGTAGGTTTGGGAAGGTTTAATATTTTATGCTTAAAAGAACTATTACGGGCGCGTGTTATATAGCAGTTATAGTCGGCTTTTTGCTTTTAAGGCAAATGGTAGATTATAGGATATTCCACGTGCTTACGATGATTTTTGCGTTGGTTGGTACTTTTGAAATTGCAAGGGCGCTAAAAGAATATTTATACAAAGGCGTTTTCGTAACGGCAATAGCGTTCGGCGCGTTATTCGTTCCCGTTTACTGCCTTGGCGAATTTATTCTTTGTGATTTCTTTGGCGTTAGCCAAGTGGAAAATTTAGGCTACGCTTTTGCCTTGGGGTTAATTGCCGTTGCCATAATATTCCTTTCTTTATACGCAATAATAAAAAAGAGCAATATAAAAATTTTTGGCGTTAACCTTTTGCCGTTTGCTTACCCGTCTTTATTTTTACTCACTATGCTTTTAGCAAACGATATGGGCGCAAACGCTTTTGGAACGGACGTTGGGTTTATAGTTTTAACCCTTTCGTTCATAATTGCACCGTGCGCAGATACGCTTGCATACCTTACGGGCAGTCTTATCGGTGGTAAAAAACTTTGCCCCAAATTAAGTCCTAAAAAAACTTGGTCGGGCGCAATAGGTGGCGTAATAGGTGGTATATTAGGCGCTTTAACTTTATATTTTGTTTTAGACGCCGTTTGGAAAGGCGTTGCCTTTGATTTTGCTTACCCCGTAATATTGTTTATTCTTGCAGGGGGAATAGGTAGCGTTTTAACTATTTTCGGCGATTTGTTTGAAAGTGGTATAAAAAGAAAAGTGGGAATTAAAGACATGGGTAAAATTTTACCCGGTCACGGTGGAATTTTAGACCGCATAGACGGGCAACTTTTCCTTTCGGTATATTTATTTTTCCTTTTTTTCGTAGCGTAAATGGTGATATATGAAAAAAATAGCGTTAATAGGTAGCACGGGTTCAATCGGTAAGCAAACGCTTAACGTATGCCGTCGCCACCCTGATAAATTTAAAATCGTTTCGCTCGCCGGTGGTAACAACTACGGCGAGTTTTTGTCACAGGTAGAAGAATTTAAGCCTTCCGTGGCTACTTTGGCGTGCAATTTACCTAACGGTGAGAAATTGCCTAACGGCACGCAGTTTTCTTTTGGCGAAAACGCCTTTACCGACGCTATAATTAGCGACGCTGATATAGTAGTCGTTGCGTTAGTAGGGTTTAAGGGTATAATAGCCGTGCTTGACGCAATTAAAAAAGGCAAGGATATTGCGCTCGCTAACAAAGAAAGTCTTGTGGTTGGCGGCGGTTTGGTTATGGAAGAAGCCAAAAAGAAAGGCGTTAAAATTATTCCCGTTGACAGCGAACACTCTGCAATATTCCAAGCGCTTGACTTTAATTTTGAAAAACCTTTTTCAAAACTCATACTCACGGCAAGTGGCGGTGCGTTTAGAGATTGCACTAAAGAGCAACTTGAATTAGTTACTGCAAAAGACGCTCTTCGTCACCCGAACTGGAACATGGGCGCAAAGATAACTGTTGATTGCGCAACGCTAGTGAACAAGGCGTTTGAAGTTATTGAAGCAAAATGGCTTTATAATACAACTTTTGACAAAATAGACGTTATAATTCACCGTGAAAGTATCATACACTCTATGGTAGAGTTCGTTGACGGTTCTGTTTTAGCGCAAATGAGTTATCCCACTATGGAATTACCTATTTCCCTTGCGCTCACTTATCCTGAAAGGGTAGACGCAGGGGTAAAGAGCCTTGATTTCGCATCGCTAAAATCACTCACGTTTGAAAAGGTTGATAAAGAGCGTTTTCCGTGTTTTGACTTGATTTTAGACGCAGGCAAAAGCGGTGGGGTGTATCCAGCAGTTGCAAACGGCGCGAACGAGCAAGCAGTTAATCTTTTCTTAAACGGAAAGATTGCTTTCAACGATATTTACAAGGCTATATACGGTGCGTTGCAGTCGTACGACGGCAGTATGCATCTTCACTTTGAAGATTTGTGTGAAGCCGACGCCTTTTCAAGAAAATACGTAAATTATTTATTCGGGGTGTAATGTCTTTTAATTTGCTTGCTACCTTTGGTAGCGTAATGACTTATATAGGTTATATTCTTCTTGCAATTTTAGTTTTGCTTATAATGATTACCGTGCACGAATTCGGGCATTATATTGCAGGTAAAATTTTCGGTTTCGGCATAGAAGAATTCGCAATAGGGTTCGGGCCTAAACTTTTCAAAAAACAGAAAAAGAACGGCGAACTCTTTTCTATCCGCCTTTTACCGATAGGCGGTTTTTGCGCGTTTAAGGGGGAAGATAAAAACGACGACGACCCCTCGGCGTTTAACAATAAACCATGGTGGCAAAGAATAATAGTGCTTTTTGCAGGCGCGTTTATGAATTATTTGCTTGCCCTAACTATAATTATGTTAATGTTCGGCGTGTTTGGTCAAAGCGTAATTCAAGTGGGTAAAATAACCCCAAGCACCGAATACACCGAAGAATATTCCTTAAATTACGCAGATATTATTCTTGAAGCTAACGGAAAAAACGTATACCTTATAACCGACCTTATAGAAGCGACCGACGGTAAAAAGGCAGGCGAAGAGATTGATTTTAAGGTGCGCCGTAACGGGAAAGATATTGATATAAAAGTAAAACTGCGTCAAGACGCAAACTATAAAAATTTAGAAGACGTTGAAGGGCTATGTTCCGCGCTTGGAATTGCCGAGCGTGGCGAAGGTTACGAGTTGTATTCGGCAACCGTGCGTTTTGGATTTTTTCAAACTATCGCAAGGGGTTTTGAATATTCTTTCGTGATAGCAAGTTCAATATTTACGGTATTTAGGCAACTTATAACGGGGCAAATAGGCTTAAAGTCTTTGGGTGGCGTAGTAACCACGGTAACTTCAACGGCAGAAGCAGTTAAAATAGGTGGCTTTAGATACCTATTAGATATTTCTGCGTTTATAGGCGTAAACCTTGCTATATTTAACTTACTGCCTATCCCTGCGCTTGACGGTTCAAGAATTTTATTCACGGCGATAGAAGGAATAACCAAAAAGCCGTTACCGAGAAAGATAGAAGCGATTATACACACGGTTGGGTTAGTTTTGTTGTTACTGTTTACCGTATTCGTAGACTTACAGCGGTGTTTTTAGTTAAGTATAACTGTAAGTAATTGTAAATATTTGAAAAAAATATATATAACGAGTGTAAAAATTGTAGACCAAGTTAAAATAAATGTGATATAATTTTTTACGTTAAATTATAAATTTTGTTGTTTTGGAGGATAAAACAATGGCAATTAAAAATGCGTACTTGCTTGACCTTTTGGCAAGAACTGAAAAAAGAAACCCTGGCGAACCTGAATTTATTCAAGCGGTAACTGAAGTTCTTTCAACTTTAGAGCCCGTTATTGATCAAAGACAAGACCTTGTTGACGCAGGCGTTTTAGAAAGAATGATTGAACCTGAAAGACAAATTATCTTTAGAGTTCCTTGGGTTGACGACAACGGTAAACCCCACGTAAACAGGGGCTTTAGAGTACAATACAACTCTGCTATCGGTCCATACAAGGGCGGTATTAGATTACACCCGTCAGTAAACCTTGGTATTATTAAATTCCTTGGCTTTGAACAAACCTTTAAGAACAGTCTTACTACTCTTCCTATGGGTGGTGGTAAGGGTGGCTCTGACTTTGACCCCAAAGGCAAATCAGATAACGAAATTATGAACTTCTGCCAAAACTTTATGACTGAACTTTACCGTCATATCGGCGCAGTTACCGACGTTCCTGCAGGGGGTATCGGCGTTGGCGCAAGGGAAGTTGGCTATATGTTCGGTCAATATAAGAGAATTAGAAACGAATGGGTTGGCGTACTTACCGGTAAAGGCTTAACTTACGGCGGTTCACTTGCAAGAAAAGAAGCAACCGGTTACGGTCTTTGCTACTTTACCAACGAAATGCTTTTAGCAAACGGCACTTCATTTGAAGGTAAAACCGTGCTCGTGTCTGGTTCAGGCAACGTAGCAATTTACGCTTGTGAAAAGGCAACTGAATACGGCGCAAAAGTAGTTGCAATGTCAGATAGCAACGGCTATATTTACGACAAAGACGGTATTGATCTTGATGCAGTTAAGCAAATTAAAGAAGTTGAAAGAAAGAGAATTAAAGAATACTTAAATTATCGTCCTAACGCAGAATATCACGAAGGTTGCAAAGGTATTTGGACTATTCCTTGTGATATCGCTCTTCCTTGCGCAACTCAAAACGAAATTGACGGCGAAAGTGCAAAAGCACTCGTTGCAAACGGCTGTAAGGTTGTTTCAGAAGGCGCAAACATGCCTTCAACCCCCGAAGCAATTGATACCTACCTTTCAAACGGTCTTCTCTACGGACCTGCAAAAGCAGCAAACGCAGGTGGCGTAGCAACTTCTGGCCTTGAAATGAGCCAAAACAGTGGCAGAATTTCTTGGACGTTTGAAGAAGTTGACGAAAAACTTCACTCAATTATGAAGTCAATCTTTGCTGCGTGTGATAATGCGGCAAAAACCTACGGCGTTCCTGGTAACTATATGGCAGGCGCAAACATTGCAGGCTTTATTAAGGTTGCAGAAGCAATGAAGGCACAAGGCAACGTTTAAGGGCTTATATACTTCGTTATGCGTCGTTAACTGTTCAACACGAAAGACTTCAATGACCAACAAGGTCAATTTCATCCTTTCGTGTGAACGAGCCTAGCCTAACTTGTATCTAACACCTTAAATAGCACTCGCTATAAATAAATCAACAACTTTGCCTTTAGGTAAAATATCACTCGCCTTTAGGCGAATATCTCTTTGCGATAGCAAAATATAGTTAAAAAGCACCCGTTTGGGTGCTTTTTATATTATTATCATCTGGTTTTCGTTTTGTTTTTCGCCTGAAATTAGGTTGTATAAATCGTTTGCTAAAACGTCTTTTTCAAACACTTTTAAAGCAGTTTTCTTTAGTAGTGAAATATCGCTTTTTCTTGTTAATAGTGGAATAGAAGAGTTTTTTGCGATAAGTGGAATAAGGTCTTTACTATTGCTATTTACTGCTAGCACTTTTGCGTAGGTGGGGGAAGATACGGCGTTGTCAACTAACTTCTTTTCAATGCCCAAAAGATTATTTATAAGTATTCTTCTAACGCGTGTTTCCGTGTAGCGTTTAGTGGAAACTTTTTCAACTAAACTATCAACGGTGTAATTATCTTTTGAAAGCGCTTTAATTCTATTTTCAAGCCCTTCGGTGCAGTCGGCAATTTTCGCTAAATCGTCGCTCGTTGCCCTTATAACGCTTGCCGTAATAAGTTTATCAAATCCGTCGGGGTAACCTTTAATATCTTTATAAACGTACGGGGGAATATTTTTCTTTATCTTTTTAACTTGGTTATCCCGTAATGCTTGGCGTATACTCGTTGCGCTAGTAATCCCACTTTTTAAAGTTTTGTCGTTATGGTCGCCAAGCCTAATCATAGGGTAAATTTGTATATCGCTTTGGTTTTTAATTAAAGCCTTGGTATACTCTAACCCTAAAACGTTGTTGGGGGAATTTATCAGTTCGGCGTTAAAGGTATCGCCGTACAAATCTTTAACCGTTAAAAACTTTGCTTTCGCAAGCGAAATTCCACCGTCTAATTTTTCCTTTAAGAGTTTTTTAAACTCTTTACTCTCGTTGTTCATTGCTTTTGCAAGTGAAAGATATTGATTTTTTTCACCACTTTCAACGCCAAAACATAAGCCTTGGCAAACGCCCAAACCGTTAATTAAGTTTACTGCGCCCGTAGCGAATACTTCTGCGTTAGCCGTAGCGAACACCGTGGGCAATTCAATAACTAAATCTGCCCCTGAAATAACGGCGTGTTTAGCCCTTGTGAACTTATCTAAAACGGCAGGCTCACCACGTTGACAAAAGTTACCGCTCATAACCACTATAAGTTTTTCTGCGCCGAGCGTGTTCTTTATATATTCAACGTGTTTTAAGTGCCCTAAATGAAAGGGGTTGTATTCTGCTATGCAAGCACAAATTTTCATAAAAAGTGTAAAATCCTTTAATATTTATTTACTTTTTTTTGCAAATGGTGTAAAATAAAAACGTTACGTAGTTTATTGCTTTTATTTTACAATAAAATTCTTAAAAAAGCAAAAATAATTAAAAGAAATTTACAAGGAGTTCTATTTTTATGGCTAACGTTTTAGAAAACATCAAAAAACAAGCAAGTTTGTTGAATAAGAACATAGTTCTTCCCGAAGGTGAAGATTCAAGAGTAGTAGTTGCCGCAGCGCAAGCAGTTAAAGAAGGTCTTGCAAGGGTAACCCTTTTAGGTAACCCTGAAGAAATTGCTAAAAACAACCCGAGCGTTGACCTTACGGGCGTTACTATTATAGACCCCGTTACTTACGAAAAGACTACTGAATACGCAGAAATTCTTTATAAAGCAAGGGAAGGCAAAATCAACAAGAAAACGGGCTTACCCGAATACGCTGACGTTGATGCAGCCGTAAAATCAGTTCTTAAAGATTATACCATGTACGCAGCGCTTATGCTTAAAGCAGGCGACGTTGACGGTCTTGTTTCAGGCGCTTGTCACTCAACGGCAAACACCCTTCGCCCAGGTCTTCAAGTTATTAAAACTGCACCTGGAATTAAAACGGTATCAAGCAGTTTCGTAATGGTTGCGCCCGAAGGCGAAAATAAATATAATCCCGACGGCGTTGCAGTATTCGCTGACTGCGCTATCAATATTGAACCGGACGCTCAACAAATTGCAGATATTGCTATTTCTTCAGCAGAAACGGCTAAAAATATTGCAGGTATAGAACCAAGGGTTGCAATGCTTTCTTTCTCAACTATGGGCTCTGGTAACGACGATAAGTTCTTCAAATCAGTTCCCAAAATGCAAGAAGCAACTGCTATTGCAAAGGCTGCTGCCCCCGACCTTAAACTTGACGGTGAATTTCAATTTCACGCCGCAGTTGCACCCGAAGTTGGTAAATTAAAAGCGCCCACTTCACCAGTTGCAGGTAACGCAAACGTATTCATTTTCCCCAACATCAACGCAGGCAATATCGGTTACAAAATTGCTCAACGTTTCGGTGGATATATGGCGCTTGGTCCTATTTGCCAAGGCTTTGCTAAACCTATCAACGACTTATCACGCGGTTGTAGCGCAGAAGACGTAATTGCAGTTATTGCAATCACCGCATTACAAGCACAATAATAAACACAAGGAAATATAGATATGAAAATTTTAGTTATCAATGCAGGTAGTTCATCACTCAAATATCAACTTATCAATATGGTAGATGAAAGCGTTATTTTAAAGGGCGTTTGCGAACGTATTACGGCAACGGGTGGTATTCTTACCCAAAAGACTTTTGACGGTAGAGAATGCGTTATTAAACAAGATATGCCCACCCACAAAGAAGCTATGGAATTAGTGCTTCAAGCAATGCTTGATAAAGAAAACGGCGCGTTAAGTAGCGTTGACGAAATCGGCGCGGTTGGTCACAGAGTTCTTCACTCTGCAGAAGACTTCAAAGAATCAGTTGTCATTGACGACGAAGTTATTAGAATTTGCGAAAAGAACGCTGTTTTCGGCCCACTTCATATGCCCGGTAACATTGCTTGTATCAAGAGTTGCCGTGAAGTTATGCCTGGCGTTCCCATGGTTGCAGTTTTTGATACTACTTTCCACTCAACTATGCCCGCTAAAGCGTATATGTACGGTATTCCTTACGAAGTATACGACGAATATAAAATTAGAAAATACGGTTTTCACGGCACTTCACATAAATTCGTAAGCCAAGAAACCATTAAACTTTTAGGCAAGAAAGATTCTAAAATCGTCGTTTGCCACTTGGGTAACGGTTCTTCAATTTCTGCCGTTAAAGACGGTAAGTGCCAAGATACTTCAATGGGCTTTACACCGTTAGAAGGTCTCGTTATGGGTACGCGTAGTGGCGATATTGACCCTGCTGCAGTTGATTATTTAAGAGAAAAACTCAACCTTAAACCCGAAGAAGTCGTTAACTATCTTAACAAGAAATGTGGCGTGCTCGGCGTTAGTGGTATTTCAAGCGACCTTCGTGACCTTGAAGCCGCAACTGCTAAAGGTGACGAAAGAGCGCTTCTTGCACTTGAAATGCTCGCTTACAGAGTTAAGAAATACGTTGGTAGCTACATTGCAGTATTAGGTGGTGCTGACGCCGTAGTATTTACGGGTGGTATCGGTGAACACTCACCAAGAATTCGTCGTTTAGTAATGGAAGGTATGGAATTCTGCGGTGCGAAGTTTGACGAAGAAAAGAACCTTGCATATTCTTCTGGCGTAGCATATCTCAATACCGAAGATAGTAAGGTTAAAATTATAGTTCTTCCCACCAACGAAGAATTATCTATCGCAAGGGAAACCAAAATTCTTACTGAAAGCAAGTAATTTGCACAATAAACTGATAAAATTTGTTCAAAATCGTTGACAATAAGCAATAAATAGTTTATACTTGTATGGCTTATTAGGTTAGGGGTATTATGTTATTAGACCTTAAAAAACTTAAAAGAAGCGGAAAAGATTCAAACGATTTCTTTTTTGAATACGCACCTGAAACGGAACTTGTCGACTTGCCGTCGGCAAATCTTACTTCGGTAAAGATTAACGGAACTGTTACGTTGACGGGCGCTCACAGTGCTTATCTTGAAGGCGAAGTTGCTTTCACTATTACGGGTGAATGTACGCGTTGCTTAAAAGAGACTACGAAAGAATACGTTGTGGAATTTAACGAAGCGGTTGAAGAGAATAACCCAGACGGGTATTCGCTTGTAAACGATACGGTTGATTTAGCCAAAATCGTTGACGACGCGATTGCTATTAACGCGCCTGTGAATTTTCTTTGTGACGAAGATTGCAAAGGTATTTGTATAGGTTGCGGGGTAAACTTAAACGACGGCGATTGTAAATGTAAAAAATAATAGGGAAGGTAATAAAAATGGCAGTACAAAAAAGTAAAACGTCAAAACAAAGAACTAATACGAGATTTGCACAGTGGAAAATAGATGCACCGAACCTTTCGGAATGCCCCCACTGCCATGAACTCAAAGCATCACACAGAGTTTGTCCTAAGTGCGGTTACTACGATGGCAAACAAGTTGTTGACGTAGAAAAGAAAGAAAAGAACTAAAACGAAAATTAATTTAAATTTTGACAACGAGTCCGTTTGCTAGTTTGCTTACGGGCTTTTTGCGTTAATTATATTACTTACGGGTGAAGAATTCAAAACGGCAAGATATTTGTATAAATTTGTAAATATTATTGTTATTTTGTATATCATATGTTATAATTAACGTATATTTTAAACTGCTTGTAAAAGCAATAAAAAAAAGGAAGTGTCTTATGTCTCAGGAAAACGTACAAACGGTAGCGCCCGTAAAGCGCACCAAACTTAGAGTTGTTTCAGACGTTTTATTGTTTGTTTCAACTTTACTTATTTTAATACTTTCATTTGCATCTTTTTCAATGCCCTTCGTTAAAAATAGCGACGGATATTTTGAAGGCAACACGTATAATGCGTTGAGTGCGTTCATTAATTTTTTGAACGATTTTTCATTTGAATTATTTGATATTAACTCGGCGAGTGATATCGTTTTAGTTTATCAATCTATCGTTATTATGGGCGTATCCTTAATGTATTTTATAATCCTTATAGTTTTCACTATTATGGCAATAGTTCGTTTTGCGAAGAAAGATTCTTTCAAACTTTCAGTTTTGGCTTTCAATGCTTTCAGGATTACGCTTACGACTGCGTTAGTTTTGTCTATGTACTGCGTTTCAGTTGAAATTTATAGCGACGGGTCAAGAATGCTCGCAGGTACTATGGCTGGTAACGGGTTAATTGCAAGTATTGCTATCGGTGCAGTAGTAATGATCGTTTGTTCAATACTTAACTACGTTGACAATAAAAATAAAGTTAACCCACATACCGACGGCAAAAAACGTTGGATTGCTGCTTTCGTTACGGGTATTATAAGTTTGGTTATGTGCGCTGTTTTATTGAGCACGCACCTTGCTAACGTTTTATATTACGCTTTAGATGAATTGTTTGATTCTCTTCGTGGTTTTGATTTTGATGAATTCCTTTTTGCAATTGCATCAATTATGTTGCTTATGGGCGTTATTAACGCAAATAAGACGGCTGTAAGCAGTTCACAAAACAACTTCTTATATACTCTTACTTACGGTATTGAAAACGAACTTAAAGAAAAGAAAAAGAAAGATTATTCACTCGTTAAATTCGTTTCGCTTATCGTATTCCTTTCAATTGCATTAGTGGGTGCAATACTAACTAACTTTGACGTATTGCTTGATAAAGGTCCTAACGGCGTGTTCGTTCAAGTAATAATTCTTTTACTTTTGGCTATCGGCAGTCAAATTGCGCTTAAAGTTTTGGTTGGTAAACTCGTTAAAAACAACAAGGGCGTAGTAGTTCCCGAAGCACAAAAGAAATACGAAGAAGAAAGACTTAACGAAGAACTTCAAAAACAAAAAATTGAAGAGCATACCGTATACGTTCAACCTATGCCCAACGGATACGCTCAAGCGCCAACTTATCAACAAAGTGCGCCCGTGGTAG
This sequence comes from Christensenellaceae bacterium, assembly GCA_045534565.1. Classification (GTDB taxonomy): domain Bacteria; phylum Bacillota; class Clostridia; order Christensenellales; family Borkfalkiaceae; genus UBA1259. The sequence continues at coordinate 3,789 of JAZSJY010000099.1, read as the reverse complement.
TTGAAATGCCCGCATATCAACCGCCCGTTCAAACGGAAGTTCAATCAACTGTTGAACCCGTAGTTGAATCAGAGCCCGTAGTAGAAGTTGCACCTGCATACGCACCGCCCGTAGAAGCCCAACCTGAAGGTTGGTTCTGCCCTATGTGTGGTAAACAAAACAGCGGTAACTTCTGTGGTAGATGTGGAACTAAAAAACCACAATAAAAAATCTAATAAAAAAGGAACGGTCAAAAGACTGTTCCTTTTAATTTTATTTAACTAACACCGCCGTTGCGTGAACGGCAATTCCTTCTTCTCTACCGATAAAGCCTAAACCTTCAAGCGTAGTTGCGCCAACGCCTATTGAAGATTGCTCTATACTTAAAGCGTCTGCAAGGTTTTTAGTTATCGTGGGGATATGGGGAAGAAGTTTGGGTTTTTCCGCCATAATCGTTGCGCTAACGTTTTTAACTTTGTAACCTTTTTCGGTTATCATTGCAATTACTTTTTCAAGCAAAATCATACTGCTAATATCTTTATATTGAGGGTCTTTATCGCTAAAGTGATAACCTATGTCACGCATTGCCAAGGCAGATAAAATAGCGTCCATTATAGCGTGCGTTAAAACGTCTGCGTCGGAATGTCCTAAAAGTCCTTTATCGTGTTCAATTTCAACGCCACCTAAAATAAGTTTTCTATTTTTAACTAATTTGTGGCAATCAAACCCCGTGCCAAAGCGCACGTCTTTATTTTTAACGAAAGTAAAATCTTCGGGGTAGGTGAGTTTAACGTTTTTAGCGTCGCTTGCAAAGGTCTTTAACTCGCCTATATATTCAAGGTAAACTTGCCCGTCGTCGTTGAACGTTTTATCGCCTGCCAAACGGTAGGCTTTTTTAATTAGTTCGGTTTTAAAGCCTTGTGGGGTATGCACGGCGAAAACGTCGTCTTTGCCCAGATATTCGCTTACTGACTTGCCGTCCGTTCTAACTGCAGTATTTCTCGTTGGAACTACGGGGATAGCACCGCCGTGCGAAACTGCGTTTTCAATACAATCTTCAATAATTTTTTTGGTCACGAAAGGGCGCGCGCCGTCGTGAATTAAAACTATATCGCCCGTGGCTACGTCAAGTGCGTTGGTTACCGACTTTGTGCGTGTGTTACCACCTATAACAATTTGACAGTCTTTGCCGAAAAGGGCGTTCATGTCGTCGTAATCTTCTTTTGATACCGAAAGAATATATTGATCTATCTTTCCACTAGTTCTAAAAGCGTTTACGGTATGTTCTATAATAGGCTTACCTTCTGCAAGTTCCCACAACTTATTTTTCGTAAAGCCTGCGCGCACGCCTTTGCCTGCGCACGCTAATATTAAACTGACTTTCATTTTATATACCTTTAATCGTTTATAATCTCATACATTTTTTCAGCGTCTTCCTTGCGTACGGTGTCTTTAAGCATTAAAACGCGGAATTTAACCGCACCGCTATTAAAGGCAATTTCAACAACGTCGCCTTCCTTAACTCTAAAGGACGGTTTAACTTGTCTGCCGTTAACTGAAACTCTACCGCCGTCGCAAGCGTCGTTTGCAACCGTACGGCGTTTAAGAAGCCTTGAAACTTTTAAAAATTTATCTATTCTCATATATGACCTTTATAGTGAAAATTTTGTCAAAAAAACGCCTAAAAAAATATTTTTTAAAAAACGTTTGCAAACGCTTGACAATGTTGACGTAATAAGTTAACATTATAAAATGCATTATGATAGGTTAATATCGATTTTTATCGCCTTTTTTTGAAAAATAAGCAAAAAAAATTGACTTTTTCTATAAGAAAGGGTGAAAAAATGATAATGTTAACTTACCCCAACGCAGAATATTATACAACAAAATAGTTGTTTTGTAAACTGCGAAAGGCAAATAATTTAATTTTTTTTAAGGAGTGTGTTTTTGATGACACGTATACTACCCGAAATTCAATTTGGCAAGGTAACGAGAAAGACTTTCAGTAAAATCAACGAAGCAATTGAACTCCCTTATCTTGTTAGGATCCAAAAAGACTCCTATGATGCCTTTATCAAAGAAGGTATCGGCGAAGTTTTGGAAGATTTTTCTCCCATCACCGACTTTTCCGATCACTTTGAATTGTACTTCTTGGACTACAACCTTGACGGTAAGCCCAAGTATGACGAAAAGGAATGTAGAGATAGAGACGCAACCTACGCTATTCCTTTACACGTTACCGTAAGGCTCATAAACAAAGTTACCGACGAAGTTATTGACCGTGAAATTTTCATGGGCGACTTCCCACTTATGACCGACAACGGTTCTTTCATCATTAACGGTGCAGAACGCGTTATCGTTTCTCAGCTCGTTCGTTCACCTGGCGTGTACAACGGTCTTGAAGTGGACAAGGCAGGTAAAAGGCTTTTTAATACAACAGTAATTCCTTCAAGGGGCGCTTGGCTTGAATTTGAACAAGATTCACAAAACGTTCTTTGGGTACACGTAGATAGAACTAGAAAAATTACCGCAACCGTTCTTCTTCGTGCGTTAGGTTTTGGTAGCGACGACGCGTTGGTTTCTTTATTTGACGGCAACGCAATGGTTACCGATACTATCGCAAAAGATACGGCTAAATCAGAAAGCGACGGTCTTATTGAACTTTATCGTCGTCTCCGTCCGGGCGAAATCCCCACCGACGAAGCGGTTAAAAACAACCTTAAAAATTTATTCTTTGACGCAAGAAGATACGACTTGGCGCGTGTTGGTAGATATAAATTCAACAAACGCTTAAGACTCGGCGCAAGAATAGTTGGTCTTAAATCTTTTGAAAACGTTATTAGCGAAGACGGTGAAGTTTTGGCTGAAGCAGGTCAAATCATCACTAGAGATATGGCTGAAGCAATTCAAAATGCAGGTATCAATTATTTCTATGCAGATATCAACGGCGTTAAACACAAAATTATTGCAAATAACGTTGCAAGCTTTGAAGCGCTCACCGGCGTTTCGCCCAAACTTTTCGGTCTTTTAGATTACGTTTATTACCCAACGGTAGTATTCTCTAAAAAGGTTAGCGAAACGGCTAAAGAAATCGGCATAGAAGATACGGCTGAAACTTTGAAGAAAGAAATCAACGAACTCTTCTATCTTGAAGACAGAAGCAACGTTGCCGTAGGCGAAGAAAAACCCGAAGATAAAAAGATTGAAGAAAAAGCGCGTGAAACGAGAATTAAGTTCGTTAAAGCGTGCGTTGCGTTCTACGATCTTCTTGACGGCGAACTTCCTGAAGTGCTTTCTGCAGAAACCAGAAAAGACCTTCGTCCGCTTATGGATAAACTCAATCACAAACATATCACCGTTGACGATATCGTTGCGTCGGTATCAGTTAACCTTGATCTTGCTTTTGATATTAACACGGTTGATAACATTGACCACCTTGGTAACCGTCGTGTTCGTTCAGTTGGCGAACTTTTACAAAATCAATTCCGTATCGGTATTGCAAGGTTAGAACGCGTTATCAAAGAAAGAATGGCAACGCAAGACCCCAAGGAAGTTTCTCCCCAAGGTTTAATCAACGTTCGCCCCGTAAGTTCAGCTATTAAGGAATTCTTCGGCTCATCACAACTTTCACAATTTATGGACCAAACCAACCCGATTGCAGAACTTACTCACAAGAGAAAACTTTCTGCGCTCGGCCCAGGCGGTCTTAACAGAGATAGGGCAACCTTTGAAGTTCGTGACGTACACCACTCACACTACGGCAGAATGTGTCCTATAGAAACGCCTGAAGGAAGTCGGAGGCCAAGCGGT
>JAZSJY010000029.1:0-13757 GCA_045534565.1 Christensenellaceae bacterium | reverse complement strand
TTTAATTTTACGGGCAAGTAAGGTTTAATTTGTTTTGTAAAATTCTTGTAAAACGTCTTTAGTTATGTTATAATATATAAGTATAATTTTAAAATAAAAGTTTTTGAAGGTATTTTTATGAAAAGAACACAACTCAAGAAGATATTTTTGGACTCATCAGCCTTTGGTGGTAAAACTGTAACCGTTTGCGGTTGGGCAAAAACCATAAGGGACAGTAAAACGTTTGGTTTTATTGAACTTAACGACGGTTCTTATTTTAAGAATTGCCAAATAGTGTTTGATAGAAATAAGATTTCAAACTACGATGAAATTGCAAAGCAAAACGTAGGCGCGTGCCTTAAAGTTACGGGTACGTTACTTTTGACGCCTGAAAACAAACAACCGTTTGAAATCAATGCTGATAGCGTTGAAGTTTTAGGCACGTCAACCCCCGAATATCCTTTGCAAAAGAAACGCCACACGCTTGAATTTTTGCGTACTATGCCACATCTTCGCCCAAGAACGAATACCTTTAACGCCGTTTTCAAAATTAGAAGTGAAGCAGCGTTTGCAATACACAGTTTCTTTAACGAACAAGGTTTCGTATACGTTCATACGCCTATTATTACGGGTAGTGACTGTGAAGGCGCAGGCGCAATGTTCCAAGTAACCACGTTAGATTTAGATAACGTTCCTACTAGCGACGGCGCGTGTGATTATAAGCAAGACTTTTTTGGTAAAAAAGCAAGCCTTACCGTTTCAGGTCAATTAGACGTTGAAAATTTTGCAATGGCGTACGCAAACGTATATACTTTTGGACCTACTTTTAGGGCAGAACACTCTAACACCGTTCGTCACGCCGCAGAATTTTGGATGATTGAACCTGAACTTGCTTTTGCAGACCTTTCAGACGATATGGACTGCGCCGAAGCAATGGTTAAATACGTAATCGGCAGAGTAATGGAAACTTGTAGCGAAGAAATTAACTTCCTTAACACTTTCGTTGATAAAGGACTTGTTGAAAGATTAAACAACGTTAAAAATAGCGAATTTAAGCGTCTTACTTATACCGAAGCTATTGAAATTTTAGAAAAGGTTAAAGACCGTTTTGATGCGCCTGTATATTGGGGCTGCGATCTTCAAAGCGAACACGAAAGATATATTACTGAAGAAGTATTCAAAAAGCCAGTATTCTTAACCGATTATCCAAAGGAAATTAAAGCCTTCTATATGCGCCTTAACGACGACGGCAAGACGGTAGCGGCAAGCGACCTTTTAGTTCCGGGAATCGGCGAATTAGTAGGTGGTAGCCAACGTGAAGAAAGAATGGAAATTCTTGAAAAAAGAATGGCAGAATGCGGACTTAACAAAGAAGATTATAAGTGCTACCTTGATTTACGTAAATACGGTGGAGTAGTTCACTCTGGTTTCGGGTTAGGTTTTGAACGTATGATAATGTATTTGACGGGTATTTCAAATATTCGTGACGTGTTGCCTTTCCCAAGAACGGTTGGCAGTTTAGACTAATTATAAAAAGGGGAATTTATGAAAATTTTAATTGACGCTTTCGGTGGCGATAATTCACCTGAACAAATAATAGCGGGTTCAATAGACGCCGTAAACGAAAGGACTGATTTTACCGCGGTATTAGTTGGTGACGAGCAAATTATTAAAGACCAACTCAAAAATTATCAATATCCGCAAGAAAGAGTGGAAATTATAAACGCGCCCGAAATAATAACTTGCGAAGAAGAACCTACCGTTGCAATTAGAAAAAAACCAAACAGTTCTATCTGCGTTGCTTTTAAGAATTTAAAAGAAAACGACGAATACGACGCTTTCGTTTCGGCGGGCAGTACGGGTGCAGTTTTAGTTGGCGCAACGTTAAAGTTAGGCAGAATACGTGGGGTAAACCGCCCTGCGTTAGCGCCCGTTTTACCAACTTGCGTTAACGATAAACAAGTTATCGTTTTAGATGCAGGCGCAAATGCCGATTGCAAGAGCGTTAACTTGTTGCAATTTGCCGTTATGGGCTCGGTGTACGCTCAAGCGTTAGGTGTAAAAAATCCTAAAATTGCCTTGCTTTCAAACGGAACTGAAGATGAAAAAGGCAATGCGCTAAACCACGAAGTTTTCCCGTTGCTTAAACAGTTAGAAGGAATTGATTTTATGGGTAACTGTGAAGCGCGCGATATACTTTCAGGCGAATACGACGTAGTCGTTACCGATGGTTTTAGTGGCAACGTAGCGATAAAATCAATTGAAGGCGCAGTTAAACTCGTGCTCGGTGCATTAAAAGATTGCATTTACGGTTCAACAAGGGGTAAAATAGGCGGAATGTTCCTTAAAAAGCCTATCGGCAAAATGAGAAATCACCTTGATTACACCAAAAGGGGTGGCGCAATCTTTTTGGGCGCAAGCAAGCCCGTAATTAAAGCGCACGGCTCTTCAAAAAGGGAATCGTTCAAAATTGCAGTATTACAAGCGTGCAATTTTGCAGGGTTTGATATTTCTAATAAAATTGCAGAGAAATTGCCCTTGGTAGATAAAGTTTTACAAGGCGAACAATAATGAATATTTTTGATATAAGTGGCGTAGAAGAAAAAATAGGTTACGAGTTTAAGGATAAAATGCTTTTAAGAAAGTGTTTTACGCACGCGTCTTACGCATACGAACACGGACAAACTGATAACGAATTGTTAGAGTTTTTCGGCGACGCAATAATTGAATTCGTAATTACTGAATATCTTTATAAAAACGCCAAAGGGGACGAAGGAAAGTTAACGCAAAAGCGTGCAGATTTAGTGTCTAAAGAACCGTTGCTTAAATCAGTAAAGCAAATGGGGTTAGAAGAATACGTACTTTTGGGTAACGGTCAAAGTCGTTCAAAAAATAAAGATGAAAAACTTTATTCAAGCATATACGAAGCAATCGTTGCAGGTATATATCTTGACGGTGGACTAGTTCCCGTAAAAAAGTTTATAAAAAACACTATTATCGCCGATTTTGAAAGAAAAAATACGGCGATAAAACAAACGCGTGTTTCGGGGGATAGCAAAAGCAAATTCCAAGAGTACGTGCAAAAAAACAAGTTGGGTAGCATAGCTTATCAAACTCTTTCAAAGAAAGGACCAGATCACTCGCCGGAGTTTAGGGTAGCGGCGTTACTCAACGGAAGCAGAATAGCCGAAGCCATAGGTGGAAGCAAAAAGCAAGCCGAAGCCAAGGCGGCGGAAAGTGCGCTTAAAAAAATTATTAAGGGTGGTAAAAACAGGTGAATTTCGAAAAGATAGAAGTTTACGGTTTTAAGTCTTTTGCAGACAAGGCTGAAATTAAATTCGGCAACGGAATCACGGGTATCGTAGGGCCAAACGGTTGCGGTAAAAGTAACGTAGCAGACGCAATACGTTGGGTGCTTGGTGAACAATCGGCAAAGAGCCTTCGTGGTTCAAGTATGCAAGACGTAATATTTAGCGGAACGCAGGGTAGAAAGTCACTTTCGTACTGCGAAGTTTCCCTTTACTTTGACAACTCAAACAGAATGTTTAGCATAGATTATAACGAAGTTATAATAACGCGTAAATTATTCCGTAGTGGTGAAAGTGAATATTACATAAACAAGCAACCTGCAAGACTTCGTGATATAGTTGAATTGTTGCACGAATGTGGTATCGGTAAAGAAGGTTATACCATAATCGGTCAAGGTAAAGTAGAAGAAATTATGTCTGCAAAACCTGAAGATCGCCGTATGATTTTTGAAGAAGCAACGGGTATAGCAAAATTCAAAACAAGAAAGAACGAATCTGAAAGAAAGTTGGATCGCACGCACGAAAACTTGGTTAGGTACATAGATATTTTAACGGAAATTGAAAATCAACTTGGACCGTTAGAACGCCAAGCGGAAAAGGCAAAAGAATTCAACGAACTTTCTGCGCAATTAAAACACCACGAACTCAATACGTATATAGCAAAAGTTGACGGTGTTGAAACGGCTAAAAATAAAATCAACGTACGCATTAAGGGGTTAGACGAACAGTCGGCTTTGCGTACGGCAGAATTGAATAAAGCGCAAAGCGAATACGATAAAATTTTCCAAGATATTAGCGAAGCAGATATAAGGCTTAAAAATCTTAACGGCGAACTTTTGGAAAAGCGCGTAAGCATGGAACACGCGTCGGGCGCAAAACAACTTTACGAACAAAAAATATCTTATTTACAAAGCCAAATTGAACGCGCTACTAACGAAATAGCGCAAAACGTTTCGCTTATAGACGATTGCAAAAAATCGTTTAGTTCAAACCAAACGCAACTTGAAACCGCGAAGGCAAATCTTGAAAAAATGCAAGAAACTGCCGAAAAATTAAGCAAGCGTTTACTCACCGTTTCTGAAAAAATTGCTTTGGGTGAAGAAATTCAAACGCTTAACCAAAGAAAGATAATTGAATCAATAGAATCGCTTTCAGACGTAAAACTCAATAAAGGCGCAATGTCTATTGAAAAGAATAATCTTTTGGATAAGTTAAGCGAACTCACGGCAAAGTTAGACGAATTGTCTGTTAAACGTGACGGGCGTTTTAACGAAAAAGATCGTTGTGATAAAAATATAGACGAACTTGATAGGTCTGTTTACGATCTTAAAAATCAAATAGAAGAAAAAGAAAACGAAGTTAGAAACGGCAACGAACAAACGGCTAAAGTGGAAAATCAAATTTATTCGTTAAATTCGGTCGTTACTACGTTAGTTACTAAAGATAACTTCTACAAAGGCTTAAAAGACAGTTACGAAGGTTACGCCCCGTCGGTTAAAAACCTTCTTAACAAGGCAAAAGAACACCCCGAACTTAAAAAACGTGTTAAGGGTGTAGTTGCCGAACTTATAAAGAGTGATAAAAAGTACGATATTGCGCTTGAAACTGCGCTTGCAGCGGCTGCGCAAAACGTTGTTACGGCAAATCCCGACGACGCAAGATACTTGATTGAATATCTTAAAGCGAATAAGTTAGGTAGAATAACGTTCTTACCTATAACTTCGGTTAAGCCAAGGGAACAAAGTATTCAAGTCACCCAAGCGCTTAAAGAAAGGGGTGCTTTGGGCGTAGCAGATAAATTAGTTAGTTACGACGCGCAATATCAAAACGTAATTTCTAATCTTTTGGGTAACACTTTAATAGTGGATACGCTTGAAAATGCAACGGCAATAGCAAACAAATATCGCTTTGCGTTCAAAATGGTTACTCTTGACGGAGACGTGTTTACAACACAGGGCGCAATGACGGGCGGTTCAAGAAGAGTTGATACCGTGGGGTTGCTTTCAGGCGATAGAAAGATTGAAGAAAACGCAAAACTTTTACAAGAAAAGCGTGCTGAAATGGAAAACTTAAAGGCGCAAAAGGCAGAGTTGGAAAAGGGGCGTGATAGGGCTCTTGACGAATTGACTATGCTTAACGACCTTTATAACGGTAAACGCCAACAAGTTTTACTTGAACGTGAAAAGCAAGCAGTTGCAGAAAAATCGCTCAGTGAAATCGGTCAAGAAATGGAAACTACGGCTGATCTTATAGAAGATCTTAACCAAAAGTTACTTAAACTTGACGCTGATTTTGAAGCCGTTCAAACGGGTGGTAAAAAACTTGAAGCAGATAAAGAAAGTGCGTCAAAAACTGCGGATAAGCATCAGGCAGAATACGACGCTTTAAGGAAAGAACGTGATAAACTTGCCGAAGAAAGCACCGATTTACAAGTTAAAATAACTGAAGTTAAAGGGGATATTTCTTCGTATTCAAGTGAAAACGAACGTCTTAAAAAGGTTATTGCCGAAGCCGAAAGCACAAATCGTAGTTTAGAAAAGAGCAACGAAGGCGCTGAAGGTATTATAGAAGAATTACGCCGTGAACAAGAAAAGGTAGTTTTAACCAAGGCGGAACAAGACTATATTAACGGTATTCGTGAAAAGATAGAAAATATTGAAGAATACAAGGGCGAACTTCGTGAAAAGTTGAATAAAAACGACGAAAAGAAGCAATATTTAACTAACGCAATAACCGAACTTTCAGAAAAGAAACACGAAGAAGAGATTGCGCTTGCAAAGATTGACTCTGATTTAGAGCACTTACAACAAAGTATTTGGGAAGATTACCAAGAAACTTACGAAACTGCGCTCGCTTCACGTGAAGAAGGATACGACGCATCTAAAGGCGAAGCAGAAATTAACAGGTTAAGAAGAAAACGCAGTTCGCTTGGTGCAATAAACGCAACGGCAATAGACGATTGCAAGGCTCTTAAAGAAAGGTATAGCGAAATGCTTACCCAAAAAGAAGACCTTGAAAAAGCCGAAAGCGACCTTAAAGAAGCAATTGACAAAATCAAGGGCGAAATGCTCACTCAATTTGACGAAGGCTTTAAGAAGATTAACGAAAACTTCCAAAGAATATTTAAGGAATTATTCGGCGGTGGTAGAGCAATGCTTCAAATGGACTATACCGACGTTGACGATAAGTTAGAAGCAGGTGTAGAAATCGTTGCCGAACCCCCGGGAAAGAAACTTCAAAAACTTTCGCTTTTATCGGGTGGCGAAAAGGCGCTTACGGCAATAGCAATATTGTTCTCAATATTGAAACTTCGCCCCATGCCTTTCTGCGTGCTTGACGAAATAGAAGCAGCGCTTGACGAAGCAAACGTTGATAGGTTTGCAAGATACTTAAAGAAATTTAGTCAAGAAACTCAATTTATAGTAATTACCCACAGAAAGCCGACCATGGAACTTGCCGACGCATTATTCGGCGTAACCATGCAAGAAAAAGGCGTATCAAAAATGGTATCGGTAAAACTTGCAGACGTTGCAGAAATCACCGGCGATACGACTTTGGCGTAAACTTAAATTAATAGGAATTTAGTATGGGATTTTTTTCAAAATTAAAAGCCGTTCTCACTAAAACGCGTGACGGACTTTCAAAAAAATTAACCGAATTATTCGCTAAAAACAAACTTGGCGAAGAATTTTACGAAGAACTTGAAGACATTTTGATTTCGGCAGACGTATCGGTTAAAACTACTATGGAAATAGTTGATGAAATTCGTGATACGGCTATAAAAGAAAAATGTAAAGATAAAAATTACGTTATAGACCTTCTTAAAAAAGAACTTTTTGAAACGCTTGATTATGCAGATAAGTTAGAAGTAACTTCACCTGCAGTAATTATGGTCGTTGGTGTAAACGGCGTTGGCAAAACCACCACCATAGGTAAACTTGCTAATAAATACGTTAAAGAAGGCAAAAGCGTAACTATCGCCGCTGCAGATACTTTCCGTGCAGCCGCCGCAGACCAACTTTCCGTTTGGGCAGATAGGGCAAAGGTAAGAATTATCAAGCACGAAGAAGGTGCAGACGCATCTGCCGTAGTGTTTGACGCAATATCTTCTTGCAAAGCAAGAAATACCGACGTTTTGATTATAGACACGGCGGGTAGATTGCACGTTAAAGCCAACCTTATGGAAGAACTCAAAAAAATGGATAGGGTTGTTAAGCGTGAATATCCAAACGCAAATTTCTATAAACTGATTGCGCTTGATGCAACCACGGGGCAAAACGCCTATAACCAAGTTGAAGTATTCAATCAAGCAGTTGGTATAGACGGCATAATTTTAACCAAGCTTGACGGCACTGCAAAGGGAGGCTTTATAATTTCACTATCGTATGAGTTAGAAGTCCCCGTTTGTTACGTTGGCACGGGCGAAAAGATTGACGACATTGAAGACTTTGACGCCCAAGACTTCGTAGACAGTATGTTTTAATAAATCAAAAAAATAATAAAAACGGAACGCATTTTGCGTTCCGTTTTTGCTTTATTTAGTATTCTGTAATTCCTAATAAATAATCTGCGCTAACCTTAAAAACTTGGCATAATTTGATAATCATTAAAGCGTCTGGGATAGTAGCGCCACGCTCCCATTTGCTCACGCAAGACTGTTTAACGTCGCATAATTTTGCAAGTTCTTGTTGATTTAATTTGTTTTCTTTGCGCAATTCTTTAATGCGCATATCTATTATGCAGTTCATATGTATATTATAGTCTTAAAAAGAATATTTTTGCATAAAAAGTCTTGACAAGACTAAAATTTTATAGTATTATAAAATAAAAAAGTCTTATTGAGACTAAAAAGGAGATTTACAAATGAAAAAAATTTTAACACTTTTACTCGTGGCAATACTTTCATTGTCAACAATTTTCATGTTTGCCTGTGATGATAACAAGCCTGAAACAAACCCAGATAATAATATTGTTGTTACACCTGAAAATCCTAATGATGATATTGTTACACCTGAAGAAGAAACAGAAAGCGTCTTTGGCGTTTACAAGTTCTATTCAATGACGGTAACTTACGTTGATGAAGACGGTGAGCCGATAATAGTATCATTTGAAATTGGTGAGAATTTTTACGGTGTAACTTTAACAGAAGATTATATGGTTTTAGAACTTATGTCAGATGGAACGATGCTGAATTATAGTTATGCTGAGGAGACGGTGTGGTCGTTGGACGGGGAAAATTTCTCTATGACGCTTATTGATATAGAACCTGCTTGGGATGATGAAACGGGAGACTATCTTTATGATGAAAATGGAGAGATAGTAATGACGGAAAGTGAAGAAACACTGTATGGTACACTCAAAGACGGTGTTTTAACGTTCTTAATGGTGGATGAAGAATTTAATGAAAGCGAAGAATATGTTTTTAAAAAAGCGGAACCGACTAGTGCAACACCGCAAGAGCTTGTGGGCGTTTACAAATTTTATTCTCTAACAGATGAATGTATTAATGAAGATGGTGAAACTATCAGTTCAAAAACACTTAACCTTGGCGATACTGACGATTATGATTCTATTGTCACAGAAGATTATATTGTGATTGAATTAAGACCTTGTGGGCATTTGGTGCTAATTGAAGACGGTTATAAGTATGGTGGGTTGGTATGGAAGTTAGAAGAAGGCGCTTTGATTTTTGTAGAAGGATCTGAAATTGCTCCAATAGCCGTGTCTATTGTTGAAGATACAATCACTATGATACAAATTGATGAAGATGAATTTTCCAACACTATCAAAACGACAACAGTATTAAAGAAGGTTAACGCATAAATTACAATCCTGTTAGATGGAGATGCTTATATTATTTTGTATTATGAAAGTGGATATCGATCAATTTGGTGCAAAGCTAAAAACAAATTGATTAAAGGAGAAGGCGGGTATCAAATAGTTTTAAAAAAATAACTGAAATAATAATATAGTTTGATATACATATTCAAAAGTTTAAACACATAAAGGTCAAACGTAACGGTTTGACCTTTGTTATATTTAAAAGTGTCCTTTATTATAAATAAAACGTGCAAAAATATAAAGCGTGCGTGCGTAAATTGTAGTATAATAAAATCAATAAATAATAAGGATATATTGTTTTATGTATGATTTTAAGTCAATAATTGCAAATTTTAACGTTGAAGGGCAAATGATTTCTTGTGAAAGATACGGCGAAGGGCATATTAACGAAACCTATCTTTTAAAAACTGATAAAAAAGATTATATTCTTCAAAAAATCAATAGCAATCTTTTTAAGAACGTTGACGGGTTAATGAATAATATTCGTTTAGTAACCGAATTCAACCGTAAAGAAATTGAAAAGAAAGGTGGCAATCCTGATAGGGAAAGTTTGTCGCTCGTATACACTAAAGACGGTGCGCCTTACGTAAAAACTCAAGACGGTTATTTCCGTATTTATAAGTTTATTACCAACGCAGTTGCTTATCAAGTAGTTGAAAAACCCGAACATTTTTATCAAAGCGCAGTGGCTTTCGGCAACTTTGCGAACTTACTTGCAGAATTCAACGCAACCGAACTTTTTGAAGTTTTACCAAACTTTCACAATACCGAAAAGAGATTTAACGATTTTACAAATTCGTTAAACGCTGATAAATTTAATAGGACGAAAGACGTTAAAGCAGAAATTGATTTCGTACTTGAAAGAAAAGAGTATTGCTCTAAAATAGTCAGCCTTTTAAGAAGCGGCGAAATGCCCACCAAAGTTACCCACAACGATACAAAACTTAACAACGTAATGTTAGATGAAGTTACGGGTAAGCCGGTGGCTGTTATTGACCTTGATACCATAATGCCCGGCAGTATTTGTTACGATTTTGGCGATAGTATTCGTTTTGGTTGTAACCCTGCCGCAGAAGACGAAAAAGATTTAAGCAAGGTAAACTTTGATATAAACCTTTTTGAACAATACGTAAAAGGTTACCTTTCAGCGCTTGGCGAAAGCATTACCGCAATTGAAAAACAAAATCTTGCAACGGGTGCAATTTTAATGACTTACGAATGTGGTATGCGCTTTTTAGCAGACTATCTTGACGGCGATATTTACTTTAGGGTAAAAAGGGAAGGGCATAATTTAGATAGGGCAAGAACGCAATTTAAGTTAGTTGCAGATATGGAAAAAGCATTTGATAAAATGCAAGAAATAGTAAATAAATATTAAAAAGTCTTTGAAAAACGCTTGACACAAAGACTCAAAATCAATATAATAACAAGGTGTAAAGTAAATTTATTTTACACCTTTTGTTTTTATTATGGAAAAAGATTTTAAGTTAATTGAACTTTTTGAACTTTATCAAGGGCTTTTAACGGCTCGTCAGCGTGAAATTTTTTCATCATACTACTTGTATGATTTATCTTTGGCAGAAATTGCAGAACCCGAAGGTAAAACAAGGCAAAACGTTTACGAACAAGTAAAAGCGGTAAAGGCAAAACTTTACGAATATGAAAAGACTTTAAGGTTAAAAGAAAAGGCAGACGGCGTTAAAGACGCGCTTGAAAAAGCAGGTCAGTTGGGCACGCCTTTAGCCGAAAATATTATTGAAATTTTAGGTAGATAATGGCACTTTTTTCAGGACTTTCCGAAAAACTGAATCATATATTTTCTAAACTTACCAAGCGTGGCAAATTAACCGAACTTGAAATAAAAACGGCAATGCGTGAAGTTCGCATAGCGCTTTTAGAAGCAGACGTTAATATAAGCGTAGTAAAGCAATTTACGGCAAGGGTAAGCGAGCGCGCAATCGGGCAAGAAATATTAAAAAATCTTAACCCAACCCAACAAGTAATAAAAATCGTAAACGAAGAACTTATTGAATTGATGGGTAGTGCAAACAGTAAGCTTGCAAGTGGCAATCCCCCCACGGTAATAATGATGGCAGGGTTGCAAGGTGCAGGTAAAACTACTCTTTGCGGTAAATTAGCGTTAATGCTTAAAAAACAAGGCAAAAAACCTTTACTCGTAGCGTGTGACGTGTACCGTCCCGCAGCGATAAATCAACTTAAAGTAGTTGGTGAAAAGGCTGGTTGTACTGTGTTTGAAAAGGGGCAAGGTAACCCCGTTAAGATAGCCAAAGAAGGCGTTGCCCACGCAAAATCGTTTGGTTTTGATACGGTGATAATTGATACTGCAGGGCGTTTGCAAATAGACGAAACGCTTATGCAGGAACTTGAAAATATAAAGAAGGAAGTAAACCCTGCTGAAATTCTTTTAGTCGTTGACTCAATGACTGGGCAAGTAGCGGTTGAAGTTGCAGATACCTTTAATAAACGCCTTGAAGTAACTGGTTTAGTTTTAACTAAACTTGACGGCGATACAAGGGGTGGTGCAACCCTTTCAATGAAGGCTGTCACGGGCAAGCCCATTAAGTTCTGTTCGGTTGGCGAAAAACTTGGCGATTTAGAGCCTTTCTATCCCGACCGTATGGCAAACCGAATTTTAGGTATGGGCGACGTTTTGAGCTTGATTGAAAAAGCGCAAGAAGCCGTAACCGAAGAACAAGCCAAGAAAATGGAAAAGAAGTTTAGGGAAAACTCTTTTACTTTAGACGACTATCTTACCCAATTTGAAACAATGAATAAAATGGGTGGAATAAAAGACGTACTCTCAATGCTTCCGGGCATGGGCGGAAAAATGAAAATCCGTGAAGAAGACATTGACGAAAAGAAAATGCTTTTAACCAAAGCAATAATTCAATCAATGACTATGAAAGAGCGTGAAAATCCCAATATCATCAACTCATCAAGAAAGAATCGTATCGCTAAAGGTAGCGGAACGACCGTTCAAGAAGTAAACCGCGTGTTAAAGCAATTTGAACAAACTAAAATAATGATGAAACAGATGAAGAATAATCGTATGTTTAAGTTCTAAAAAAATAAAAAATATATAAACAAACTTAAGGAGAACAAAATCATGGCAGTAAAAATGAGATTAACCAGAATGGGCGACAAAAAATCACCCTTCTACCGTATCGTTGTAACCGATTCAAGAAACGCAAGAGATGGCGCTTATATTGACAAAGTTGGTCACTATAACCCCACCGCTCAACCTGCAGAAATCGTTGTTGACGCAGACAAGGCAAAAGCTTGGATTGCAAAAGGCGTTCAACCTACCGACACCGTAAAGAACATTCTCGTAAATCAAGGTATTCTTCCGAAGCCCGCTAAACTTTCACCTGCAAAAACGAAGGTTCGTAAATCAAGTAAGTAATAACGTATTTTAAGGAGTAATTATGTTAGAACTCATCAAATACGTAATTAACAATTTTGCCGAAAAACCCGAAGAAATTGAATACGACGTGGTTGAAGACGGCAAAAACGTTAACGTAACCGTAACGCTTTCCGCAAGTGATATGGGTAAAGTAATAGGTCGCCAAGGCAAAATTGCAAAGGCGCTTCGTACTTTAGTGCGCGCAGGATCGCAAAAAGAAAACAAAAAATATAATATTGAAATTCAAGAACGCGGGGAAAAACTTTAATTTCCCCGTTTTCTTACTTGTAAACGAAATGGAACAAATGCTTAAAATCGGTTTAATCGTAAAACCACAGGGGATAAAGGGAGAAGTAAAAATTCAACCCTTGACCGACGATATAAACCGCTTTAAAAAACTTAAAGAAGTTGTAATAGACGATAAAAATTATCGTGTATTAAAGGCTACCGTAGGGGGTGGAACGGTGTTTTTAGCCCTTTCTGGAATAGCCGATAGAGATACTGCGGAAACTTTCCGTGGTAAGTTTTTGTTTGTTACAAGGGAAAACGCCGTACCATTACCTAAAGGCAGATATTTTATAGCGGACGTTATAGGTTGCGCCGTAAAAACTGACGCTGGTGAATTAGTGGGCACGGTTAAAGAAATAACTTCTTCAAGAACGGATATTTTTACGGTATCTACCGTAGATAATCGCGTTATGCGTTTTCCGTTTTTAAAAGACCTTGTAATAAGCGTAGACGTAAGCGAAAAAATTGTTACCGTAAATAGCAAGCGTTTATTAGAGGTGTCGTGTTATGAAAATTGATATTTTAACGCTATTCCCCGAAATGTTCACCCCCTTAAAAACGAGTATTATCGGTAGGGCGGTTGAAGGAAATAAACTTGAAATTAACGTGGTTGATATAAGGGACTACACGTTTGACAAGCATAAAAAGTGTGACGACGCGCCTTTTGGCGGTGGCGCAGGTATGGTTATGATGCCACAGCCTATCGCAAGCGCAATAGACGCAGTTGACCCTGAACATCAAGCAAGAAGAATATATCTTTCTCCCAAAGGGAGAACTTTTAACCAAAAAATAGTTTTAGAGTATAGTAAGTGCCAAAGGTTGCTATTGCTTTGCGGTCATTACGAAGGCGTTGACCAACGGGTAATAGACTTGTATATAGACGAAGAACTATCCGTTGGCGATTTCGTTTTAACGGG
>JAZSJY010000214.1:0-2366 GCA_045534565.1 Christensenellaceae bacterium | reverse complement strand
TTAAATTACGATAGATTTACCGAACAAAACGTTGCTACTGAAAGCGTTGTAGCTGATAGTGTACAAGTTTTAGAAAGGGACTATGCCGAAGACGATATTCGTCCTACTTCAACGACTATGCAATTCGGTGACGATCTTGATTCAATTCGTCAAGAAATGAATAAAGAAAGCGCAAACGAAAAATCTTCGTATCGCTTAAACGGTAAGGGTAAAGTAGCATTAGTGCTTTATTCGTTAGTAACTATGGTAATTCTTGCTCTCATAATTCTCAACACCGGTGTTTTGGCTAATCTTTCTAACGTGAAAGCGGCAAAAGCAGAACAACTTTCTTCGCTCAAGCAAGAATACGCTATGCAACAAGAACACATTGCTGAAATTTCAGATCCCGATTACGTTCTCAGTCAAGTAGGCGAAGGCTGGGTAAAACAGTAATTAAATAAAAATCAAACGAATATAATTTAACAAAAGAATATTCGGGAGATAATAAAAATTAAAGATCAATTTTCAATAACGATTTTACGAAAGAGGTTATTCGCAATAATAATTGCGGTAGCCTTTTTATTTTTGTTCGTTTTATGCAGAGTTTTCTACGTTCAAGTAATTTGGGGTGAAGACTTGCAAAAAAAGGCGATAGACCAATGGACTAGGGAAATACCCGTAATAGCAAACCGTGGCAAAATAGTAGATACCAACGGTGTAATTTTAGCCGATAATAACGATACTTATACTATTTTTGTTAGGAAAAAAGCCGTCGTAGATATGGAAAACACGGTAAGGACGCTTTCAAATAAACTTTCGTTAGAATACGACTACGTTTATGATAGGTTGACGAAAACCACGTCAAGCGAAGTGACATTAAAAAAACAAGTGGATAAGCAAGTAATATCTTCGCTACTAAAAGAAAATTTAAGTGGCGTTTATTATTCAAGGGATAATTCACGCGTGTATCCGTATAACGAGTTTTTAACGTCAGTTTTAGGTTTTACTTCAACGGACGGCAAAGGGCAGTCAGGTTTAGAATTATATTACGATAAATACCTTTCGGGAATGAACGGTGAAATATTATACGAAACTGATATAGTCGGGGTGGAAACGCCAAACGGAAAGGCAAGTTATATACCAGCGACCGACGGGCTAAACTTAAAGTTAACTATTGATTACGACGTGCAACAACTGTGTGAAACCGCAATGGAAGAAGCCATGCAGATTCATCAGGCAAAATCAGCGCAAATGCTGGTTATGGATGCTACTACGGGTGCAATTCGCGCGCTATGCGTAAAGCCTTCTTTTTCACTAAATGAAATCCCGCGTGACGACCTTGAAAGCCTAAATAAATTAGGCAGAAACGGGTTAGTTTGCGATATATACGAACCGGGGTCAACGTTTAAGATTTTAACTGCCGCCGCAAACATAGAAGAATATTTGCAAGGTAATAGCAAAGCGTTTTCACCAAACCACGTTTATAATTCGTCAAGATATAGGTATATAGACGGTCAAAAGGTAAAGTGCTGGAACACCCACCAAAACGGAAAGCACGCAGGGTTAACGCTATCAGGTGGGCTAAATAACAGTTGCAACCCGATTTTCGTAGACATAGCGATGGCGTTAGGTAAAGAAACTATGTATAAATACGTAGAACGCTTTAATTACGGAAAAGTAACGGGGATAGATTTCGGTGGCGAAGCGCAAGGTATGGTTTTGCCGATAACTTCGGTGCAAAACGTAGATTTAGCAAGAATAGCCTTTGGGCAAACGATAGCGGTAACGGGCTTGCAACTTGCCGCGGCAACGTGTTCAGCGATAAACGGCGGAAAGTATTTTACGCCTTATATAGTTAGCGAAATATACGATAATAACGGAATAATAGCGCAAAAGATAGAGCCGACCTTAAAAAACAGAACGATAAGTGAAAAAGCGTCGTCAATATTGAATCAAATGCTTGAAGAAGTAGTAAGCGAAGGTTCGGGCAAGCAAGCGTATATAGAAGGTTATAAAGTGGCAGGTAAAACGGGAACGGCGCAAAAATACCAAAACGGAGTTATAGCAGTTGGAAAATACGTTGCGTCTTTCGTAGGTTACTTTCCGTCAACCGACCCAAAATATCTAGCGCTAGTAATTATAGACGAACCCGTCGGGCAGTATTACGGTAGTACGGTAGCCGCGCCTTACGCTAAAGAAGTTTTTGAAGGAATAATAAAAATGAAAAATATAAAACCGATAGAGTAGGGGGAAGATATGCAACTTAAAGAGATATTAAATAAAATAGACGTGCTTGAAGTAGTTGGCGATAAAAACGTAGATATAAAAGACTTAAAGTGTGATAGTAACGCCGTTAGTGAAGGCAGTTTATTTTTCTGTTTAACGGG
>JAZSJY010000109.1:0-3212 GCA_045534565.1 Christensenellaceae bacterium | reverse complement strand
GGGGAAAACGATTACTTCCGCCCCCTTTTTATCTGCAATAGCAATGCTATTAACCATACGATCTGCGTTAAAAGTTGTATTTGCCACTTGAACTTCAGGTGAAATTGCCATTACTTTTATAAAACCGTATTTCATAAAATTCTCCTTTTTTTATAAAAATGATTGTTTTTCTATTTTTGATTTTAGCACTATTTTTGCATTTTTGCAAGTTTTTAAGAAAATAAAAAAGCGTGTTTTTCGCAAAATTGCGAAAAACACGCTTTTTTTGATTATTCGTCGTATCCGTTTGGATTTTTAATTTGCCAGTTAAGTGCATCACGGCACATATCTTCAACGGTTTTTTCAGCCTTAAACCCTAAAACCTCATAAGCGTAAGACGTATCTGCGTAACACTCACCTATATCGCCGGGACGCCTTGGCATAATTTTATAAGGAATAGGTTTCCCTAAAGCCTTTTCAAAAGCCTTAACCATTTCTAAAACGCTGTTTCCTTTACCCGTACCCAAGTTCACTATTAAAAGACCTGGATTTTCTAAAAGTTTATTAACGGCAAGAACGTGCCCTTTAGCCAAATCAACCACGTGAATATAATCTCTAACGCCCGTACCGTCTGGGGTATCGTAATCGTCACCGAATACGCCAAGATATTCCCTTTTACCAACGGCAACTTGTGTGATATACGGACAGAGATTGTTGGGTATGCCTTTGGGATCTTCACCGATAAGGCCACTTTCGTGTGCGCCAACGGGGTTAAAGTAACGTAGTATTGCAATGTTGAAAGATTTATCTGCGTTAAACAAGTCTTTTAAGATATATTCTATAAACAACTTAGTACTACCATAGGGATTTGAAGTTGACAACGGGAAATCTTCTTTAATAGGTACGCTCTTTGGAAGACCGTACACCGTTGCAGAAGAAGAGAATACTAAATTCTTAACGTTATATTTGCGCATTGCTAAAGCAAGAGAAAGCATGCCACCTATATTATTTTCGTAATATTCAAGCGGTTTTGCACAAGATTCGCCAACAGCCTTAAACCCTGCAAAATTTATTACTGCGTCAATTTTATTTTGCCTAAACACTCTATTTAACGCCACTTCGTCACGTATATCGCCTTGATAAAACTTTACTTCTTTACCCGTGATTTTTTCTACGCGTTTAACCGCTTCGTACTTACTGTTTGAAAGATTATCTAAACAAACTACTTCGTGACCAGAATTTAACAATTCAACCATGGTGTGCGAGCCTATATACCCTGCGCCACCCGTAACTAAAACTTTCATCTTTTTGCCTACCTTTTAATTATTTTTTTTATATTCATTATAATATCTTTTTGCTAATTCGTATATACCTTGTCTTGAAAAATGCACGCTATCGTCCCCACCAACCACTTCGCTATTAGTTGATAAGTCTTCCGTTTCTATAAACGCCATGTCGTTAAGCTCGGCGCATACTTCTTTAGTCGCCGTCAAAACAGCGTCGCATTGTTCGGGGTAATCTTTCACCCAATATTTAGTAAACCCCGCGGTAATGAAGGGAACTTTTTCACCTATCACTTCTCTTACGCCCTTAACTAACGCCGTCAAGTTCTTTTTATACGTATCGTGGCGTTCTTGTTTTTCCATTTCCGGTGGTTCAAAAGCATCGTGCTCGCCTTGATGCCAAACGACTGCAACCACCCTGTTTTCCTTATTCATTTCAAGCGCTTGCTTACTCATTTTAAGTAATCTTTGGTAAAGCCCGTCTTTTAAGCCCCAATGACCTTTTGCAAAGCCCGTGCCACCGACTGCACAATGAATTATCAAAATCTTTCTATCTTTTTCAAGGTCGTTATTAAAATATTCTTCGGCAAACGGCAAAGCTAAAACCGCGCGAATGGTATCGTCACACACACGCTCTTTTGCTCGTTCAATATAATATTCGTCAGAATAACTAATTGATAAATAATCGTTGCCGTAAACTGCTTTAGTAACCACCGCGTTATAATCGCCTTTCATCATAAGAATTTCAGGACGTTCTACCCACTCCCTTTCACAAGGGCCAAGCCCCGAAGATTCAGCATTTGACTGACCTGCAAGAATAATTATATCCAACTTATCGTTTATGGGATTTTTAATCATCTCTTTCTCCTTTTTTGTTGCCGTAATAATAGTAAAAACGGCACTCTTTATTAGAATTGAAAAGTTTACGCTCTCTATCGGCTTTCTTTCCAAACTCCCGCTCAAAATTCTTTGCAGAAGTTATTACGAAGAGCGACCAGTTATCAAGCCCCTTAAACGCCCTACCTAAAGAATTATAACACGCCTTTGCTTGTTCTTTATCGTACACCCTTTCACCGTAAGGCGGATTAGTCACTATCGTACCAAAAGGTAAATCGCACTTAAAATTTTTAACGTCTTTTACCTCAAACTTTATCTTATCTAAAACGCCCGCCCTTTCGGCGTGTCGTTTTGCAAGTTTTATCGCCTTTGGATCTATATCCGACGCAAAGAAGTCTAACTTAATATTCCTATTCTCTCTATCTTTGGCTTCGGTAAAGGCTAAATCGTAATTATTAGCGTCAAAATTCACCCAGTCGTTAAAGGCAAAACGCCTTCCTATACCACCTGCTATATCCATTGCAATACGCGCGCCTTCAATTGCCAACGTACCCGAACCGCAAAAAGGATCTGCAAAAGGATGATTCTTATAAAAATCGCTCATTAAGAGTAAAGAGGACGCAAGCGTTTCTTTTATGGGCGCAATTCCAACCATATCACGATAACCACGCTTATGAAGACCTGCCCCACTCGTATTTAAATATAGTGAACAAACGTCCTTAAAAATAGCGAACTCAATATGATATTCCGCACCCGTTTCGTAAAGTCTATTTAAACCGTAAACCGAACAGAGCCTATCAGCAACGGCTTTTTTTACTATGCTTTGGCAAGCGGAAATTGCAAAGAGTTTACTTTTAACGCATTTTCCGTTTACCGTGATTTTGGCGTCGCTTGGGAAGTAATTTTCTAACTTAACACTCTTAACGCCGTCAAAAAGATCGTCAAACGACTGCGCGGCGAATTCGGTAATTTTAATATATACTCTATCAGCCGTGCGAAGAAACACGTTTGCACGCGCCACGTCTAGCGGACTGCCCTTAAAAGTCAACGCCCCGTTGATTGCAGGCACGCCGTCGTAACCGATACGTTTTAGTTCAGATTTGGTGGCTTTTT
>JAZSJY010000186.1:0-7665 GCA_045534565.1 Christensenellaceae bacterium | reverse complement strand
CTATTGTGTAAAATATTTTACAACTTGTTTTCCCTATTTTATAGAGTTATTTTTCTTAAATTTATGGTAAATTCTTTTACAATTTTGATATAAACGGTATTTTTTGGAAAAAATCTTATACTTTTTAACTTTAGTTAAATTTTTTTATTTATTCGCTTTTTATAGTGATTTTTTGGATATGGCAAAAAATTTTTTAAATTTGCCATATGCTTGACAAACTGCCTATTTGCACATATAATCGTAGTAAAGTGCGAAGTAAACTTTAAGGGGATTATTATGGCTGAAAATTTTATTGAAAAGAAAGATTTTTCACAAAGTCAAATCAGCAAACTATCGGAAATTTTAAACGACTTCTACTGTATAACGGGCATTAAAATTTGCGTATTTGACGCTACGGGATCGGAAATTGCGTACGCACCACAAATACACTGTAATTTTTGTAAATACGTTCACAAATCACAAAAAGGCGCTGCCCTTTGTGATAAGTGCTTGCAAGATGCTTTTGATATTTGTAGGGAAACAAAACAAACGTACATTTACTATTGCCACATGGGGCTTGTTGAATGCGTTTCCCCCATATTCCAACTTAATACCTTGATCGGCTTTATTATGATAGGTCAAATAGTAAATAAAGATTCGTCACTCACTAGCGACTTTATGGATAGCGTAAAAAGTAAACTCAACAACTGCAATTTAGACGCAACCAACGCGGAAGAACTTATAAAGTCCGTTCCCGTATCCACTTTTGAAAAAATAAAATCGTCAGTTTCTATACTTGAAACCTGTGCAAGTTACATTTACCTTAACAAACTTTTATCAGAACAATCTTCGTTTATAACCGAAATAAATTCGTATATTCGCAAAAACATTGAAAACAACATTACCGTTGAAGATATGTGCAAGGCGCTTGGCGTTTCTTTAATGGAACTATATTATATGTGCAACGCCTTTTTCGGCAGTACGCCAGCAAAACACGTTAAAAAGATTAGGCTTGAAACGGCGTGCGAACTTATTACCGACGAAAACGTGCGCATTTCTGAAATTGCCTACCGTGTGGGAATATGCGATTACAATTATTTTTCTAAAATTTTCAAAAAAGAATACGGCGTTTCACCAACCGAATATAAAAAGCAAAATAAGGCTACCCCCCCCCCGTTAAAAAATTAGGGTTTTAACAAAATTAAAAAAGAGCAAACTTAATCGTTTGCTCTTTTCTTTTGTAACGTACTATAGGTAATTTTAGCAAAAAAACTAAATTTTTTACACAAAATTATGATACGTGTTTATTTTTTTATTACAATTTATTCAGTTTTATTTTTTTAACACAGCCCACTTTTCAAAATATGGACAGCTTGCGCACGCCTGCTTTTCTTGGTTAAACCAACCACTATTTCGGCGCATACATTTTCCGCGCGTATTATAACTTTCCACGGTAACTCTTTCGCCAAAGTAATTAGTTTCCCTTACGCCCGTCCAGTAAGCGCAGGTTGAACAGTTCTTCCAATTATACGGATATTGTTGTGCCATAATTCCACCTTTTACCAGTTAGTACGGTCTTCGTAATATTCTAAATTCGGTTCTTCAAAAGTCCAATCTAACGCCATTTGATATTTTATATTCCAAAGATTAGGCATTACTTCATTATAAGACATAACGTAGCCGTTATTAACTACGAGTTCGTGGCTATTAGTTCCATCGCTAACCGCATAGTTAGCACACGCGTTAATATTATTTGCCGAATTATTTTTAATAGTAACCGACCATCTACCTTCAGTCGTAGTCAAATAATAGTCTAAACATTCAATAAAAGTATCTATATGGTCGTAATTTTTATTTAGCGCGTAATCAATGGGGTGAATATCAAGAAAATTTATATTATTAATAAATCTTTCAGACAAATATTGTTCAAACTCTTCAAGCGCTGAGTCCACAGAGACAAAAGATTTTACCCAATAAGCTCTCTCAGGAATATTGTTATTATATCCTTTAAGATAATTATACTCTGATTTTGTTAAGGTAGTCCCGTCTATCCACATATAAGTTTCTATGGTATATTCT
Organism: Christensenellaceae bacterium; assembly: GCA_045534565.1. Classification (GTDB taxonomy): domain Bacteria; phylum Bacillota; class Clostridia; order Christensenellales; family Borkfalkiaceae; genus UBA1259. The sequence goes on along the minus strand of JAZSJY010000186.1, from coordinate 5,607 downwards.
TTAGGTGTTTTTCCATTTTCTACTACGATTTCTTTTACGTATTGCTTACAATGAAAGTATCCGTTTTCGTCGTATTCTAATTTAACTTTTTCAATTATGATACTAGTTTCTTGTTCAAAAACCAAACTAAATTTACCATAATCAAGACTTTCTAAATTATTAAAAACATCTTCAGTATTCGTTTTTAACTTCTCAACGTCGCTTTTATTAGCAGTTTTTCCACTACCGTCACCGTCGCCACAGCCGAATAAAGCAAATACTGATATTAAGGCAAGCAATAATGCGGTAACAACCCTTACTTTTTTCATTTACAAAACGCTCCTTATTAGGTTTTAGATTATTTTAACACGAATTATATAAAAAATCAAGGTTTTATAAAAATTTACCCCTATTATATTTACTCTCGTTTAAGTCGTATAAGTCTTGAATAAAGGCTTTTTTACCCTTTTCGCTTAAACGATTATAACCGAATTCATATATCTTAACGTGAATCTCTTTCTTACTATTCTTACCCAAGTTACGTATGGTAAGCAACTTATCGTTTTGCATATATTCTACTACTTTTCCCACGTTGTTTACGCCAACACGCTTTAGGCTATTATAACTTCTAACGGACAAGTTTAACTCTTCAATAGGGGTTTCGCACGCCTTTTCAGTAAACGGCAACCTTATTTTTGCCCCTACGCCAAACGCGTTTTTAATGGTGGCCATTAGCCCTTCACTTTTTATTTGTTCGTATATCTTTTCAGTAATCATATACTCATTTCGCCCTTAACGACTTCTAGTACGCCGTGCACGCACTTTTCTAACCCTGTAACTTGTTTATCAATATAGTTAAGAAAACCGTGCATTTCTTCCATACTACTTACCAAACATATTGCCATTAACCTATTTTTACCCGTAGTTGATAATACGTTAAGCGTAATTTTTGAATCTTTTAATACTTGTTTTAACTTGTTAAAATTACCTTCCTTTGCTTCCACCGTCATAACGTAAGTAATTGTTTTTATTGCATTCTGTGGGCGCACAACGGCTTTATATCCACTTATAACGCCACTTTCTTCAAGTTGCGCTATTCTATTTTGAACCGCCGTTCTTGAAATACCCACGCTCTTTGCAATTTGTGAAGCCGTTGCTCTACCGTTTTCTAATAAAGCGTTTACTATTTGATTATTGATTTTATCTAATCCGTTTATATCCATAGCCCTTCCCCTTTTTTGATATCGGTATTCTACATCATAACCGTATATTTGTCAAGATACTTTACGTTAAATCGCAACGCGTTCGTTGCAAAACGCAACGGCAATTAAAAAAGTGAATAGGAAAACCTATCCACTTTTATTTGTTTTAAATTCTTTAATTGCTTTTTATTTAGTTGCTTGTGGGAAATATTCTTTTTTTCCGCCGTGCCCGCCAAATATATTCCACGTGCCAACGCCAAGCCTTTGCAAAAAGGCAGAACGCTCTTTTGCGCAAAGTGGCGCGTCAGTATCTACCGAAGTCATCAATATGGGGGCGTATTGATTATACTCTGCCTGCTTTTTCGTTAAATCGGCAAGATTGATAAAAACGTCACCCGTAAAAGCAACTTTGTGTTCGTAGTCAATCAACAATATTTCCCCTGCTAAATGTCCGCCTTTACCTTCGTACACTTCAAAATTAAGTTCACCAACGTTGTAGAAACCTATTTGCTCTATAGGCGCAATTAAACTTGACTTATTCCACAAAGGGCAGAGTTTTTCTTTTTCTACCTTTTTATAATCGGTTAAAATTTTACAAATATTTACGTATGGCAAATGCAAAACGTTACTTTCCCTAAACCCCATATTGCCGTCTATTTCGCCACGTAAACTCTGTGCGCTTCTTTGGCTAACTATAACTTCGTCAAACTCGTTTAACAACCCACAATGGTCAACGTCTGCATGAGTTATAAGTAACTTTTCTTTGCTCTTTCTAAAATCTGGGATTAGCGATTTAATTAGTTCAAGCATTTCGTTTTTATAACAAGCGTAGCCAGAATCAACGAAAAGTCTTTGCCCGCAACTTTCTATTATTGCCGTATTACTACCACAATCGGGTTCTATAAGCGTAATTTCAGTTTTATCGGTTATATGATGTTTAGTAATCCTTGGCTTAAAGCGTTCGCCCTTGCACTCTGACAAAAGTTTTGCAAATTTACTTATACTATCAAAAGTTTTATAAGGGGAAAGTCCACGCTCGTCAAGCGTTTGCATTGCTAAATTTACGTTAACTAAAAGTTCTTCTTTCTTCTTTAAGGGAAGAGCCATAGTTTTTACTAAATCGTCAACGTAAGAATTGTAAAAAATACTGTTATCGTAAACTTTTTCAGTATTGCTGTAATTTATTATTTGTACTTCACAAAGTTTTTCAGCCTGCGCTAAAAAATCCGACAAAGTGTTTACTTCGCTAACGTACAGCCCCATCTTGAATTGTTGATAATCACTACCGTTTTCTTGTGAGCTTATATACGAAATATTAAAATTGAATTTACTTATCAATTCTAAAACGCCCGTAACACTTCCAGGAACGTCTTTCAAGCGAAAAGATAATAAAATGATTTTACCATTTTCCTCTTCACTTGAAAGATACCCTATTTCTTTTAATTTTTCATTAGCCTTTTCTAATTGTGTTTGCTCACCGTCAACTTCAATAAATAACGTGTGCGAATCTACGGCTTTATTATAACTTACCCTAGTTATGTTAACGCCAAGTTCCGAAAAGCATTTACTTGCCTTTAAGAAAGCACCTATATGATTAGGCATTTTTGTTACGTATGTTTTTTTCATAAAACTATTATGTAAAATTAAACTGTCGCTAATATAATAAGTTATATTTTGCTACCGCAAAGATATATTCGCCTTTGGCGAGTGATATTTGGCGTTTATACGCCAAGTGATATTTTGCCTAATGGCAAAGTTTTGGATTTAATTATAGCGAGTGCTATTTAAGGGATTAGATACGAGTTAGGCTAGGCTCATTCTCACGAAAGGATGAATTTGAACTTGTTGGTTATTGGGTCGTTTTAACATAGCGGTAACGCAGTATTGCGTAGTATATAAGCCCTTATAATTTGTTTCTGCAAGAAATAGATTAGAAACAAGCAAGACAAGGCTCGCTTGTTAAAACGGATGAAATTAACCGTCTGGTATTGGGTCGTTTTAACATAGCAGTAACGCAGTATTGCGTAGTTTATAATTTATTTCTTTGGATTTTACCGCTTATAGTCTTAGGAAGTTCATCACGGAATACTACAACCCTTGGATACTTATAAGGTGCGGTGTGGTCCTTAACGTATTTTTGAATTTCTTTCTTTAATTCTTCAGTTCCTTCAGTACCTTTAGTTAAAACTATACTTGCTTTAACTACTTGGCCACGAACTTCGTCTGGAACGGCTGAAACACCACATTCTAATACGTAAGGAAGTTCCATGATAACGCTTTCAATTTCAAACGGCCCGATGCGATAGCCTGAAGATTTAATAACGTCGTCAACCCTACCAACGTACCAGAAGTATCCGTCTTCGTCACGCCAAGCAGTATCGCCCGTATGATACAAGCCGTCGTGCCAAGCGTGGTTGGTTTTTTCGTTATCACGGTAATATTCCTTGAATAAACCGCAGGGAACTTTTTTATCGGTATGAATTACTATTTCACCTACTTCGCCTGCAGGAACGCTGTTTCCGTCGGCATCAACAACGTCAACGTCGTATTGTGGATTAGCTTTACCCATTGCGCCGATTTTAGGCGTAGTGCCGTAAAGGTTTGCAATTGCAAGGGTGGTTTCCGTTTGACCAAAACCTTCCATTATTTCCAAACCAGTTGCTTCTTTGAATTTGTTGAAAACTTCAGGGTTCAACGCTTCGCCAGCAGTAGTCATATGATGGATAGAAGAAAGGTCAAACTTTGAAAGGTCGCCACGAATTAACATACGTAGCATTGTGGGTGGCGCACAGAAAGTAGTGATGCCGTATTGCGCAAACATAGGAAGAATATCGTTTTCGTCAAACTTATCAAAGTCGTAAACGAAAACTGCGCCTTCACAAAGCCATTGCCCGTAAAGTTTACCCCAAAGCGACTTACCCCAACCGGTATCTGAAATGGTAAGATGCAACCCGTCTCTTTCGCAACAATGCCAGTATTTAGCCGTTACGAAATGCCCCAAAGCATAAGTGTGTTTGTGCGCTGCCATTTTTGGATTGCCCGTAGTCCCAGAAGTGAAGAACATAAGAGCAAGGTCGTTGCCTTGTGAACAATCTACAGGACGTTCGTATTTACCCGTAAATAAGGGGTATTCTTTATCAAAATCATGCCAACCTTCTTTTGCACCGCCAACCATTATGAGTTTTTCAACGCAAGGGCATTTTTTAGCGGCGCTTTCAGCGTAAGTATAAGTATCGCCGTCAGCAGTACAAACGATTGCTTTTACACCTGCAGAGTTATATCTATATTCAAAATCATGTTCTTTAAGTTGGTTTGTTGCAGGAATTGCAACTGCGCCAAGTTTATGTAGCGCAACCATACAGAACCAGAATTGATAATGACGTTTTAACACGAGCATTACCTTATCGCCCTTTTTAATTCCAAGCGAAGTAAAGTAGTTTGCAACTTGGTTAGACGCGCGCTTTATATCTTTAAATGTAAAACGGCGTTCGGTTTTATTTTTATCAAGGTGAAGCATTGCAAGTTTTTCAGGATATTTTTCTGCAATGCCGTCAACTATATCAAACCCGAAATTGAAAGTTTCTTCATTCTTAAAGTTAATTGCCTCAAGTCTTCCGTCAGCGTCTTCTTTAGTTTCAACGAACTTTTCACAAACGAGTTTTTCACTCTTCTTCGCTGCCATAACGCTCTTTCTAACTACCGTTTCAGTAGAATTATCGCCAGACATTACTACCGCAACGAAAGTACAATTCTTTCCGTCAACGGCAATCATACCGTGTGGGGTTGAAGAATTATAATATATACTGTCGCCTTCTTCTAACACTTCAACGTGGTTGCCGACTTGAACTTTAAGTTTACCACTTAAAATAAGGTCAAATTCTTGACCGCTATGCGTAGTCAAATGAATAGGTTTATTTTGTTGCGCTTGCGAATATTCGTAAGTTACGTAATAAGGTTCTGCAAGTTTATCCTTAAATTTAGGCGCAAGGTTAGCAATATCAATGCCTTCTTCTTTTGCAGTTTCTTGTCCTTGCCCCTTTCTAGTTACCGTGTAGGTAGAAAGTTTTGCAGAACTACCTTCTAAAAGGTCAGTCATGTCAACGCCGAAAGTCAACGCGCATTTATGAATAAACGAAAAGGGAATATCAACCGTTCCGCTTTCATAAGCAAGGTATTCGCTTTCAGTAACGTTAGTTTTTTCAGTCATTTGTTCAACGGAAAAGCCCATAATTTCTCGCAACTCCTTAATTCTTGTTGCGATTTCCGATAACTGACTTAAAGTGTTGTTTGTGTTCATGGTGTTGCCCTCCTTAAAAAATTTTAAATAAAAAATTCGCCCCAAAGAAACCTTTGAGACGAATGTATTAAACATACGCGGTACCACTCAAATTGCAGTTACAACTGCCACTCAGAGTCCATCAACTCT
>JAZSJY010000080.1:0-8755 GCA_045534565.1 Christensenellaceae bacterium | reverse complement strand
TCTTTTGCTTTCTCTAATTTTAGCTACGACGATTGCGATTTTACTAAAAAAGCAGAATATTGTGAGAAAATTATTGATTTTTTATTGCCTTATTCCACGCCAAAAACGATTTGGAATGTAAATTTTCCACAAAACGATGATATAAAAGGTTTCAAAATTACTAAATTAGGCAATCAAATTTATACCGATAGATATGAAAAAGTTGATAACGACAGTTACGTATTAGTTGGTGAGTTAGTTTCGCATGATAATAACGATTCAAATTCTGACGTGCAATGCGTACAAGACGGTTACGTTTCTATTACGCCTTTGTCTTACAATAAAACTGATTACAAAAAATTACAGGTTTTACAAGAAAAATGCATAGAGTTATAATTATTGGCGGTGGCGCTGCAGGTATGTTTGCGGCTTTTTCTGCCGCTAGTAACGGAAAAAGTGTTACGCTTATTGAAAAAAACGAAAAATTAGGCAAAAAAATATACATAACTGGTAAAGGGCGATGTAATTTAACAGCCAACGTTCCTTTAGACGAGTTCTACAAATGTATTGTTTCAAACCCTAAATTTACTTACAGCTCGTTAAATACACTGCAACCGCACGAAGTTATGGATTTTTTTGAAAGTCGTGGACTTCAATTAAAAACTGAACGTGGCGATAGAGTTTTCCCCGTAAGCGATAAGGCTAGTGACGTTACTAAAACTTTAGAAAAAACACTTGTTTCATTAGGCGTTGATATAAGATTAAAAACTAATGCCGAAAGTTTGATATGCAAAGACGGTAAAATTTGTGGCGTAATTGCTAATGGGAACGAGATTGCTTGTGATTCAGTTATAGTATGTTGTGGTGGCGTTTCGTATCCTACTACAGGTAGCACGGGTGACGGCTATAAATTTGCCAAGCAGTTAGGGCATAACATAATACTCCCAAGACCTTCGCTCGTTGGAATTGAATTAAAAGGTGCAGATCACCTTGAAATGCAGGGGTTATCTCTTAAAAACGTTAATTTAACAGTAAAAAGTGGCGAAAAAATAATTTATAGCGACTTTGGTGAAATGTTATTTACCCATTTTGGTATTTCAGGACCTATAGTTTTATCAGCATCTTGCATGATTAATAGGCTTAATTTAGATGATTTATCTATTTTAATTGACTTAAAACCGGCCTTGGATATTCAAACTTTAGATAAGCGCTTACAAAAAGAATTTAAAGAAAATAACGTAAAAATGCTCTCAACAACGATGAGGCAACTTCTGCCACAAGCATTAATCAACACGGTATTGAGGCAAGCGAGAGTTTCACAAAACAAAAATTGTAGTTCAATTACAGTTACAGAAAGAAATAATATAATTAACGCTTTGAAACGTTTAACTTTTAGCATTAAAAAGTTGCGTCCTATTGAAGAAGCAATAGTTACTGCGGGTGGCGTTTCCGTTAAGGAAATTAACCCAAAAACAATGGAAAGCAAACTAATTAAAGGGTTATTTTTCGCAGGTGAAGTTATAGATATTGATGCTTTTACAGGGGGATATAATCTTCAACTTGCGTTTTCAACTGGGTACAGCGCTGGGTTATATTGTTAATATAAAAATTATGAGGTACGTTTATGGAAAAAATGATTAGAATTGCTCTTGACGGTCCGTCAGGAAGTGGCAAAAGCACAATTGCAAAGAAGTTATCAAAAGAACTTAATATTTTATACCTTGATACAGGCGCAATGTATCGCGCCACGGCTTTAAAGGCACTTTCGCTTAATATTGATACTTTTGACGTTGAAGGCGTAAAAACGTTTATTGACGACATAAATTTAGAAATTAAATATATTGACGGGGCTCAACACACCTTTCTTGACGGAGAAGACGTTTCTGAAAAAATTAGAGAACCGCACGTTTCTATGGCAGCATCAAATATTTCAAGTTTAGTTCCCGTACGACTCAAAATGGTTGACATGCAAAGGAAAATTGCTTCTAAAATGTCATGCGTACTTGACGGTAGGGATATTGGCTCATACGTTTTACCAGATGCTGATTTTAAATTTTATATCACAGCCAACGTTACCGTTAGAGCTGATAGAAGATTTAAGGAATTAACATTAAAAGGGCACAACGTTGATTTTGAAACCTTGAAACAAGAAATTGAACAAAGAGATTATAACGATAAAAACAGAGATTTTTCACCATTAGTAAAAGCTGATGACGCTATTGAAATTGATACTTCTTACATGACTGTTAATCAAGTTATTGATAAAGTTTTGAATATTATTAAAAGATAGGAAGAAAAAATGCATTCATTGTACAAAATCCCACTTTTTTTTGCTAAATTACTATACCCTTGTAAAATCTATGGAAAGGAAAATATCCCTAAAGGTAGTGCTGTATTAGTTTGTAACCATTTTCATGCAGTAGACTGCGTGTACGTTGCGATGGCTTACAATTCTGACATAAGTTTTTTGGCGAAAAAGGAATTATTTAAGAAAAAAGGCGTCTCAAAATTATTAAAATCTTTGGGTGGTATTCCTATTGACAGAAATAACCCCGATATGAAGACTATGCTTTCTTTAATGAAAATATTAAAAGATGGACATAAACTTACAGTTTTTCCCGAAGGGACCAGAAATAGAACGGGATCAAACGAATTGCAACCGATAAAAGGTGGCGCAATTATTTTTGCTGTAAAAACAAAAACACCGATTGTTCCAATGATGATATTAAAGAAAGCAAGACTTTTCGTTAGAAATAAAATGATTATAGGAAAGCCTTTTACCTTAGACGAATTCTACGACAAGAAATTAACTGATGAAGAAATAGAAAATCTTGCAAAAGTCGTTAGCGATAAAATGAAGGAACAGCAAAAAATTCTTCTTGACAGGGTAAAGAGTAAGAAATGATTATACTAAAAGGCAAATACGGCGGTTTTTGTTTCGGCGTTAAAAGAGCAATAAGCGCAGCGGAAAAACTTAGTGGTAAAGGTAATTACGTTTTAGGTGAAATTATCCATAACGAAAGCGTAGTAAATAAATTAAAAAATTTGGGTATAATTACTATAAACAACCTTGATGATGTCACTCTAAATAAAAACGATAATTTACTCATTAGAACGCATGGCGAAACAAAAAGCGTAATTGAAAAAGCGAAGGAATTAGGCGCTAACGTTATTGATTGCACGTGTCCTTTCGTTAAAGAAATTCAAAACATAGTTTTAAAATATCATAAGAAAGGTTATAAAATCGCAATTATCGGCAAAGCAAATCATCCTGAGATTATAGGGATAAACGGTTGGTGCGACAATCAGGCAGTAATAACTGAAGACTTCAACGTTTTGAACTCAATTGATTTTGATAAGTTATGCGTTGTCGTTCAAACGACTTATTCTGAAGATAAATTTGATAAAATAATTAAAAATTTTACTTTCAGTAAGGGTAAAACAGTTGATATTTTCAAAACAATTTGCTATACTACTAGCAAGCGACAAAATGAAGCGATGATTTTATCATCAATGTGCGACGCGATGATTGTGCTAGGCGGCGCAAACAGTAATAATACTGAAAAATTGTTTGAAATTTGTTCTAATAACTGTTCAAACGTTTTTAGAATCGTATCACCAAGCGCTTTTAATTATGAAAAAATAAAAAGTTTTAATAAAGTAGGAATTGTTATGGGGGCTTCAACTCCCAACGAACAATTTCAGGAGGTTATCTCGAATATGGAGAAAGTTACAGAAGAAGTTATCACCACGGAAACTGTTGAAACAGCAGTTCAAGAAGTAAAAGAAGTTGCTACCAAGTCAGAAATGGAAAAAGCATTTGACAGCATTAGACCCGGCAAAGATTTAAAAATCGGGCAAATTGTTTCCGCAACAATAACTTCCGCAAACAATGACGGTCTCACTTTGTCAATTAAAGATGCAAAGAGAGATGATTTACCACTTCCAAAAGAAGAAATTATGGGTGAATATAGCAAAGAAGCGTACGCAGAAAAAATTGGTCAAAAAATTCGCGTTATGGTTGTTGCAAAAAATCCTATCGTTTTCTCTGAAAAGAAGATGGAAAACATTCTTAAAGAAGAAGCTGAAATTGAAGAAATTAAAAACGGAAAGATTTTTGAAGTTACCGTTACGGCAACCAACAAAGGTGGCTTAATTGGTAAACTTGGTTCTTATGAAGTATTTATTCCTTCATCTCAAATAAAACTTGGTTTTGTTAAAGACCTTGAAAAATACGTTGGTAAAACTTTAAGACTTAAAGCTGAAAAAGTTGAAACTAGAGGTCGCAGACAAATCGTTGGCTCACAAAAGGTTATTCTTGAAGCAGAAAAAGCTGAAAGAGATGCTATTAAAGCTGCTAAAGAAGCGGAATTCTTTACAAGCATTCAAGAAGGCGACGTTGTTCTTGGTACACCAGTAAGATTTGCTGCTTTTGGTGCATTTGTAGACGTTAACGGCTTTGATTGTCTTGCACACATTTCAGACTTAAGTTGGACTGGCTGTAAGGATTGTGCTGAAGTTCTTGAACTTGGTAAACCTGCTGAATTCAAAATCTTAAAAATTGATACTGAAACTAAGCGCGTTTCAATCGGTTGCAAACAATTACAACCAAAGCCTTGGGAAACCGTTGCTGATAAGTATAAAGTAGACGACGTTGTTAAAGGTACGGTAGTTAGACTTGTTAGCTTTGGTGCTTTCGTTGAAGTTGAAAAAGGCATTGATGGTTTAGTTCACGTTTCACAAATTTCAAATCAATGGCTTGAAAACCCCGTTGCAGCACTTCAAGTTGGTCAAGAAGTTGAAGCAAAAATAATCAACATTGACATTGAAAAAGAAAAAATGAACCTTTCTATTAAAGCTTTATTACCTGAAGTTGAAAAACCTGTTCAAGAAGAAGAAAAAGCTTCAAAAGGGAAGAAACGTAAGGCAAAAGTAGTTGAAGAAGATGATGGCGAAATGCACGAGTGGAAAGATAACGCTGAAAGTGGTGCATCTATCGCAGAAATGATCGGTAACAACGATTAATTTTACAAATAAAACAATAAAAGCAGATTGATTATTCAGTCTGCTTTTTATTTTTTTAAATCTTGCATAATAACTCTAAAAGCATAATAGAATTATATAGATGAATTTAAATTTTCTTCCAGCTTTAATTAGACAAGCGTTAGACAACTGTAACTTTTCACTTGTATACGAGATACGTTTAAGAGAAGGTTTTCCTATTAAAATAAATTATGGTGAACAAAATACTTATTTATGTTCACACGGTGCAACGATTATAAAGGATAACGCGATAATTTGCCAAAAAAGTCATATCATTGAGATTATAGAAAACGTAACGGAAAAATCTACGTATGCCTTTAACGATAGAATTAAACAAGGCTTTATAACTAGTGGTGATGGCGTTAGAATAGGTTTAGCAGGGGAAATAGTTTCAAATAATAATGAAATTTTAACGATAAAAAATATTACTTCATTAAACATTAGAATTCCCCATGAAATTTTAGATTCTTCTAAAGATATTTTTAATAAAATTTATAAAAACAATTCAATATTAAACACAATTATTCTTTCTCCACCCGGGTTAGGAAAAACTACTATATTAAAAGATTTAGCTACTAAACTAAACAAATTTTGCAATAAATCTATACTAATTATTGACGAACGTGGTGAATTTAATAAAATTTCTGGTGAAAATATTGACGTGATTAAATATTCAGATAAATTATATGCTTTTAATTTCGGCATACGGACGCTTGCACCACAAATAATTATTACTGATGAAATCGTAGAAAAAAACGACTGGTTATGTGTTGAAAGTGCTATCAATAGTGGTGTTAAAATTTTAGCAAGTTGTCATACGGATTGCATTGAAAATTTCATGAAAAAAGAGCATTATAAAAAACACGTTTTTGATAGATTAATCGTTTTAGATTGTGATAAAAAAGGTAAATTAAACAACGTTTATGACGGAGAAGGAAACTTGTTATGAAAATTGCATTTGCTATCATTGGTTTGATAATTTGTATTGCTCTAGGTTATGTATTTTCCCTAAAATACACTAATAGAAAAAATTTTTATCAATCATTTCAAAGTTTTAATAACAACTTGAAAAATGAAGTAAAATTTTCTCAAAACAGTATTTTACATATAGTAAATAATTTTGAATTAAATAGTGATTTTAATAAAAAAACTAAAGAAATTTTAATAAGTAAAAAAAATCTAAAAATACCATATTTATCAAAAGACGAAAATCAATTCTACTTAACTTATTTGAATTCAATAGGAAAAACGGACAAACTATCACAAGCCGAATATCTTGAAATATCAGGACAAAATATTAGTGAAAACTTAAAAAACGCCCAAGAATTGGAAAAAAAGTACAAGCCTTTATGTCTCAAATTAGGTTTTTGTTTAGGACTAATTATTTTAATACTACTTTTATAGGGAATTTATGAACGTAGAAATAATTTTTAAGATCGCTGCAATAGGCATTTTAATTACGGTTATAACACAAATATTAAAAAAGAGCGATAGAGACGATATCGCAACGTTTGTTTCCATAGCTGGACTTATTATCGTTTTAAGTTTAGTTATAAATATGGTTGACGATTTGTTTAACTCTATTAAGAATATTTTTAATTTATATTGATGTTTCAAGTAATTTCTATAGCCATTATTTCTGCAATTATAGCAATTTTTTTAAGAAACGTTGACCAAAACTTGTCTTTATTAACAATTGTTGCTGCGGGAATAATAATTATAATTTTATCGCTTGATTATCTTACGCAAACTTTTTCATTGATAAATACTTTAATAAATCATAGTGGGGTAGATAAAGAGTTATTCGTTATTATTTTTAAAATTACGGGAATCTCATACGCTATTGAATTTAGCGCAGATTTATTAGATGATTTTGGTATGAAAAGTTTATCTAATAAAATTATTTTTGCAGGCAAATTAATAATTATTTCAGTTGCTAGTCCAGTAATTTATTCTGTATTCAATTTAATGGTAAACATATTAAAATGACGAAAAAGAGAATTTTATCTATTGTATTTATCTTAATCAGCTTTTGTCTGTGCTTTTTGTCCATGCAAATATATGTCGTGAAAGCAGATGCGTTATCTGATAATATTTCAAATCAACTTGAAAATATAGATTTAAGTGCATTAGAAAATTTTATAAACAACTTAAAAAATAAACCTGAAAATTTTATATTAAAAAGCCATCTTGAAAAAATTTTGGCAGGTAAATATTCAACTGATTACTCAATATTTATTGATTTTATTTTTGATCTAATTACTAACGGAATAACTGAAATTTTACCAAGTTTACTTTGTGTGTTTTCAGTCGTGTTATTTTGTGGTATTTTGCAAAATTTTAAAAGCTCATTTTTGTCAGACGGGCTAGGAAATATTATAAATTTCGTATGTGTTTTAAGCGTTATTTTAATATTAGGAACTCAGTTATATACAATATGGATAAGCGTTAAAAACATTATAGAAAATATAGCGAATTTTATAGAAATTATGTCACCCATAATATTAACTTTAATGATTGCATCAGGCGGAAAAACTTCCGCAACAGTTTATAAACCAGCCGTTGCTTTTTTATCTAGCGGAGTGGTTAATATTATGACAAATTTTGCACTCCCACTTATTGCTGTTTCCCTAATTTTTAATATAATTTCAAGTTTTAGCGATAACGTAAAATTAACTAAATTTTCTGATTTTGCAATAAGCATTTTTAAATGGATAGTAGGAATTACTTCCACAGTATTTAGCTTATTTTTATCAGTACAAGGAATTGCAAGTTCAAGTTTTGACGGAATATCTTTAAGAGCAACTAAATACGCGATTTCAAATTCAATTCCTATCGTTGGTGGATTTTTACGTGACGGGTTTGACGTTTTTATGGCGGGTAGTGTTTTGATTAAAAATTCAATAGGCATCATAGGCATTTTCGTTTTATTTTACATAATCATACCACCGCTTATTTATATGTTTTTATTTTCATTATCCATAAAATTAATAAATGCCGTAACGACCTCTTTTGCTGATAATAGAATTTCAGAGTTATTCGTAAATATTTCAAAAGGGATATCTTATTTAATAGCAGTAATTTTAATAATAGGGGTAATGCTTTTTATAACAATATTATTAATGATTTTTTCTGCAAATTATGTACTATGAAAATTTGGTTATTAAATGTTAGCGTAACTATCTTAGTTACTACTATTACTGGTCTAATACTTTCTAAAGGAAAAACGGCAACGTTTGTTAAATGTTTGTTTTCAGTTTTAACGCTGCTAATAATCGTAAAGCCAATCGTAAACCTTAAATCAGGTGATTTTAACATGAAAAACTTTATTTATCAAGACAATATACTTATTGAAAATGATTTTATTGAATATGCTTTTAACAACCAAAACGCCTTAAAAGAAGAACAAATTAAAGAAAGACTTTATACTCTAGGGATAGAAAATGCAGAAATAGAAATATTTTATGAAATTGAAAACGATTACGATATTTCTTACAAAAAAATACACGTTAACTTAAAAAATGCAGTAATAAAGGGGGACAAAGAGCATATAGTTATTATTGAAGATATTAAATCGTGCATCTCTCAATTTTTATTAGTTGACAAAGATATTTTGGTGATTTATGAGTAATTTATCATATAAAATAAGCAACTTGTTTGAAAAAATAAAAAACAACAAAAAGGTCAAATATGCTTTACTTGGGTTCGTTTTATTAATTGCTTTGATAAGTTT
>JAZSJY010000112.1:0-6081 GCA_045534565.1 Christensenellaceae bacterium | reverse complement strand
GCGACTTATGAAAGACAAGGTTTGTTTTTTGATAACCCAACTGCTGAAAATTATATTTACAGCAAAAGAACTTACATAAAATACGACGGTAATTTTGACGATTATGCAGAAGTAAACGCTACTTTGGCAGTGACGGATATTTCCGTTGGTAGAGCGTTTGGCTTTATGTTTGGTGGTAGCCGTGAAGATCAGTTGTTGAGTAGTGACGGCATGGTTTACGTATACTTAACAAAGGCAAAAGCAACTGCTACAAATTATTCACTTGGCGTTGATTATATTAAAGACGGTTTTAGATGTAGAGTAGGGGCTTTGAAAGAAGTTGAAATACCTACGTCGGTCGCTAGTGGTGAAGAAGAATTCTACAATATAAGCATTTTAGGTAAGCATAACGGGTCTTTAGTAGTTACGATTAGTGATGCTGATGGGAACGTGGTAGATACGAACACGTTCATAGATGCTAATGAAAAATTAGTTCTTAAAAATAAATTTGCTATTTATTGCGCTGGTACTGAAGGCAACGCAAAAGTTTTCCTTAAGAACTTTTCCGTTAGCAATAAATATTTTAACTCTTTAGGGTTAGAAACAAAGTCGGTTTTTGAAAACTTTGATGAAAAAGATGAAGACGGCAATGCAAAATTAGGTAACGGCATTTCTATCTATGAAGGTACTGTAAACCCATATATACCTGACGCTGGCATTTATACGAATGATGGCGCAGTTTATATGCGTGGCGTAGGTTATAGGTCTGGCATCGGTTCTGACTATGCTTACGATAGTTATATAATGTATTTTGACGTAGTTGATATTCAAAGAACGATAGATGTAGATGAAAACGGAAAAGTTACGCCTGTTTCAGCAAGATATTTAGTTATTAACTTCGGTTCTTTAGCACCGGGTGTTGCAACAGGTTCAGGAAAGACTTTAGAAATTTTGAATCCGTTAACGTTGTCTACCGATTCACCAAGACTTGATCAAGCAGAAGCTGATATTAGCCAAAAATCTTTCGTTGGTTTAAGCGGTAAAGATGCCGGCGTTGCAAGGCACAACTTCCTTGATCCTGCGCTTGACGGTTACACTATTAGATATAAACTTGAATACAAGATGGATGGAACGCTTACTTTAGGTTATACCATTCTTGAATTAGAAAGTTACGACATGCTTGATCAACCTATTACGGTTGCTAAAGTAGATGACGGTGAAGGCTATCTTGCTATAACTTCAGACCACTCATTATCTAACGTAAGTAGTTGTAATATGGCTATTGATAACGTAAGAATTATCAATACTGATTCGCTAAATTTAGACATGGAACCGAAAGACGACGTTTATATTCCTGAAGATAATGATACGCCGATTGTAACTGATGATAAAGGTGGATTATTTAACTGGTTAACCTATACGCTCATAGGTGTTTCAGTAGTTTGTCTTGGCGCGTGCGTAACCCTTTTTGTTGTGAAAAATGGGGGTAAGAAATCGTGAAAAAGTCGCTCATTGAAAAAATAATAACGTGGATAGCGTTTGTCATTTTCTTTGTTTATTCAATATCTTTGCTATTCCCGTTTGTTTGGATGTTCTTTAACTCTTTTAAGGAACATACAGATTTCGTTACAAACATTTGGGGCATGCCTGCAAAATGGATGTTTTCTAACTATTTGACATCGTTTAAGCTTGAAGTAGAAGGATTTACCTTATTTCAAGTATTTGCAAACACTATCGTGTACGTTGTTGTTCAAGTTATTCTCACCGTAACCGTACCGCTAATTACTGCTTACGTAGTTTCAAAATATAGATTTGCACTGCGTGGATTCTGTAACTTCTTGGTAATTTTAATGATAACAGTTCCCGTAGTTGGTGGCGAGGCTGCAACGTTTAAGTTGCTTGTAAATATGGGATTGTACGATAGGTGGTACTTCGGCTTGTGGATTATGTCGCTTAGTGGTTTTGGTGGAAGTTTCTTGCTCTATCGCGCTGCGCTTGATAGTACTTCTTGGACTTATGCTGAAGGGGCGTTTATGGATGGTGCTGGTGATTTAAGGGTAATGGTTCCAATAATGTTCCCTATGGTTAAACCTATGATTATTATTCAAACGGTTATGGGCTTTATTGGTGCATGGAACGGTTGGATGGGGCAATGGCTATACTCGCCTTCATACCCGACCATAAGTTTGGCTATTAAGCGTTTGTCAGATGAATTCTTAAAAGGCTCTAATCCAGACTTCCCGAAATTGTTTGCTGCAATGGCAGTTTCGCTCGTTCCCGTATTAGTTGTTTTCTTATGTTTCCAAAAGACAATAATGAACAACTTTGCGTTAGGCGGACTTAAAGGTTAAAGGTGTTATAATGAAAAAATTTAAGAGATTTACTTTACTTTTATTAGCAGTAATAATGCTTTTGCCTATGGCAACTGGCTGTGGTATTCCTAAAGGAAAACCTACGTTTACTGATAATGAAGAAATGTTCATAGGTGCGTATTGTGCGCCGTTCCCAAGTGATAAAGCTTATAAGGAAGCAAAAGAATGTGAAATAACCCACATCTTCGTTGGTGGGGGTGATTATTATAAGTATTTTGGCTATAATGACCCTGGTTATTACGAAGACCCGTTATATTTTGCTGAAAAATACGACCTAGACGTTCTTTTCCACGTTCAAGACACTTCATATTCGGTTATGACGAAGAGTGAAGATTATATTAAAACTAAATCAAAATTTAAAGGGTTTTTAATATGGGACGAACCTGAATTTAAGGACTTTGACTATCTTGCCAAAGACTATCAAAAATTCGTAAAAGATTATCCTGATACGCCGTATTTTGTTAACCTTTTGCCCTTATATGCAGAAGGTCAACAAATTCCCGCCGGGCAATATAAAAGGTATTTGCAAGAATACAACGATAAAGTTTTTAGCAAGTTTGACGACAAACATAAAATTTTGATGTGTGACGTATATCCACTTATGTCTGGTGAACTTTATAGTAAATGGCTTTATAACCTTGAACTATTAAGAACTATGGCTGATAAGGAAAACGGTGATTTGTATTTATATTTACAATCACAAGGTTTCTTGGGAAGATGGCGTCAACCAACTTCAAAGGCCGACTTAACTTTACAGTTATACGTTTACCTTGCTTACGGTGTTAAAGGTGTTGCTCACTATCCATACAGAACACCTGAAAGTTCACCCTCAGCAAACCCTGGCGTTATAGACAAGGACGACGAGCCTACTTATATGTATGAATTCGCAAAACATATGAATAAGTTGGCGCACAAACTTGACGGACCGTATTTTAGTTTTGATTGGCAAGGTGTAATTTCATGTATCGGCTCACAAAACTTTGATAAATACAATGCAAACTTTGATTTCGCTGAAAATATGATTGAAGAATACGGCGTATTAAAAGAAGTTAAGTCAACGAAAGACGCAATAGTTGGTTGCTTTGAAAGAGAAGACGGTTACCAAGCGTTTATGGCAGTTAACTTCACCGATACGTTAGCGCAAGAAAGAAATACGATAACTTTAACCTTTAAGAAGAGTTGCAAAAAAGCAATCGTATACTTAGAAGGTGAACCCAAAGAAATGGATATTGAAGACGGTCAATTGAAATTGACGCTTAAGACGGGTGAAGGCGCGTTCGTAATACCATACGGAGGTTAATATGAAAAATTATCCAATAGGCGCGCCTAACTTAAAGGACCAAAAACAAATGTTTATTGGTGGATATTGGTGTCCAAAGCCTACTGAAAAGGCCTATAAAATCATCGCTGAAAGTGGTTTAACTCATATGATGGTTAACACAATGATCGGTCACGAAGTTGAAGATGAAGGATATTATAAATTTCCTTTTAAGTTAGCGCGTAAAAACAATATAAAAATAGTAATGCACGGTATGGATAAAGGGTATCAATTTATTCAGCAATATAAAGACGTTTTTCGTGCAAACGCAGACGTTTTTGACGGAATAATTGCATACGACGAACCATACCCAACTGCGTTTGATTTTTTAAGTAATGACGTAGAAATTTATAAGAAAGATTTTCCAGATTTTCCGTATTACGTTAATTTATTGCCTATATATGCTGACTACTCACAACTTGAAATGGGTGAGTACGACGAATATTTAGATAATTACGTAAAAAAAGTATTCACTAAATTTGATGATAAGTTCAAAATTTTAATGTGTGATATTTATCCACTACTTAACGATAAGAAAATGTATCCCAAGTGGCTACTTAATCTTGAAATGTTAAGGGAAATAGTTGATAAATACGACGCTGATTTATATTTGTATTTACAAGATCAAATGTTTTGGAATAGACGTCAACCTAGAACGCTTGCTGAATTTACTATACAAGTTTACGTTTCAATGGCATACGGTATGAAAGGCGTTTCACACTATCCCTATTTAACCCCAAAGGGCTCAATTAAGGGTAGTGCGGGCGTAGTTGATACAGTTGGAAGAAGATCGTACGTTTTCCCCATAGTAAAAGAGTTGAACGAACTTATTAAGAGAATAGACGGCGTTTATTTAGAATTTGATTGGAAAGCCGTTATTCACGCACTTGGTAGTGAAGATAAAGTTTGTGAAAATTTTGAATACTGCAAAAACGCAGTTAAAAACTACGGTATATTGAAAGAAGTAAAAGCTGAACGCAGTACCGTGGTTGGCTGTTTTACGAACAAGGAAAATTATCAAGGGTTTATGGTTGCAAATTTAAACGAACCGTTAGAATTAGTTGAAAATAATGTAACTTTAACGTTTGATAACGCAACCGACGCAATCGTTTATGAGAACGGTTACGCTAAACATTATAATATAAAAGGGAACGAATTGAAGATAAAATTGTTGGCTGGCGAAGGCGTGTTCGTTATACCTTATATAGAAAAACAATAAGAAGGAGTTGGTTTAAAACATGAAAAGCAGAGCAAAAATTTTACTAATGCTTGTATTAGCCGTAATGATGGGACTAACGTGTTTGACCTCGGCTTGTTCACGCAAGAGCCCTAACGGAGATGATGCTACGCCGTCAAGTTATTCTGTAGTGTTTGATTCGGACGGGGGAACTGTTATTGCAAACCAAACGGTAGATAAAGGTGGTAAGGTTACTAAACCTGCCACGCCTGTTAAACTTAATAGCACGGGCGAGTATGAATTTATCGGTTGGTTTTACGGTGACAAACAATGGGATTTTGAAAATGATACGGTAAATCAAAATCTCGTATTAAGGGCAAAATATAAGGCAACGTCAGTATACACGCCTGAATATTTACCCGATTTTGATTAGGAGGTATTTTTAATGAACAAAAAAAGTTATAAAATACCACAAATAAACGTAGTTAAATTAACTGCTGAAGACGTATTGAGTATATCTGGATATGACAATACAGCATTTGACAAAGACTATG
Source organism: Christensenellaceae bacterium (assembly GCA_045534565.1). Taxonomy (GTDB): domain Bacteria; phylum Bacillota; class Clostridia; order Christensenellales; family Borkfalkiaceae; genus UBA1259. The sequence goes on along the minus strand of JAZSJY010000112.1, from coordinate 681 downwards.
ATTGGTGGTATTAAGGTGGGTAAAAGTATGAAAACGAAAAGATTATCTATTAAAATTCTTACGGCCTTTGCCGTAGTGGCTATGATTATTGCAGGTATTTTTGCTATTTACGGTGCAAACAACACCGTTAAAGCAGATACTTTGGCTTTTGAAATGGTTAGTGGCGCATCACTTCGCGTAAACGAAGAAGGCGGTATCCGTTTTAGAGCAAAAATGGACCAAACAAAATACGAACAAATTACTAATAACGAAAACGTTTCTTTGGCGTTTATAATTGCGCCTGCAGAGCATTTCGCACATATTGATAGCGATAATGAAACTAAAGGTAAATATTATGAAACTTTAAGTATTGGTAACAGAGCAACTATCGTAAACATAGACGAAAGTTTAATTTACGCAGAAGACGGCAGTTACTATGCTAACGGTTGCGTTGTAGGTATTAAGGAAGCAAATCGTAAATTGATTTATGCATCAATAGCAGTTATAATTACTGATAACGGTGAAACTGATAGTTATGAATACGCTGGTATTGATGGCAAAACCGTTGATATGGAAGGTTTTTCTTTTGATTTAGCAAGAGCGCAATTCTATGATTTGATTAACCAAGCAACGTTAGATACCAAAAACGATTACACGGGCGCAATTTTTGCAAACGAATCTTTTGATTGGTATGGCACGGAA
>JAZSJY010000061.1:0-4611 GCA_045534565.1 Christensenellaceae bacterium | reverse complement strand
TAAAATAAAGGTTGGCGGCGCAATTCCCATTTGCGTTGCGTATTTTATCTTTAGACGCTTACCGTTTACCGACGGCGGTTCGCTCGCCCTTACGCAATCAAGAATAAGGTCGTTAAGTTGCCCCGTTGAAACGCGTCTATTTGAATTATCAAGCGTTCTTTTTGCAAGGTCTAAAATTTTATCAGTACGAAGCCCTGTTTTTGCCGAGACGTAAATAGGTAAAATATAATCCATAAATTTTAATTGTTCTTTTAAATCGTAATTAAATTGATTTATGGTGTTAGTATCTTTCTCAATTAAGTCCCACTTATTCATAACTATTACTGAGGGCTTACCTTGTTCGTGAATATAACCGCAAATTTTAACGTCTTGCTCGGTAACGCCTTCACTTGCATCAATCATCATAATACAAACGTCTGCACGCCTTATAGCCCCTAAAGCACGTAAAACGCTATAATATTCAAGGTCTTCTTCAACGCTTTTCTTCTTTCTTATACCCGCAGTATCAATCAAGGTATATTTTTGCTCGTTATAGATAAACGGCGTGTCAATAGCATCTCTCGTAGTACCTGCTATGTCTGACACAATCGTCCTGTCAAACCCTAGTAATTTATTACATAAACTTGATTTACCTGCATTAGGTTTACCAACGACGGCAAGCTTAATAGAATCGTCGTCTTCCTTTTCCCCAAACTCGTTCAATTTGTTACAAACTTCATCAAGTAAATCCCCTATTCCGTTGCCGTGTTCAGAAGAAATACCAAAAGGTTCGCCTAAGCCTAGATTATAAAATTCAAATAATTTTTCGGGGTCGTAATTATCAAGTTTGTTTACAGCCAAAACAACAGGTTTACCCGATTTACGAAGTTTCATTGCAACATCTTCGTCAGATGCGTTTAAGCCTGTCTTTGCGTCTGTAAATAATATAATTACGTCTGCCGTTTCTATTGCTATTTCAGCTTGTTTTTGTATATGTCGCCACATACTATCAGTTGATTTTAATTCTAAACCACCCGTATCAACCAAAGTAAAATACTTTCCACACCACTCTGCGTCTGCATAAAGCCTATCGCGAGTAACACCTGGGAAATTTTCTACTATAGATATCTTTTTACCAACTACCTTATTAAAAAAGGTTGATTTACCTACGTTTGGTCTTCCAACTATCGCTACTAAAGGTTTTGCCACTTATATCACGTCCTTTTTTTATTTTAGATTACGGTAAATAACCGCGTTTGCGCCCGTTTCACTATCAAATTTAACAGACACTATCTCATCACTTGCCGTCGGCACGTTTTTGCCAACGTAATCTGCCCTTATAGGAAGTTCCCTATGCCCCCTATCAATTAAAACTGCTAACTGAATTGACTTAGGTCTACCAAATTTTAACAAGGCTTCAATCGCCGCACGGACCGTTCTACCCGTATACAACACGTCATCACAAAGCACAACGCATTTATCTTGGATAGAAAAATCAATTTTGCTACCCGTTACCGTTGCGTCTATTCTTTTTTTATCAAGATCATCACGATACAACGTTATATCAATTTGTCCAACAGGTAAAGCAACCGATTCAATATCTTTTATATTTTTCGCAAGTCTTTCACACACGGGAATTCCACCCCTTGCGATACCTATCAAAACAAGGTCTGCTACGCCTTTGTTTCGTTCAACTATTTCGTGTGAAATTCTTTTTAACGCTCTATTAACTGAAAGTTCGTCAAGCAAAACAGTTTTTAATTCCATATTATCACTTCAAAGTATTTAGTATTTTTGTAAAATAATCGGGCATTTCGCACTCAAAACTTACTTTCTTATTAGTAGACGGATGCACGAATTCTAATTTTTTCGCGTGTAGTAACTGCCCGTTTAAGTTAAACTTTTGGTTCTTATAGCCGTATTCTTTATCGCCAACGATTGGATGCCCTACGTGCTTTGCATGAACGCGTATTTGATGCGTTCTACCCGTTTTTAAGGAAAATTCACACAAAGTATAATTAGAAAATCTCTTTAAGACCTTAAAATTCGTTACGGCATCCCTACCGTTTGATACAACGGCCATTTTTGTCCTATCTTTAGGGTTTCTACCTATAAATGTAGAAATTGTTCCGCTATCTTCTTTCAACACGCCTTCAAGCAACGCTACGTAAACTCTTTTACAAGTTTTATCTTCTAGTTGTTTCGCCAAAGCCAAGTGCGCAGTATCATTCTTTGCCACGACGAGTAACCCCGACGTGTTTTTATCAATTCTATGCACTATACCTGGTCTTATAACGCCGTTTATCCCAGATAAATTATCCAAGTGAAATAAAAGTGCATTTACAAGCGTTGAACCGTTAGTACCGTTACCAGCGTGTACGGTCATTCCTTGCGGTTTGTTTATCACGGCAACGTCTTGGTCTTGATAAATTATATCAAGCGGAATATTCTCGGGAACGGCATCAAGATTTTTATTCTCCGGAATAACAATCTCTATCAGGTCTCCCGTCTTTAATTCTTTGTTAGGTTTTGCCTCTTTACCGTTTATAGTTAAAAAACCGTCGTCACACAATTTTTTAACCCTTGAACGAGTAAATTCTAACTGTTCTGCTAAATATACGTCAACTCTTCGGCAAGGCGTCTTCACTAACAGCGTCTTGTTGTTCATCATCTTTTATTACTTCGTTTTCTATATTTTCTTCTTCATTTTTAACAGCTTTCTTTTTGCGTTTTTTTAAATCAAATTTACCTAAAACGTCGGGAATAAATAAAATTCCAACCATTAACATTATTACCCCTATAACCAAAAATGAATCGGCTAAATTAAACGTTGGGAAATAATAATTGCCAAATTTTAGGCTTATAAAGTCTATAACGTAGTTATAAACAAGCCTATCAATATAATTACCTACTGCGCCTGCAATAATTAAAACAAGCGAGAATTTTAACCACTTTAAGTTTTTAATACAAGCATAAACGTAACCCGCTATAAATATTGAAAGTGAAATAGGCGTCAAAATCTTAAAAAACAGTTGACCCCACGATTTATCCGCTAAAAAACTCCACGCAGCCCCTGGATTTTGAGCGTAATCTAAATAGAAAAAACCCTTTATTACTTCGTGAGAATCAAGAGAATTAACGTGCTCAAAATAGTACTTAGTAAGTTGATCGGCAACCAACAACACCGCCAAAAGCAAAACAGGAATTGCCTCAAAAACAACCCTTAATACTATTTTTCTTGCATTAGGCCTAGTTCCTTGCATAAATCCTCCAACTCTAATTCACCCGGGTTTAACACTTCGTCTAAATTGAAACCGTTATCGCCCGTTGCTGCTATGTAATCAACTATTTTCTTTTTTGGATTAAAAGTTTTTACACCCGTCATAAGCTCGTCAATTTCTGTAATCGCTTCTTTGGGGTTTTCACTATTAACATTTTTTATTTTTTGATTAATTTTAATTGCTTTTTTTGCAGTTTTATCAAGCGGATAATTTTCTTTTAAAGCGTTAAAAAAATCATCCCACTTTTCAGAAAAACGCTTTAGTCGCTCAATTTCTAACGCGTATTGAGTCTTTGCGCTTTTTTCTATCTCTTGCGAAGTTATTTCCGCGCGCTCTAACGTTTTATAAACCATACTTTCCCTTGATTTAACACGTTCAACTTCTTCTAAAAGTTCAGTGTTTCTTTTTGCAAGATCAAGTATTTGTTTTTTTAGTTCTGCAATATTTCCTTCATACTGCCTTTGATACACCTTTAATATCGCAGAAACTTCATTTTTTTTGTATTTGCGTTTTTGCAGTTCCAAAACAATTCCCCCCGTTATACCCCAACGTTTGCCGTCCTTATCTTCTTAAGCATATCTCTTTTCAACTCATAGAGTTCATCTGATAAGTCTACTTTATACAAATGTGGTTTATCTAAACGCTTATACTCGTCCCAAAAACTTGCAATTTCTTGTTGTGCGTATTTCTTAATTTCTTTAAGCGACGGTAAATCATAAACTAATTTTCCGTCTTTAATAATTTCTTGTTGTAAATATCTTACTTCGTAATCGGTAAAAGCTATCTTTTTCCAGTGATCAACTGGGTGATAAAGCACTAGTTCTTTACTAGTATCAACTTCTTTTTCACTTCTTAAGCAAATACAGTCTGCTTCTGCCTTGCCCGTCTTTTTATCGTATACGCGATAAATAGTTTTGAAACCTGGGTTCGTGATTTTCGCAACGTTTTCAGACAGTTTTATTTTAGGCGTTACGTTTCCATCTTTATCAATTATTGCAGCAAGTTTATACACCCCACCAAGAGCAGGCATATCAGCGCTGGTTATAAGTTTTGTGCCAACCCCCCACAAATCTATGCAAGCACCTTGATTTTTTAATGAGTTTATAGAATACTCGTCAAGATCACCTGAAGCGCAAATAATGGTATCAGTATATCCTGCTTTATCCATCATTGCTCTTGCTTTCTTTGAAAGATAAGCTAAGTCGCCCGAATCAAGTCTAATACCTTTGCCTTTATAACCTTTTTCCTTAAGATAATCAAAAACTTTTATTGCGTTAGGAACACCTTGTTTTAACGTGTCAAAAGTATCAACCAACAACAAAGTATTTTCAGGATAAATTTTTGCATATTC
>JAZSJY010000185.1:0-7994 GCA_045534565.1 Christensenellaceae bacterium | reverse complement strand
AGTTTTCTGCTCTGCCACGCCAAACGGTAATGTTGAAGAAATCGGTTACACGATTTCCGTCTGCATTAGCGTAATCTCTTGAAACGGCAATAGCAAACCTACAAACCGCAACACCGCTCGGGGTTTCGGTCAGTTCAGGGTCACGGGTTAAATTTCCTACTAAGATAACCTTGTTCATAATTTTTCTCCTGCTTAGATTTTGGTGATCAATCTTCTTATGATACCATCAGTAATGCCTACGATACGTTTGATTTCAACAACGAGCGTTTTTGCCGCTTCAAAAGTCATCAATACGTAGTAACCTTCTGACTTGTAGTTAATAGGATATTGTAATTTCTTCATACCCCAACGGTCAGTCTTTTCAATAACACCACCGTTTTTAGAAACCAAGTCTTCGATTTTCTTGATTATTGATTCTCTTGCTTCATCAGTAAGAGTTGAATCAAGAATAAAAAGCATCTCGTACTTCGTCATATTTTTTTACCTCCCGGACTTATTCGGCTTACGCAACTACGCGCAAGCAAGGTTTGTTATATGCATTTATTGCATAAGTTTAATTATAATAACAAATATATTATATTTTGTCAATTATTTTAGCAATATTTTATTTTTTCATTACGATATTGAAGAAACAAGTTCGTTTAACGTCATATTCCATATCGTTTTATTAGAATTATAATCTAATATACCTGCGTCCATAAGTTGACGGAGCGTTGCGTCGGTAAACAAACTTGACATTGCGCTTGCATCTTCTAACGCGCTCATATCAAGGTCTGAAACGACGTACCTTTCAGGTCTGCCGTACATAAGGTCGTCAAGCGGATTAGTATTCATGTTTTCGCCCTTAAAGCAAAGCAACAACCAAATGCCGTCGTCTTTGTGCAAGTAATAATATTCCGTACCAGCGATATTTTCGTCGTCGGCAACGTGAATATAAACGTAATGCTGTTTACTTACGCCGCCTTCAACGTAACTTTCAAGAACTCTCTTAAACTTTGGTGAACCGTCTAACTTTTCCGTCGCTATATCAGGCGCGTTTTCAGCAATGAAACACGTTTCACCGAATATTTCGTAAAGAGTAAGGGCGTTTATAGTGTCGCCTATTTCGCTAATAGTGCAATCTTTTGCAATAACTGCGTCTAAAATTCTATTATCGGTTGACTTTACAGTTCCCGTGGCAGAATCGTAGAACACCGTTGAAAGTTTAACTGCACTAATATCAAAAGAACCAAGGTCGGTTACCGTAACGCCGTCGTATCCACCTTTAGAAGCAAACACGTCGTCAAAAATCTTTTCAAGCATTGCGTTTTCATTACCTTCCATAACGGTTGAAAGCTTAACGGTTGAAAGATCAAAGTTTATATCGCCGATAGTAAGCGTTTCTTCTGTTTTCGTAGGCGCGTTTTCAAGCAATAGTTCGTAAAGTTTTTCGTTTTCACTTGCAGGTAAAACGCTGTTGAGTTTTACGTTGTCAAGATTAAAGCCACTACTTATATGCCCGATAGTAAGCGTATCAACCGTTTCGCCCGTTGCGTCGCAAAGTATAGAATAAATTGCGCCGTTTTCAGTAGCGTTATACGGCATAACGGTCTTTAACAACACGCCGTTTATATTTAACGATGAAAGCGCAGAGATAGTAATGCTATCAAAATCGCCACACGCTTGCGTTAAAATGTTTTTAAGCGTTTCGTCAGGCGAAGTTAACACAGTTGAAAGTTTAACTTTGTTAATATCTATCGTAACGTCTGCAATAGTAAGGTCTTCGGCGTCGTTTTGCCACGTTAATTGATTATAAGCGTCACCAAGTTTACTTTGTAGCAATATCTTGTAAAGCAACTCGTTTGAACTATTTATTTCAAGGAAAGTGCTTAACTTAATGTTATCCATCGTTAAGTTGGTAAGTTCGCCAAGTTCAATAAACCCGTCGTTATCGCCGTTTTCATCAAGGTTTGCGCCTTCTAAAATGTCGTAAATAACTTCGTTTTTCGGGGTAACGCCGTCGTCTTCAAACTTGGGCAAAACGTCTTCTAACTTAATGTTATCGGGTGCAAGTTCAAGTTCGTTTACCTTAAGGTCTTTTGCAAGTGCTTCAAGTTCTGCGTCGTTAGTATATTCCTTACCAGGAATTGCGCCTAAAATAAGTTTATAAGTTGATTTGGTGCTTTCACTATACGGCAACACCCAGTCAAGATAAATATCTTCGCCTATTTCACCCATTTGGGCAATAGTTTTATCACCTAAAACCTTATAAATTATATTATCTTCGTCAAGTTCAACGTCAATTACGTCTAAAATGTTAGTGAAAGGCATTCTTCCAAAACTTGCGCCAGCCCCTGCAATAAGGTCGGTTATAGTAACTTCTGCAAGGTTAATATAATATTTTATTTCCCTTGCCCCGTCTATCCACTTACCATTCTCATCAAACACACGTGAATCTTTATTCGCATCAAAATAATAGAGCGCAGGGTTGTTCTTTTCTATATCAACTAACCCTTCGGCGTCAGTTTCGGGAATATCTTCTGCCTTAACTTCAGTCCACTTAAACACGTCAAGTTCCTTAAACGTACCTAACGAATCAAGGCTGATTAATGATGAAAGCGTAATTCTATTAAGAAAAACGGACGCATCTTCAAGCGCTGCAATTGAGCTGATAGTTTCCCCTTCAAGAAGTTTTGAAATAATTGAATCGGGGTTATCGTCTTTAGTAACCAACCCGACAATGCTTGAAATTGACGCTTGACCAAGTCTTTCGTCAAATAAGCCTATTACGTCGGTAATAGGAACTTCTGCAAGGTTTGCGTAATAAAGTTTTTTACCGATTGAATCGGCAACGCGCCTATACGTTACGTTGTCGCCTGCAACGATTTCTTCGTAAGCGCGTTTATATTTTATTTCACTAACGTCTGCCGTGTACGTTGATTTTGCTTGTTTAACGCTAAAGCCACTGCCACTTTCTTCAGTATCGTACCAATAAAGACTTGCGTTAAAACCTTCCGCGCCCGTGTCAATACTGCTTTCAACGTCGGCTGGAACTTGTTCCCAAGTAAACACGTTAAGATCTTGTAAATCTTGCAACTCTTCTAATAATCCAACGCTCTTAAGACTTGCAGTAACGGTTATGCAATCGTAAAGTTCGTTCACAAGCGTTGTATCGCTACCTTCGGGATAGAAGAAATTTATTCCTTTAAGTTTTTCATAATCAACTGAAAAATACGAACTCATACCCGTATCAGCCAAAAGATCGCTAATGAGCGTTTCTACCACGGGGAAGTCTTCCACCTTAAAGTCTTTATACGACATAATGGCGTCTAAAATAGTTTTGCTTGCTACTTCTTCGCTGACGTATTCGTTTTCTTTACCGCCCGTGTACACGCTTATAGGCACTACTTTAAGCCCTACGAATAAGGCTGATGCAAAAAGAATAAAAGATAGTGACGCACCACAAAGCCAGAACAAAAAGTTCTTTAACCCACGGCATCTATAACACTTAAGCGCTTTTTTAACTTTCTTTTCGTAAATTTTTTGTTTTACCTGTTCACGATTCATCGTTACTTCTCCAAACTAATTTTCCTTAAAATCTTTTTTTGCCTTTTCAAGCAAATAATCTCTTGTATTATATTCAGGGTTTCTAACTGCCGTTATAAAAAGATCGTTCATTTTTCTGCCTAACGCTTTGCCCTTATACCCGATTTCCATAAGGTCGTTAGTAGTAACGGCTAATTCCCTTAAAGAAAAGGGCGTGCCGTCCACCTGCATTTTGCTGTAAATTTCACCCCACTTAACCAAGGTGGGCGCAGTATCGTACGATTCAAGGCTAGCACGATAATCCGTTTGTTTTACCTTTATAAGCGAATCTAAATTGTCGCGATTTTTAACTAGGAATATGCGCACGTCTTTTTCGTTCATAGAACAGTCAAGGTCAACCATGTGTTCACGTATCAAATACTTGACTTGTTCTATTTCGGCGTTGCTTGCCTTTAACCTTTTAAGCGCTTTCTCTGCAATACTTTGACCTTCAACGTAATGCCAATGATACCACCCGTCGCGACGGAAACAGAAAGGCTTACCTATATCGTGCATCAACGCAGGTAATCTTATAGACCTATCTGCGTAAGCAACGCTTCTTAAACTGTGTTCTAACACGTCGTATTTATGAAAATCCGAACGTTGAGCCATACCCCTACCGTCAGTAAGTTCTGGCAAAATTCTATCAAGCACCCGCGTATCGTCTAAAATCTTTAACCCCGTATAATGCCCCATCGGATCGGAAAAAGAATACCTTACGTCCGCATTTAAAATTTTAATCAATTCGTCGTAAACGCGCTCGGGCGAAATTTCCTTTATGTTATCGGCGTAGCGTTTTGCCCCAAGCATTGTTGGTTTTGTCGGCTTAAAGTTTAGTTCCCCAGCAAAGCGGGCAAGGCGCATTAAACGCAAACCGTCGTTCTTAAAAACTTTTTCAGGCTCGCAAACAGTTGAAAGAACTTTATTTTTAATATCTTCAACCCCGCCGAGAACGTCAACTATTTGCTCTTTTAATACGTCGTAATAAACGGCGTTGCACTTAAAGTCCCTGCGCGTTGCGTCTAAATAAATATCGTTAGTAAACTCAACTGCGCTTGGGGTATGTTCGCCACCGTTATAACTTTCAGTACGGAAACTTGCAAATTCGTAACGATGAACGCCGTCGGTAAAAACAATCGTCCCTGAACGATTATATTCGGCAACGACAGAAAAGCCGTGCTCTTTTAAAAGGGGAACAAAATCTTCCGTCCTTACGGGCGCGCATAGATCTATATCTTCGGTAATAACGCTACTATCTATTATTGCGTTGCGAACGATACCACCCACCGCGTATAAAGGGCAAGGCATTTTTTTTGCCAAATTTATTAAGTTTTTAGCAAAATTTATCTTCATACAAAATCATTATATCACAAAAAGTTGTTTTTTTGTTTAAAATGTAGTAAACTTTATACAGAAATATTTAAATAAGGCGAAAATTTTGAAGTTTTTAGACATTATAGTCAATCCAACCGCCGGTGGAAAGCACGGAAGGCGCATAAAAAAGGCGTTAATGGCGATTGAAAAAAGACTCAACCAAAGACAAGTTGAATATAAAATTTATTATACCAAAGAAAAAAATCACGGAATTGAACTAACAAAGCAAGTAATTGAACAGGGCGCAACCGACGTAGTTATGGTAGGTGGCGACGGTACTTTACACGAAGTTATAAACGGGTTTTGCAATTTTGAAAAGGTTAACCTTGGTATAATTCCCTGTGGCACGGGCAACGATTTTGCAACCGTTTTAGGCGTGCCGAAAAACCCCGTTAAAGCGATTGACCTTATTCTTGACGGGCAAGCAAAGTATACCGACTATATGCAAATGCCAACCGTTAGGGGATTAAATATTATTTGCATGGGTATTGACGTTTCAGTATTGCAAAAATACCAAGCGCTAAAGCACAAAAACAAACTCGGCTATACGAAGTGCTTAATTCAAACGCTTATGGACTTTGAATATTCAGACTTCGTTGCAAACATTGACGGCGAAGACGTTGCCTATCGCTCGTTTATTGCTTGCGTTGCGAACGGCAATCAATACGGCGGCGGAATTCCTATCGCCCCACCGGCAGACCCAACGGACAACCACCTTGATTTCGTTGCTGTTAAAGAAATCAAAAAGAGCAAAATTCCCGTTTCTTTCTTGAAATTAAAGGCAGGTAAAATTTTAACCCTTCCGCAAGGGGTACATAAGCCGTGTTCTCACGTTAAAGTTACGCCAAGCAAGCCTTCTTACGTAAACGTTGACGGTGAACTTTATTTTGATATTCCGTTAGAAGTTAATATAGTTTCTAACAAACTTAAAATTTACAGATAAACTAAACGCTCGGGCTTACCCGAGCGTTTTAATTTTATTTAATTATTTGTTCCATAGTAGTTTTTAAGGGTGACATGCCTAACTTTTCGTAAAACTTTACGGCGTTTTTATTTAAGTGCCAAACGTTTAGCGTTAAGTGGTAACACCCTTTTTCTTTTGCGACGCCTAAAACGTAATTATATAAAGTTTTACCTATGCCCTTACCACGATATTCACTTTGAACGCACAAATCGTCTATATAAAAATTTTTAATAGGTCTTAAATTGTTAGTTCCTTTTTCTTCGTTAATAGAACAAAAGGCGTAACCTATAACGTTATCCTTATCGTCTACGGCAACGTATACGGGGGTTAAAGGGTTATTTACTATATTAGATATTTGTTCGTGCGTGTATTTCGTCGTTCCGCCGATAAAAATATCAGGTCTACCGTCCGCGTGCATCTGTTGAACGCCCGTTAAAAGAGTATGCAAAGCGTTTACGTCTTTTAATATCGCCTTTCTTATATCCATAACTTAACCTAATCGTTTTCAAACAACGGGGTAGAAAAATATCTTTCAGCCGTATCAGGCAACACCGTTACCACCGTTTTACCTTTACCTAAAAGTTTTGCAAGTTTTTTAGCCGCCGCCACGTTCGTGCCTGAAGATATACCACACATAATACCTTCAAGACGGGCTAAATCGCGTGAAGTTTCAAGCGCTTCTTCGTCACTAATAATACAAACGTCTTCGTAAATTGCGCAATTCAATACGGGTGGAATAAGCCCGTCGCCTATGCCCATTTGTATATGCGTGCCGATAGTTCCACCTGCTAAAATTGCAGCGTTTTCAGGTTCAACAGCCCAAATTTTTATGTTTGGATTTTGCGCCTTTAATACTTCGCCTATACCCGTTATAGTTCCACCCGTGCCTATTCCCGAACAAAAACCGTGAATAGGCCCGGCAACTTGTTCTAAAATTTCAAGCCCTGTATGGTGACGGTGCACGGTGGGGTTTGCAGGGTTTTCAAACTGCTGGGGAACGAAAACGTTAGGGTCTTCTTTTTGCATTTTAAGGGCAAGTTTTAAGCAGTTATCTATACAGTCGCCTATGTTACCGTCGTCATGAATTAAAATTACTTCTGCACCGTAGTGGCGAACTAATTTTCTTCTTTCTTCGCTAACCGAATCGGGCATAATAATTTTAGTCTTATACCCTTTAACTGCGCCCACCAAAGCAAGCCCTATACCTTGGTTACCACTAGTAGGCTCTACTATAACGGTATCTTTATTTATAATTCCGCGTTTTTCCGCGTCGGTTATCATATTGAACGCCGTGCGAGTCTTTATTGAGCCACCTACGTTAAGTCCTTCAAACTTAACCAAAATTTCCGCACTATCTTCATCAACCATCTTGTTTAAGCGAATAATAGGCGTATGCCCTATCGCTTCTAATACGTCTTTACAAATCATTTTAAGTCCTTCCACATTTCTTTATAGGGAACGAAAGTAAACCCACTCTTTTTGTACGCCTTTACTGCGCCAAGGTTATAATCTTCCACTTCCAACCTTTTGACTGCCTTTGGGTATTCTTTATCAACTAACGCAAAAAACTCTTTTGCTATTCCACGCCCACGATATTGTTCTTTAACGAAAATATCTTCTACCCAAACGCACTCTTTTCCCCACTCGGTTGAAAAACTTTTTGCAAGCATAGCGTAGCCTATTATCTCGCCATGCTCACAAAAAACGTAACCTACTAAATAGGGGGAATTATCTATACAGTTTTGAACGTCGGCTTCAAAAATTTCTTCCGAGCCGTTTGAAGAAACGGCGTTTGACGCGTAAAACACACGCATCATCTCTTTAACCGCTTCTTTGTCGCCACGCTCTATTTTTCTTATAATCATTATCTACCGAATTTTCTCATAAGCATTTGCAAAGTTTCTTCTTTGCTCATTTGCTTATTTTCTTTTTCACGCCTTTTATCTGCTTCACGCCTACCTTGTTTTCTTTCCCTATCGGTCTTTTGATTGCCAACTGCAATGCCGTGGGGAAGTTCAGTCGTCTTCATTGTGAGCGAAATCTTTTTCTTAACGGTATCAACGCCCAAAACCTTAACTTTAACAAGGTCGCC
>JAZSJY010000076.1:0-3382 GCA_045534565.1 Christensenellaceae bacterium | reverse complement strand
ATATGTACGGAATGTGGGCACGTTCAAAAATGCGATTCTTGCGACGTTTCTCTTACTTATCACAAAGAAGATCAGTCGTTACTTTGCCATTACTGTGGCGCGAAATATAAAATGATAAATGCTTGTACCGAGTGTGGAAGTCCCTATATTCGTTACGGGGCGACGGGAACGGAAAGAGTAGTTGACGAACTTTCAAAGCTATATCCTAATGCGCGCATTTTACGTATGGATAGAGATACTACGCAGAATAAAGAAGGGCATTTTAATATACTGAATAAATTTTCGGCGCGAGAAGCGGATATTCTTGTAGGTACTCAAATGATTGCAAAAGGGCATGATTTTCCATTTGTTACACTCGTTGGTATTTTAGACGCTGATATGAGTTTGCATTTTTCAGATTTTCGCAGTGGGGAAAGGACATTCCAACTTTTAACTCAAGTATCAGGTAGAAGTGGTAGGGCTGAAGAAATTGGGAAAGTGGTTTTGCAAACATATTCGCCTGAAAATCCAGTTTTATCTTATGCTATTAAATACGATTATGAAGGCTTTTTTAGTCACGAACTATCAATAAGGAAAGCAACGGCGTTTCCACCATTCACAGACGTTGTTAGAGTGCTTGTTTGTAGTGAAGACGAAGAACTTGCAATACGTGCTACAAAAGCAATTCATGAAGATCTTAGTGAGTATTATAACCAGAATAGAGATAAATTTAAGTTTTTCGGGTGTATGAAAGCACCGTTAAAACGTTTACAGAACAAATATCGCTATCAAATATTAATGAGAATTGATAGTGGTGAAAAAGATATGCTTGACGATATTTTTTATATCGTTAACAAATATAACGGAAGAACGGTTAACGTTTTTTACGAAATTAATTCTAACAATTTAAGTTGATTTAGGTGTATTATGGCTATTAGAAATATAATTCAATTAGGCGATCAAACTTTAAGAAAGAAAAGTTTTGAAGTTGTTAATTTTGACGAAAAACTTGCACAATTACTTGACGATATGAAAGATACTTTGATTAAAGCAGAGGGCGCTGGTTTAGCAGCCCCGCAAGTTGGTGTGTTAAGAAGAGTTTTTATAGTTAGCGCAGAAGATAAATATTACGAATGCGTAAACCCTGTAATCGTAACTCAATCTGGCAGACAAGTTGGTGAAGAAGGGTGTCTTTCAGTTAAAGGAAAATACGGTACGGTCGTACGCCCAAACAAAGTTACGGTAAAGGCATTTGACCGTCATGGAAAACCTTTCGTTGTTGAAGCAACGGGTTTTTTAGCAAGGGCATTTTGTCATGAAAACGACCATCTTGACGGAATTGTGTACGTGGATAAAGCAACTGACGTTACGGAGGGGTAAAAATTGCGTATAGTATATTTGGGGACACCTGATTTTGCCGTTAAGCCTTTAGAAAAATTAGTTGAAAACGGCGCAAACGTAGTTGCTGTTGTTACTAATAAGGACAAACCCGTAGGCAGAAAGCAAGTTTTAACGCCTCCGCCTGTAAAACAATTTGCGTTAGAGCATGGAATTCCCGTGTATCAATATGATAAAATTCGCATAGAAGGCGTAAGCGACTTAAAAGAGTTAGCGCCGGATATTATGATTACTTGCGCTTTTGGACAAATATTGTCGCAAGAAATATTAGATATACCTAAGTTAGGCGTTATAAATATTCACGCATCGCTGTTGCCTGCTTATAGGGGTGCTTCGCCTATTCACTACGCAATTTTAAACGGTGAAAGCAAGACGGGTATTACTATAATGAAAACTGATATCGGCATTGATACGGGTGACGTAATCTTGCAAAAAAGTATTGATATAGGTGAAAATGAAACTTGTGGCGAACTTTTTGATAGGTTATCTGTTTTAGGTGCAAATTGTATAATTGATGCACTTTCACTTATTGAAAACGGAAAGGCTAATTACGTAAAGCAAGAAGAAAGCAAGGCGACTTTCTCAAAAATAATAAAAAAAGAGCACGCTAAAATTGATTGGAAAGACACGGCTATAAGTAACTTTAATAAAGTGCGCGCTTATAATCCCGCACCCGTTGCTTTTTGTTCATTTTTTGGTGAGCCATTCAAAATATATCAAGCAAAAGTGTGTGATTTAACAGGTAAACCTGCAGAAATATTAAAGGCAGATAATCAATTAGTTATTGGTTGTGGCGATAAGTCACTTTCGTTATTAAGAGTTCAAAAAGCAGGTGGAAAACCTATGCTTATTCAAGATTTTTTACGAGGTAACAAGTTGCAAGTAGGCGGTATTTTTGAATAATGGTTAATTATTTTTACGATTGCTATTGCATTTTAAGTAAAGTATATAGGGATAAAACTTTTCTAAAGCAAGCAATATCATCAACTTTTATAGAAGAAAAGAACCGTTCTTTAACCGTCAAAACTTGTTACGGTGTATTAGACAAGGATATTGAACTTTCTTATTGCTTGGCTATTCTTGCACCAAAAACCCCAAAACTTGCCGTGCGTACTATCTTAAAGATAGCAATGTATGCAATTAAATATCTTGATAAGAAAGAGTATGCGGTAACTAAAAATGCCGTTGAATTGATAAAAAAACTTGGTAAGGGCGGGACTAGTGGCTTCGTTAACGCTTTTTTAAGGAAGTTTGTTAGCACAAAAATTGAATATCCAAAAGAAATGATTGAAAGACTTTCAATAAAGCATTCATATCCTTTATTCGCCGTTAAAGAATTAGTTAAAACTTACGGTGAAGTTCGTGCGGAAAAGATAATTAGCGCGCAAAACGAAAAAACTTGTCTTTCTTTTTACGACGTTAAGGGTGACGAGTATTTAAAAAATATAGGTGTTGATTATCAAAAAACTCCTTTTGATAACGTTTTTTACGCTAAAAATTTTGTTCGCAACGATGATTATGATAAAGGCGTTTATACCTATCAAGCTTTGGGCTCGGTTGCGATTTGTGACCTCGTTGAACCTTGTGATAGATTACTAGATTGTTGCGCTACGCCAGGTGGTAAGAGTATTAGGCTTTCATATAAATGTAAATACGTTTATTCTTGGGATTTGCACCCACATAGAGTTGATTTGATTTTTGATTATAAAAAAAGAATGGGAAGGGAAAACGTTTTTCCTGAAATTAAAGATTCTAAATTTTTTTATGATGAATACGTAGATGCTTTTGACAGTGTTATTTGTGATGCCCCTTGTAGTGGGTTAGGGGTTGTAAACGATAATCCTGATATAAAATTAAATAGGACGAAAGAAGACGTTGAATCGCTTAATTTTGAACAATTAGCAATTTTAAATAACGTTTGTAAATACGTGAAAGTCGGTGGGTATTTATATTATTCAACGTGTTCAATTTTAAATAGTGAAAATATTGATATTATAAATGCATT
>JAZSJY010000091.1:0-4094 GCA_045534565.1 Christensenellaceae bacterium | reverse complement strand
TTGCCCTAATCCACCTAAAATACTCTGATCCATCATCTCATCAGGTAAATATTGCCAACTAAAATTAAAATGACTTATAACCCAAATCACTATTGTAGACGCTAAAATTATAGTAAATGCTTTTTGTATGAAGTGCTTTGCCTTTTCCCAAAGAAGCAACACTAAATTCCTAAATTGTGGTGCGTGATACGCAGGTAGTTCCATGATAAATGGCGGAGTATCACCTTTTAGAGACGTTTCACGCATAGTTATTACCGCAATCAAGGCTGTTAAAACACCAACCAAATACATGCTGTAAGTTATAAGGTCAACGTTTCCAACACCAAACTCACGCACGATTGCGCCTGCAACCGCCGTTAATATTGGCAACTTTGCGCCACAACTAAAGAAAGGTATAACTCTAATCGTAGCGAGTTTTTCCTTTTCATCTGCAAGAGTACGAGTATTTATCATTGCAGGGACTGAACAACCAAAACCCATTATCATAGGTAAAAAAGCCCTTCCTGACAAACCGAACTTGCGTAGTGCCCTGTCAAGTATAAAAGCTATACGCGCCATATACCCACTATCTTCAAGTATTGAGAAAAACATAAACAATACTAAAATTTGTGGTAAAAAAGACATTATTGCAAATATACCACCTAGTATACCGTCACATATAAGCCCACTTACCCAAGGTGCTGCATTAGATAACCAACCGCTGACCACGCTTGACAACCAAGTAGTTAAAACTTCAACCAAGTTCATTAAAATAACGCCCGGTGAATTTATTCCACCACTGCCAAAAACACCTTCAAACGCCGTACCTTCTAAAGATACCCAACCTTCAGGTAGCGCACCACCTATAAAAAACAAGTTTTCAGAAAAAGTTAAATGAAATATTGTAAATAAAACTAATAAGAATATAGGTATGCCCCATATTTTATGCGTTAACACCTTATCCGCCTTATCTGACGGGGTAACTACAAATTTGTCTTTATTCTTGCGTTTAATCGTTGGGGAGAAATACTTCGTTATATATTTATAACGAGCATCTGCAACAAGTGCTTCAAAATCATCGCCAAAAATTTCATCCTTATGCGTTTTCTTAAAAGCTTCTACCATATTAACGGTATCTTTGTGCATAAGAACTTCAACTTCATCAAGTTCAGCAAGTTTTACTGCGTGAAATATAGGATTTAACACGCCTTGACCATCAAGGGCGATTTCAATATCACTTATTAAATGGCACAAGGCAGAATCTTCTATAACCGTTCTTCCTTTACGCGTCTTTTTGCTCGTTTCGTATGCACGAGACATAAGTTTATCAAGCCCTTTGCCTTTTAGCGCAGAAATTTCTACAACTGGCAACCCTAACCTTTTTTCAAGTTCACTTGCGTCAATGCTATCGCCACGTTTTTCTACGGCATCCATCATATTAAGAGCAAGAATAATAGGGACGTCTATTTCCATTATTTGAGTCGTTAAATATAAGTTGCGTTCCAAATTAGTCGCATCAATTATGTTGATAACACAATCGGGCTTTTCATCTAATATGTAATTTCTAGCTATAATTTCTTCCGAAGTATATGGAGAAAGTGAATATATACCCGGCAAGTCAATTACAGCAATCGGTTCGTCACATTTTTTATATACACCTTCTTTTTTATCAACCGTTACACCTGGCCAATTACCAACGTGTGCAGTAGACCCTGTTAAATTATTGAATAGCGTAGTTTTACCGCAGTTTGGATTACCCGCTAATGCAAATCTAAGCATTTGGCATCACCTCCAAAGTTATACAAGCAGCTTCGCTATTACGCAAAGATAATTCGTAACTTCTAACGGTCACTTCTATAGGATCGCCAAGAGGTGCTTTTTTTCTTAAATAAATTTCAGCTCCGTTTGTAATACCCATGTCGTAAAGCCTTCTTTTAATTCTTCTTTCGCCTTTCACGTTAATCACAACGCCACTTTCACCTATAACAAACTTGTCAAGTGTTTTGTTCATAAAACCTCCTAACATGAAACTTTTTTCACATTTACGGTACTATATTATCATTTATATTCAACTGTGTCAAGCAAAATGTGAAACTTTTTTCAACTTTTTAGAAAAATTGTGAAACTTTTTTCATATTATTTATGCTTGACTTTCACGCAATATTACTGTATAATATGATATATGAAAAATGAAGTAAGACAACCGAGACAAGAACGGTCAATAGAAAAGAAAAATAGAATTATTGACGCAGGCTATCAACTTTTTTCTGAAGTTGGTTATTACGGTACTAATACTGCCGAAATTGCAAAAAGAGCAGGCGTTTCAACTGGTATAGTTTATGGTTATTTCCAAGATAAACGTGATATTTTAATTTGCGTTCTTGAAATATACATCAATAAAGTATTTGATCCATTTTTCAAGATGTTTGACAAAATCACCTTACCCGTTGATTTTAACTCACTTATTACAAAAATCATTGATCAAGCAATAAAAACGCACAAAAACAATCGCAAAATTCATGAAGCTTTGCACTCGCTTGCTGGTTCAGACGAAGCCGTTAACGCTCAATTTATCGCTCTTGAAGACCAAATCACCCTTAAAATAGCAGAAAAATTTAATAGCCTTGGCGTAAACGTTGAAAACGCAATGGAAAAGATACATTTATCTATGGATGTTATTCAATCTTTTGCACACGAATACGTTTTTGACAAACACGAATATATTGATTATCTCGTAATGAAAGAAATAGTTATAAATTTAGTAAAAAGTTTATTCGTATAAAAAACAAGCCCCGAATTTTTTCGGGGTTTATTTTTTTAAATATTGATTTCTACGCTTAGTTTTATATCTCTTGAAGATGAGCCTACTTCAATAACAAACGAGCCTTTTTCCACAATCCACTCATCGTAAGCAACGCTATAATATGCAAATGCACGTTTATCCAAATTGATTGTAACGGTTTTTTCTTCACCAGCTTTAATAAAATCTTTAGAAAAGCCTTTAAGTTCTCTTATCGGGCGCACTACCGAAGAAAATACGTCTTTTACATAAACTTGGGAAATTTCCTTTGCGTCTATTTTAGACGTGTTTTTTATTTTATAGGTTACAAGGTAATCGTAGTCCCCATTTTTTGTTACACTTAAATCTGAATACTCAAAACTTGCATAAGATAATCCGTATCCAAATGGGTATAAAACGTTTAATTCGTTCTTATCGTAATGCCTATAACCTATAAACAAACCTTCCTTATACCAGTCAGATTGTCCGTCGTCAAGTAGTCCTTTGGTTACAGTATCTTCTATGCACAATGGAAAAGTTTCAGTAAGTTTTCCACTAGGAACGGTTTTACCCGTTAAAATAGAACATAACGCTTCGTTAACACCTTCTCCAGCAAAACCTACAAACACAACTGCTTTAACCTTATCAATCCACGCACTCATGTCTATTGCACTACTTGCATATAAAAGTACAACTACGTTTTTATTGTATTTACACGTATTCAATATAAAGTTTTCTTGCATGGTCGTTAGTTTCATCTTTTCCCTGTCATATCCTTCTGACACGATGGGATCATTTTCGCCAAGACATAAAAACACTACGTCAGAAGTATAAGCATTTTCAAGATGCCTTTTAAGATAATCAACACGCATCATCACGTCTGCTGAAGGATTTCTTGACGCTAAACTTGAAGCATAAATTTCTGCGCCGGTTTTTTCTTTTAGAAGCGTTGATAACGGCGTTTGCTGATATGAACTAACTACGTTTGAAGACCCACCCGCACCAACTGGGGGAACAGTATCAAATTTACCTATTACAGATATTTTATTTACTTTGCTAATAGGTAATAAACTGTCTTCATTTTTAAGTAAAACGATACTTTCCTTAGCAATTTCTACAGCGTTTTTGTGACGTTCTTCTTTGGTCGTAGTTGCCTTTTTAATTTTATCTGCATTAACTTTTTTATCAACTAATTTCAATAAATTTGACACGCAAAAATCAATTTCTTCTTCAGTAATTTCATTATTATCAAAAGCAGTTTTTAATTGATTTTTAATAGTATCAAAACTTCTATTATTCTCTAAATCGTTTTTATTATCTCCTATGCATAATATTA
>JAZSJY010000022.1:0-3045 GCA_045534565.1 Christensenellaceae bacterium | reverse complement strand
GGTGGTTACGAAGCAAGGTCTTCTAATTTCAAAGAAGGCGTAGCAGAAAAGATCATTGAAGAAGGGCAAAGAATTTTAGGTGCAATTAAATGTTAGAAGCATTTTTACCTATGTTAAAAAACGTTCTGGTTTTTATAGCACTTGCCGTTCCTGGTTACATATTAGTCAAAACGAGAGTGCTAAAACAAGAACAATCTGGCGTGCTATCAAAATTGTTGATGTACGTTGGAATGCCGTTTTTAATTCTTTCTGGAACTATTGGCGTAGAGTTGACTGGCGAAACGGCGCTTAATTTAGTATATGCTTTGCTGATAGCAACAGGGCTTACCTTCGTGTTTTTCTTTATATCAATTCTTTTAGTGATAAAAGAAAAAAATAGAGGTGATGATCAACTTTGGAATAAAAAAGTTGACGGGATGGAACGTTTTTGCTCTATATTTTCAAATAACGGCTTTTTAGGTTTGCCTTTGGCAATTGCCGTTTTCGGTGGTGAAAGTTCTATTTTTGCATACGTCGTAGTTTTCAATATAGTTACTAATACGTTGATGTATACTATTGGTGTATACTTGGTTTCTGGTGATAAAAAAACGATTGACGTGAAAAGTATTTTCTTAAACCCCGTTCTAATCGCTTTCATTTTAGGTTTAATATTAAACCTTGTAGGTGTAAAAAAATATATTCCTGAAATTGTCACTTTTAGCGATCATTTCAAGAATATAGTTACCCCGCTTTCAATGACTATTTTAGGCATGAAAATGGGTGGTATTAAATTTAAAGAGATGCTTGGTTGCTGGAAAACTTATTACGTTTCTTTCAAAAAACTAATTTTAGTTCCCGTAATAAGCGTAGCGCTCGTTATTGCACTTAATAAACTTTTTGGCTTAGATGAAAATATGATAATGGCTACGTTTATTTCATTTGCAATGCCTACGGCAGCTTTAGCGCCTGTTTTTGCAGATAGATACGGTGGTGACGTAAAAGGCGCTACGATATATACTTTAGGCAATACAGTATTATCGTTAGTAACCATACCGCTATTATATTTATTGCTGTGTGCGATAATTTAATAAAATTAAAAACGACTGTAAATTACAGTCGTTTTTCTTTTAACTTATTTGCAAAGTTCTTCTGCAAGAGCATTGATTTGTTCAATATTTTCTTCTTTAACAGCAGAAAGAATTTTTACGTTATTTTCTGTGAAAGTTAAATTCTTCAATCCTTCTAAATCAGTCTTCATAAGTTTCGTAGCGACGGGCGCCCAACTGCCGTTTTCTATAAACCCTATAGTGCGATTTTGGTAATTCCTTTCTTTTAAGTGGTCAATAAACTCTCTCATAAAGGGGAAATAGCTTCCGTTGTAAGTTGTCGTCGCAAGGACTAATCTATCGTACTTAAACGCATCTTCAACGGCTTCAGCCATATCGTCTTTTGCAAGGTTAAAGAGAGAAACTTTAACGCCTTTTTCTTCAAGTTTGTCCTTAAGAATAGAAACGGCTTTTTCTGTGTTACCGTATACCGAAGTGTACGCTATCGTGACGCCTTGTTTTTCTGGTTTGTAAGAAGACCAAATATCGTAAAGGTTTATATAGTAAGAAAGATTTTCCGTTAAAATAGGTCCGTGTAAAGGGCAAATGGTTTTTATATCAAGCGCACTTGCTTTTTTAAGCAACGTTTGTGCTTGTATACCGTACTTGCCAACTATGCCAAAGTAATATCTTCTTGCTTCACATGCCCAATCTTCATCAGCGTCGGTAGTGCCGAATTTTCCGAAAGCATCTGCAGAGAATAAAACTTTTTCCGTGCTTTCATAACAAACGGTAACTTCAGGCCAATGTACCATGGGTGCTGTTACAAAATTAAGCACGTGTTCGCCAAGGCTCAAGGTAGAGCCGTCTGTAACAGCCAAATTTCTGCCTGAAAAATCCGTTCCAAAGAAGTTTTTCATCATGGTGAAAGATTTTGAGTTAGAAACTATCGTTGCATTAGGGTATTTATCTGCAAAAATTTTAATACCTGCAGAGTGGTCTGGTTCCATATGCGTAACAATCAAGAAATCAGGTTGTTTGTTGCCTAAAACGTTTTCAAGGTTATTAAGCCATTGATTAACGAAGTTTTTGTCAACGGTATCAAATACTGCTATCTTTTGGTCAATAATAACGTAGGAATTATACGCCATACCCTTTTCAACTGTAAATTGACCTTCAAAAAGAGTAATGTCCCTGTCGTTTACGCCTATACTTAAAATATTTTTTGAAAAATTCATAATGCAACCACCTATATTTTATCTATGACATTATACTTTATTGTACAAATAAAAGTCAAGTTTTTATAAATATAACTATTGACAAGTTTAAGTTATTATAGTAAAATATATAAGATTAATATTTAATGTTACGCGTAGAGGTGGCTTTTATGAATTCATGGAAGAGTAACGCTGTTTTTTATCAAATATATCCAACAAGTTTTTATGATGGCAACGGTGACGGTATCGGTGATTTCGTTGGTATGATTGAAAAACTTGATTACGTAAAAAGTTTAGGCGTTGACGCCGTTTGGTTAAACCCATTTTACCTTTCTCCTTTTATGGATGGTGGTTACGACGTTGAAGATTACTACCAAGTAGACCCACGCTTTGGCACGATGCAGGATTTTGAAAATTTTGTTGCAAAAGCAAAATCACTTGGCATAAGAGTTGTTGTGGATTTAGTAATAGGGCACACTTCGTTTAAAAATAAATGGTTTATAGAAAGTGGTAAAAACGAGAGAAACGAAAAGTCTGACTGGTACATTTGGACTTCAAGTCACGCGGAAAGATATCCTGATAAAACGATAGTTGGGTTGTTTGAACGTGACGGTGCGTATTTTATTAACTACTATGCTTGTCAACCTGCGCTTAACTTTGGTTGGATTTTTGAAAAAGAAGAAAAACGTGGCGACTGGCAAATGCATTATACTGACGAAAGGTTAGTTCCTTTAAGGGAAGAAATTATTAAAGTGATGCAATTTTGGATGTCAAAAGGCATTGACGGTTTCCGTGTTGATATG
>JAZSJY010000100.1:0-6943 GCA_045534565.1 Christensenellaceae bacterium | reverse complement strand
TCTTCAACTGCACGACGATAGAATTCGTCAAATTGTTTACCTGGCGTTCTTCCGTCAATATAGTATACGTAAACGTCGGTATCAGGATATTTATCTCGGGTAAGCATTGCGTGTTTTGCAGTATACATACAACAAATTTTAGAGCAATATTCTTTACCTTTTTCTGCACAAGACGCACAACGTGAACCAACGCATTGAACGAACACCAAAGTGTGTGGGTGAACGCCGTCTGACGGACGGAGAAGTTTACCTGCAGTAGGACCTGCCGCGTTCATAAGACGTTCAAATTCAAGAGAAGTGATTACGTCTTTGCTTTGGCTATAAGCATATTCGTCAAACTTATCCATACTAATAGGATTAAAGCCCGTTGCGGCAACGATTGCGCCGTACTTTTCTTCAATATATTCATCCTTTTGAGTATAGTCAATTGCATTTGCCGTACATACTTTTGAACATACACCGCACTTGCCCGTTTTAAGCATAGTACAGTAGTTAGCGTCTATGGTAGCAATTTTGGGAACTGCTTGCGCAAACGGAATATAGATTGCGCGACGGTTATCCATACCCAAGTTAAATTCGTTAGGAACTTTCTTTTGCGGACATTTTTCCGTACAAAGGCCACAACCCGTACATACGTCTTCTTTTACGTAACGTGCCTTTCTCTTAATAGTAACTTCAAAATTACCAACGAAACCTTTAACCTTTTCAACTTCGCTATAAGAGAAAATACGAATTTTTTCGTGTTGAGCAACGTCAACCATTTTAGGCGTCAAGATACAAGCCGCACAGTCAAGCGTTGGGAAAGTTTTATCTATTTGAGCCATTTTACCACCGATAGTGGGTTTGGTTTCAACGATATCAACTTCAAAGCCTGCGTCTGCAATATCCAAAGCCGTTTGAATACCTGCTATACCACCACCGATAACGAGCGCGCGTTTGGTAACGGGGCTTTCACCTGGGGTAAGCGGGGCGTTAAGGTTAACTTTTGCAATAGCCGTTCTACCAAGAACGATTGCTTTTTCAGTACCTTCTGCCATATCTTTATGTATCCAAGAACATTGTTCACGAATATTTGCAATTTCAACCATGTAGGGATTTATACCTGCAGCGGCTGCCGTCTTTCTAAAAGTTGCTTCGTGCATTCTTGGTGAGCATGAACATACTACGATACCCGTAAGTTTATGTTCCTTAATGGCGTCCTTAATAAGTTCTTGCCCTGCTTGTGAACACATATATTGATAGTTGGCTGAGTGAACTACGCCCGGTTCGTGCCTTAAGGCTTCTGCAACCTTAACTACGTCAACCGTGCCGGCAATGTTACTGCCACACCAACATACGAATACTCCTATTCTTTGCATTTGTACTCTCCTTTTACTTTGTATATTTCCTAAACGCCGTTACGATTGCTTGTTGGGGCAAATCTTCGTCAAGCATTTGGGGAATTTGGTCGGGTTTTAAGTGGTTTGCGCCTTGTTCCCTTACTACTGCAAGGCGAACAGCTTCAACTAATTTTGCAGGTTCAACACCCCTTGGGCATCTATCCACGCAAGCAAAACAGGTAAGACAACGATAAATTGATTTTGAATTCAACAATGGTTCTATTTCGCCCGTTTCAACCATATACACGAATTGATGGGGATGATATTCCATTTCGTCGTATGCAGGACAAGTTCCTGAACACTTACCACATTTCATACACTTTCTTGGGTTAACACCACTTCTGCGAATAATTTCGTTACAAAGGTTTTGTTTGTTTTCCATTGTGTTACTCCTTTATACCGAGCGCTTCTGCAAGCAATTCGGTAAAATATACTACCGGCACTTCCGTACCGTTTTTGATTAAGTTATATCTACACAAGGGACAAGCCGTTACTATTAATTCTGCGCCTTTTCCTTGAGCGTTCAAACTTATCTTACTGCTCTTTTCACGCGCCATTTCTTTGCTTTCCATCGTGATATAGCCACCACAACATTCGTTGCGATATGCGTATATAACGGGTTCTGCACCGAGCGCACGAATAAGGTCTTCCATAATGGTTGGATTTTCAACGTCGTCCATTGCCATTACTTTACCAGGACGAAGAAGTAAACAGCCGTAGTACGCTGCAATCTTCTTGCCCGTTAAGGGTTTTACAACTTTTTCTTTCAACTTATCAAAGCCGATAACGTCACGAAGAAGTTCAAGATAGTGTAAAACTTTGGTTTCGCCGTGATATTCCATATCGGGCGCCATGTAGTTGTTTACGCGTGAAGCAAATTCTTCGTCGTTTTGAATTGCGTGGTTGGTTTGCTTAATAACGTTGTGGCAAGCCGAACAAACTGAAACTAACGTTTGACCTTTTTCTTTGGCGTCGGCAAGTGCGCGTACTGAAGAAAGTTTGGTTGCAACTTCATCTCTGCTAATAGTAAAAGCGCCACCGCAACATTGCCAGTTTTCAATTTCTTCTAAAGTAACGCCGAGTGCTTCAGCGCACTTTCTTGCGTAAACATCCAAATCTTTTGCTTTGTTCTTAAGCGTACAACCTGGGAAATAACTAACTTTCATTTGTCTTTACTCTCTCCTTAAACCATTTTTTCAGGGTGGAATACTTCGTCAAATCTTTCAGCAGTTAAGAAACCTAATTCTACGCACGCTTGTTTGAGCGATACGCCGTCCTTAAATGCTTTCTTTGCAGTTTTAGCAGCGTTTTCGTAACCGATATACGGGTTGAGTGCCGTTACGAGCATAAGTGAATTGTGAAGGTTGTGATCCATCTTTTCACGGTTTGCTTTAATACCTACGGCGCAATTTACGTTGAACGATACGATTGCTTCTGCTAAAAGTCTTGCTGATTGAAGGAAGTTATATATACATACGGGCATGAACACGTTAAGTTCAAAGTTGCCCTGTGATGCAGCCATACCAACAGCTACGTCGTTACCCATTACTTGAACGGCAACCATAGTAACTGCTTCGCATTGAGTTGGGTTTACCTTGCCTGGCATAATTGAAGAACCCGGTTCGTTTTCGGGAATAAATATTTCGCCAAGACCGTCTCTTGGACCAGACGCCAACCAACGAACGTCGTTTGCAATCTTCATCATATCGCAAGCGAGCGCTTTTATAGCGCCGTGAGCAAACACGATTTCGTCTTTAGTAGTGAGCGCATGGAACTTGTTGCCTGCGGTAACGAATTTTTTACCCGTGATTTCGCTAACCTTTTCTGCAACTAAAGTATCAAAGCCTTTGGGTGCGTTGAGCCCCGTACCAACTGCAGTTCCACCGAGCGCAAGTTCTGCAAGCGGTTTGATTGAAAGTTTTAAGAGTTCAACGTCTCTTTCAAGACTACTTCTCCAACCGCTAATTTCTTGGCTGAACTTAATGGGGGTTGCGTCTTGCAAGTGGGTTCTACCACACTTAACTATGCCTTCGTTTTCCACTTCTAATCTCTTGAAAGTTTCAATGAGCGTTTGTACCGCAGGGATAAGTTTATCTTCAATAGCGGTAACTGCAGAAATGTGCATAGCCGTGGGGAAAGTATCGTTAGAAGATTGACTCATATTGATATCGTCGTTGGGGTGCAAAATCTTTTCGCCAGCAAGTTCGTTACCACGGTTAGCAATAACTTCGTTGGCGTTCATGTTTGATTGAGTGCCCGAGCCTGTTTGCCAAACTACTAACGGGAAGTGGTCGTTGAGCGAACCGCTGATAACTTCGTCACAAGCTTTTGAAATAGCCGCAAGTTTTTTATCGGTCATTTTTTCGGGACGGAGTTCGTGGTTTGCGAGAGCCGCTGCCTTTTTAAGAACGCCGAAAGCACGCGTGATTTCACGTGGCATAATTTCAATACCTTCACCGATCTTAAAGTTTTGGTGACTGCGTTGGGTTTGCGCTGCCCAGTAACGGTCAGCAGGAACTTTTACTTCACCCATAGAGTCGTGTTCAATGCGATAGTCCATATTTTTTCTCCTTTTTATGCTCGTATGCGCCTGCGCGACGGCAAAGGGCATACTTTTTCTTATAGTCAAAGTATATATATTATAGCAAACAACAATCGTTTTGTAAATAATTTGACAGCCAAAAAAAGTATCAATTCTCTATATTTTTAATTTTTTTTCCTTTACTTTTGCCCTTTTACCAAATTCTTCCACGGTTATTAACAATATTTGGTTGCCATTGCTATTTTTTTGTGGTAAAATATTTGCGTTTTTTAACCAAGGAATTTTTTATGAATAAAAAAGACGACTCTTTAAAACAACTTAATTTCAAAACGGGTATTAAAGACGGCTTACCGATAGGTTTAGGTTACCTTTCGGTTTCTTTTGCGTTCGGCGTGCAAGCAAGTCTTTTAGGCGTGCCTTGGTTTATGGCGCTATTTATTTCGGCAACGAACCTTACTTCAGCAGGGCAACTTGCAGGGCTTACGGTAATTGCTTCTGCTGGCACGATTTTTGAAATTTTAGCGTCACAAATAGTTATAAACGCAAGATATTTTTTAATGAGTATTTCTCTATCGCAAAAGTTAGATAAAAGTTTTTCTTTTCCGCATAGGCTTATGTGTTCTGCCTTCGTTACCGACGAAATTTTTGCAGTATCCGTTGCAAAACCCCTTTCATTAAATAGAAAATATTTTTACGGTTTAGTGTTGCTACCATATCTCGGTTGGACGGTTGGCACTCTTTCGGGCGCGCTTTTAGGCAACGTTCTACCGTCAAATATAAGCAACGCTTTAGGGCTTGCCCTTTACGCTATGTTCATTGCAATTATTATTCCCCCGTCGCTCACAAAACGCGGCGTTTTCCCCGCAGTCCTTTTCGGCGCAGGGTTTTCGTGTGCGCTATACTTTATACCCGTATTCAAGAATTTGCCGTCTGGTATCGGCGTTATAATAAGCGCGTTACTTTCAGCGTTAATCACGGCGCTTATTTTTCCCATAAAAGTTGATAAGGAGAGTGACGAATAATGGATACGCCTTCAACTCTTCCTATAATGGCTTTGTATATTCTTGCGATGGCAGGCACGACTTATATTATCCGTATGATTCCTTTTACCTTCTTCAAAAAGAAGATAAAATCTCGCTATATCTTAAGCGTGCTCTACTACCTGCCCTACGCCGTACTTTCGGCAATGACTTTCCCTTCAATTTTTTACGCTACGGGTAACTTTTGGACGGCACTTATCGGCACGGTTGTCGCCTTGGTTTTAGCACTATTTAAACAGTCGCTTATCGTAGTTGCGGCGGGCGCGTGTACGGTAACGCTTATCGCAAGTTACGTTATACCGCTTTTATAAACTAAAAAATTAAAAACGCACCTTAAAAAAGGGTGCGTTTTTCGTTACTTTATTATGTCTAACAACTCTAATGGCGAACTTGCAAAAACCTTGGCGCCAACTAACGAAAGTTGTTCTCTACTTCTATTCCCCCAAAGTGCGCCGATTGCATTTGTACCAGCATTAATTGCAGTTAAAATATCCGTTTCACCATCGCCGACGATATAGGCATTTTCAGGCAAAACGTCAAAATCTTTCAATATTCTAAAAACTTCGTTTGGTGATGGTTTTGCGTTAGGCGTATTACCCACGCCAACTATATCATCAAAGCCTAATTCCAACAAAAAGCGTGAAATAAAAATCTTCAATTCGTCCGGTGTTTTGTTTGTGAATACAGAAAGTTTATATCCCCTTTCTTTAAGGGTTTTCAACACTTCTTTTACCCCGTCAAAAACCTTTGTTTTCTTAACGCCATACCTATGTACGAAAGGAACGTAATAATCCCAAATAGCCAGTGCTTTTTCATCAGGCATATCGCCTAAAATAGTTTTGACCAACTTTACACCATCAAGCCCGATTGCTTGCTTATATTCTTCGTAACTTCTTTGTTCATATCCAAAATCTTTAATCGCCAAATTCATGCAATCGCCGATGTCTTCCCTTGTATCCAAAATAGTGCCGTCTAAATCAAAAATTACCGCCTTTTTCATCTTGTAACTCCTAAAAAAAATACCGATAGATATTATACTTTATCTACCGATATTTGTCAACTTTTTATTCAGCGTTACCCGTAGCAACTAAATTAGCGCCGTCTGCAAAATTTTGCACCAGCACGTCGCCTATCTTAACGGGGGTTTGCACCGTCAAGCCGTTTATTTTTTGCATAAGAATAAACATATCTGCTTTCTTAACGGGCATATCCGTTTTTACGGGAATTAACCTACCGTCGTTACTTTTTACCGTGGTAGTAAGCACTCGTTTAGGGCAAACTACTTCGTTTTCAGCGTAAAGTTTTCCCCTTGGGCAAGTGTTACCCGTAACGGCAATAACCTTTCCGTTTTCAATTTCTACTTCAATATCACAACCCATAGGGCATTCAACACAAGTGAGCTTAACCATTATTCCACCTCCAAACTAACGACCAAATCACCGTCTAACGCTTTGACGGTTTTTTCGGGAAGAATTAACGTTTCCATTTCCCCAGGTAGCGCAATTTTCTTCTTTTTACTAATGATAGTTTTATCACCGCAAGTTACGTTAATAACGCAGTTTTTAAACACGTTCCTAACCCTAAAGAACAATTTTACGTTACCGTTTGCGTTTTTATCTATTTTTTGTGGAAGAATATAACCTACGTTGTTGCCACTTGAAAGGTTAATTTCATCACGTTCTTTTTGACCTTCTTTAACGAAATACGCCGCCGCCTTGCCAGCTATTTCAGATTCTTCCGAAACGAAGTCAACTAAATCGTGAACGTGTAAAACGTTACCGCAAGCAAAAATACCGGGGATAGAAGTTTCTCTATTTTGATATACTACTGCGCCTTTAGTGTTTGCGTAAAGGTCAACGCCTGCACCTTTAGTAAGTTCGTTTTCAGGAATAAGACCAACGGAAAATAGTACGGTGTCGCAATCAAAGTGAATTTCGCTACCGGGAATGGGCTTTTTATTTTCGTCAACCTTAGAAACCACT
>JAZSJY010000037.1:0-6983 GCA_045534565.1 Christensenellaceae bacterium | reverse complement strand
TATTTCATAACGAGTAATTGACGGGCCTTGAACGTAAGTTTGTGGTATTACGTTTATATGGAATTCTTCAAGCGTACGCTTGATAATTTCCATACGTTCTTCGTGATTTTCTTGCCCTGCGTTAACGGGCGGTAAATGCACCTTTAACAAATCAAAGGGTGGGCGATGATAAAGCCTATTGATAGGGGGAGAGACCTTTTGTGGTTTTTCTTCCTTAACCTGTTCTTTTTCTTCCTTAACGGGTTCTGCAAAAAGCGAACTGCGCCTTGAACTACCAAGTCCCGACGAACGTTCTTTAACCACGGGGGAAATTTCTTCTTGCTTTTCTTCATTCTTTTCTTCGCCCAAGAAAATATTTCTTATTCTGCGTGAAGGACTAACTTCAGGCTCTATTTCAACCTGTTTTTCTTCAACCACGGGTTCAGGAACGACCGTTTCTTCCGTTTGATCTATGAACGGTATTTCTTCAACGGTGGGTTGTTCTTCAACGGGCTCGTCAACGACCGTTTCTTCAAACGGACGGAAAATTTCTTCGTTATCAGCTTTCGGTTGTTCTGCAGGGGAAGTAGTTTGTTCTTCTTCCCCAAGCCCTAAATAACGTGAGCCGAAAATTCTAGCACGTGCTTGCGCGCTATCAGTTTCCGTAGGCGTAACGATTTCCGCATTGTTCTTTTCGCCGTGTTCAATAAACGGTATTTCTTCTATTACGGGTTCTTCCACCGTTTGTTCTTTAGGCGTTATATATTCAGAAACGTAGGTATCGTTTTGGGCGATACGCGCCTCGCTTTCCTTTTTATCGTTTTGCAAAAACTCGTCAATATTAAACGTTGCGGGCGATTTAATATATTCCAACTTTTGCTTGTAGTCTTCCGTTTGTGGAACGGGTTTTTCCGTTCTCTCTTGCCCTGCGCCCGTTACTATACCTAGTCCACCTTCGGAAAAAGTAATTTTAAGCGCCGTGGGATTAGTTTGTTCACGGTGTAATTCCCTTTTTGTCTTCATTTGAAAATCTTCAGGACTGTTTACGAACAATTTTTGTTTTGTTTGTTCTTTTTGTTCAACGGCTTGCGCAACGGGGTATTCCATTTCCCCTTCTATTTTAACGTTATCAATGACCTTATCGGTTTTTTGTTCTTTAACGTACGAAGTGCGGAACTTTAATCCACCCTTTTGCTTTTTAACTTTTGCTTTTGGTTTTCTAACCAAATCGTAAACGAAAGCGTAAGTTACGCCTGCGAAAGCAACGCTTAAAACGACGTAACAACCGACGTTGGTCAAAAGGCGAACTAACCCGAAAACTAAAATAGCCGTACACGCGCCACCACCTGAAACGCCTTTGAGTCCGTTAGCGCCCATAGCGTAAGACTCTTTAATGTATCCACCGAAAGAAAGACCTTCGTTAAGGGTTGCAACGTGAGCAATCATTGCGATTATAGCAAAACAAAGAGTTATCAAAATTTTGCGTTTAAGAGAAATTTTTAATTTTTTACCCGTAATCAAAACTACGCCAAGCGCAATAATGCCTATAACGACGGCGTAAGCAAAAAAGCCAAAGCAACCGAAGAAGAACGAACTAACCGCCTTACCCGGCGTTGAAAAGAGCGCGTCGCCCGTAATTAAGCATATCAAAGAAAGCGTTGCGAATAACACCAACACCACGCCTAACATTTCTTTAGTAAAAATTACTGATTTTTTAGTTTGATTTTGTTCTTTATTTCTACCTAAACCGTTCAAGGCTATCACCCCTAATTTTAACGAAATATCTATTTAGAAGCCTAAAAACTTTTGCTTTTTACACATAAACTTCCCGTATATAGAATTATACCAAAATTTGAGAAAAATTACAATACCTTAAGGCAATTTTTTTGCCATATTTTAAAATATATTTTAAATTTAAAGATATCATGGTTTTTTCTATATTAAAAAAATAAAGTGGAGTGATTTCACTCCACTTTAAGTTTTGATTTTTACTTTTGATAAATAAGCCTGCCACATTGCTCGCAATCAATAACTTCACCGTTCTTTAATTTATTAAGTTCAGCCATTGAAAGTTCCATATTACAAGCACCGCAAACGTTACCGCGCAATTCGTATAGCACGGGATAAATTTTGTTTGCACGCTTTTTAAGATACCTATCCATAAGCGACGGCTCTACCTTTGCCTTTAACTCTTCAAGTTTAGTTTCAACGGCAAGTTTTTCATCTTTAACAGATTCTTTAAGCGCGCTGTATTTTTCTGCATTTTCTTTATATTGAAGTTGCGCTGCTTTGGTAGTTGCTTTTATGTTGTTGTATTCTTTTATTACGTTTTGTATTTCTTCCAAAATTTTGCTAGCCTTAGTTCCTAGCGTTTTGATTTTCGCAATCAATTCGTCTGCTTTTTTGATAAGGTAAGCGACTTCTTTTGCATCTTCAACCGTGTTGAGCGCGTCAACTATTGCAGTTTCTTGTTCTTTTAATTTTACTTGCTCTTCAGTAGCGCTCTTATAAGTAGCCATAAGCTCGTCTGCACGAACGTCTAACTTGCTTACGCTTTCTTCTACCCCTTCAAGATATTTTTTTGCGCTCATTGCTTTTTTTCTTTCAATGCTTTCGGAAAGCTTTTTTTCAATTTCCCTTAACTTTGCGTCTTCAACTTGATATGCTAATAAATTTTGCATAGTTCCATCTCCTTTACATAAATCTATCGTCTATAAAATAAAAAGTTTCAATATCGTCAGTCAATTTTTGGCTAACGTATTGATAAAACTTGTTAAAACCGTATTGTTCCGATACGTAGTGCGGTATTATCACAACGTTTTTACCGTTTTCTATAAGTTCTTTTAATACGTGATGTGGCATATCCGAAGATATAATAGTATCCGCGTCGGTAAGACCTTTAACGACCATATCCATAGCCGTTGAACTTCCCCCACCGCAAAAAGACGCCACTTTTTTAACGTTTTTATTGCCATAGGCAATAATTTTATCAGTAGTAAAATTGTTTTTTACTTGACCAACGAACTTTTCAAGCGAAGTTTCTGCTACGTTAAACTCCCTACCGTAGCCGTATTCTTCGTAAAGTCCGTCTAATATTTTTTGCTCTAACGCGCCTACCCCTTTAGCAAGATAAAAATCTATTCCGAAGGTAGTCATATCTAAATTTAGGTGAGCAGAAATTATATTCATACCCCCTTTAATTGCCGATAGCAAAGCGCCCGTTTGCCCGTCGTATGAAAGATTCTTTATAGGGGCGTAAATTGCAGGGTGATGCGTCACTATGGTATCGCAACCCTTTATCTTTGCGTATTCTACCGAAGCGTTGGATAGGTCTAACGAAAACAAAATTTTTGATACCGTTTCAGTATTTTTTACTATTATTCCGCTATTATCGTAATCGCCACGCTCTATTGCCTTACGGCTTATTTCTATGGGCGCGTATTCTTCTATAATACCGTTTAATTTATCTAAACTACACATATTTTTCCAACTTTTCAATGCTTTTTTGCATTTCTTCTTTTGCGCTTGTTGATAAGTTTTTACCTTGCAAATAGCCCTTTAATCTTTGAATTTTTACGGCTATCATTTGCTTAAAATCTTCCGTTGGGTTAACGATATTATCCCTACCGAATTCAATTTCTTCACTAGTTAATTTATCTTCGCCTTTTTTTAAGACTATTAGATCGTAAAACTTATTCGCGCTTTTAAAAACTAAATCTTTAACTATTTTATAACCCTTTTGAACTGCAAAAACACGCACTTTATCACAGTTTTTCATAGGTTGCAAAACTAAATTTGGGGGAAGATTTTTAGCATTTTTCATTATGCTAACTATTTCTTCACCGCCCATACCTGCAATTAAGGCAAGGTCACAGCCAACGACCTTTTCAAAGCCGTTTGAAACGACTGCGTTAACCCTACCGCAAGCGATAAACTCTTCAAGCAACTGTTTTGCTTTGTCAAGGCATTTTTCACTTACGTCTGCGATAATTGCCTTTTGACACTTACCACCGAACAGCATTGCTTGGGTAATATAGCCGTGATCGCAACCGATATCTGCAAAAACGTCACACGTTGGCAAAAGATTATAAATTTTATTTAATCTGTCCGTCATTATTTATCAATGTATTCTTTAAGGCGTTTACTACGGCTTGGGTGACGAAGTTTACGAAGAGCCTTGGCTTCAATTTGACGAATTCTTTCCCTAGTAACGTTAAATTCTTTACCTACTTCTTCCAAAGTTCTACCCTTACCGTCGTCAAGACCGTAACGCAACCTTAAAACTTTTTGTTCACGCGGGGTTAAAGTATCTAAAACACCTATCAACTGTTCTTTAAGCATAGTGTAAGATACTGCGTCGGTGGGTGCGGTACTCTTTTCGTCTTCAATAAAGTCTGAAAGGTGGCTGTCTTCTTCTTCACCGATAGGCGTTTCCAAAGAAACGGGGTCTTGCGCTATCTTTTGAATTTCCCTTACACGCTCTTCAGTAATGCCCATTTCGTTAGCAATTTCTTCGGGCAACGGTTCTCTGCCGAGTTCTTGTAAAAGTCTTCTTGATACCCTTATGAGTTTATTGATAGTTTCAACCATATGCACGGGAATTCGAATAGTTCTTGCTTGGTCGGCAATAGCACGGGTTATTGCTTGGCGAATCCACCACGTTGCGTAAGTTGAAAACTTAAAGCCCTTTTGATAGTCAAACTTTTCAACGGCTTTCATTAAACCTAAATTGCCTTCTTGAATAAGGTCAAGGAATTGCATTCCCCTACCCATATATCTTTTCGCAATAGAAACTACTAAACGTAAGTTCGCTTCGGACAAAAGTTTTTTTGCGTGTTCGTCCCCGTCCATCATGCGCTTTGCTAGTTCGGTTTCTTCTTCCGGTTGCAAAAGCGGAACTTTACCTATATCTTTAAGATACATTTTAACGGGGTCGTCAAGACTAACTTCCCTAAGAAGTTGATCGTAAAGGTCTTTGTCCCTTTCGTATTCGTTTACAATTTGAATACCTTCGCTTTCAAAGTATTCGTAAACTTTTTCTAATTGAGCGGGCGTCGTTTGATATTTTTCAAGTTTATCAAATAGTTGCGCCGTCGTTATGCTACCACTCTTTTTGTATTCAAGAACAACGTCCCTAATAACGGTTATGAGTTCTATACTCAATTCTTCGTCGTTTTCTTCTCGTTGCATCTTTAATTCTTTATCTTCCATTTAAGTTCCTCCTGCGATAAAAATCGCCGATTATTTGAGTTTGTTTTTTTCGGCAAGTAATTTTGCCATCTCTTTTGTGAATTCCTTTCTTTTAGCCATATCCGTTTCGGCTGAAAAAAGAGTGCTTAATCTATCTATTTCCTTACTTATCTTGTCCGTTTTTATGGTTTTTACGCAATCAAAGAAATACGCGCCTTGGTCAAAGGCTTTGTTTTCTTCCGTTTCCATACCTGCTATACGTGAAATTTCTTCGTTCATTTCTTCACCAAAAACTTCGTACAGTTCGTTAAACTTTATTTTTTGGTTTTCGTTACGCTTTTGAACTATAAAATCCTTTATGGCTTTATGCGCGCCGTCGGTAAACTCTAAATTCTCAATATCCGTTTCTTGAGCAAAAGGTTTATTAAACAAATACGACGCTAATATAAACCTTGCTGCGACCGAAACTTTATCGCCTGCGTTATCGTTAAATTCGGGTACGGCTTGCTCGTTTGCTTTTTTAGGAACGCTTCCGCTTTCTAATTCCCTTTTCAAACTTTCGTACGTTATCCCCGATACGTCACGCACGGTTTTAAGCAAATCTTCTTGCTCGGTCGGTGAAGGACTTTCCCTTATAACCCTTATGGCGTTAGAAACGTATTTCCTTTTACCGTCAACGGTATTTATATCGTAAGTTTTTCTTATTATATCTAACTTAAAGTCTATAAGCGGTTTTGCTTCGGCAAGCAGTTTTCTGTACCCGTCTGCACCTAAATTTTTAATAACGTCGTCAGGGTCCATACCGTCAGGCAAGGCAACCACCTTTACTTCAAGCCCTTCTTCGCTTAAAATTTCAAGCCCGCGAATTGCCGCTTTTTGACCTGCAAAGTCACCGTCGTAACTTATAAACACCTTGTCCGTATATCTTTTTAATATTCGCGCTTGATCTTTCGTTAGCGACGTACCCATGCTTGCAACTACGTTGTGAAAGCCACCTTGAACTAATGAAATGGTATCCATATACCCTTCAACGATTATTACGCCGTCAAGCCCCTTTTCATTTTTGAGTTTTTTTAGGTTATTTAAGTTGTATAGATTGTTTGATTTTGAAAAAACCAAAGTTTCACTCGTGTTTTTATACTTTGCAAAATCTGCCTTTTCCAAAAGCCTACCACCGAAAGCAACCACTTGATTAAACTGATTTATAATAGGAATTATAAGCCTACCACCAAGCGCGTCGTAATACCCGCCCTTCGGCGAAATTGCAACTGCGCCCGACGATAACATTTCGTCCTGCGTGTACCCTTTTTTAAGCAAAAAGTTTGGCAATCCGTTAAAATCAAGTGACGCCCCTATTGCAAATTTTGCTATTGAATCTGCAGAAATTTTACGTTTTAATATGTATTCCACGTGTTTTTCTGCACCGTCGCCACGCAAATTACTAATATAAAATTTTGCGGCGTCTTTAAGCAAATCGTACACGCGCTCTTTTTTCTTCTTCTGCTCTTTTATCTTTTCATCGTCGTACTTAACTTCAGGCAAAGGCATACCTGCGCGCTCTGCCAAAAACTTTACGGCGTCGTTAAAATCAAGCGACTCAATTTCTTTAACGAAAGTTATTACGTCACCACTCTTATGACAACCAAAACAATAGAAAAACTGCCCCGTTGAGTTCACCGAGAAGGACGCCGTCTTTTCGTGATGAAAAGGGCATTTCCCCCAAAAGTTCCCCCCGCGTTGCTCTAATCGTACGTATCTTCCAACTACGTCAACTATATCGCTTTTGTTTTTAAGTTCGTCTAAAAACTTGTTGT
>JAZSJY010000178.1:0-5269 GCA_045534565.1 Christensenellaceae bacterium | reverse complement strand
AAAAAAGTATTGAAAAAATAAAATTAAAATGTTATAATGAGAAAGAAATATTGAGGAGAGAAAAATAATGTGTAAAATTTCAATTGAACTTACCGACGGCAGAAAAATGAATTTAGAACTTTATCCTGAAATTGCGCCTATATCGGTAGAGAATTTTCTTTCGTTAATAAAAGAAAAATTCTTTGACGGATTGTGTTTTCACCGTGTAATAGAAGGTTTTATGATTCAAGGCGGTGGTTTTGAATATAAAGGTGGTTTAGTGCATAAAGAAAGCGCAAAAACCATTAAAGGTGAGTTTTATGCAAACGGCGTTCAAAACGACCTTAAGCACGTTAAAGGCGTAATATCAATGGCAAGAACGAATATGCCTAACTCTGCATCTTCACAATTTTTTATTTGCGTTGAAGACGTTCCTTATTTAGACGGTCAATACGCAGCTTTTGGTAAAACTATTGATGAAGAAAGTTTAAGTGTTGCAATAGATATTTCAAAAGTTGCAACCCATTATGAAGGTTATTACGGTGATATTCCAAACGAACCTATCGTTATAAAGACTATCGCTTTAATAGAAGAATAGAAAAAAAGGAGAAAATTATGATAATAGATATTCACTCACATTGCTACAAAAATCCAGTGCCGTTCGTAACGCCTTTTTGTAGTCCAGAAGAACTACTTGCATTTTACGATAAAGAAGGTATAGATAAAGCAGTATTACTACCAGTAGTAAACCCAGAAATATACTTTCCGCAATCTAACGACGAAATTTTAGAAATCTGTGCGGCGTATCCCGATAGGTTTATACCGTATTGCAATATAGACCCAAGGGCAATGACAAACGCCCCCAACGCCCCCTTACATAAGGTTTTAGAATATTACAAAAACAAAGGGTGCAAGGGCATAGGCGAAGTAATGCCTAATATGGAACTTATGGATCCCAAGGTACAAAATCTTTTCCGTGCTGCAGAAGAAGTAGATTTGCCAATCGTATTTGATGGTTCAGACGTAAAAGACGGCGACTTTGGTATATACGACGACCCAGGTCTACCACAATTAGAACACACCTTGCAACGTTTCCCTAAACTTAAAATATTCGGTCACGGACCGGTATTTTGGGCGGAAGTGTTTAAACTTCAAACTCCAGGCGAAAGGGGATACGTGTTTAATTTCCAAGGAACCGACCAAGTAGGTGTACGTGGTGATGAAAAAGTTAAAGAAGGCGTAGTGCCTATTCTTTTAAGAAGATACGAAAACTTGTATTTAGACTTATCTGACGGAACGCCCATCGGTGCATTCTCAAGAAGTTTTGAATTCACCAAAAAATTCTTTGCTGAATTCCAAGACAGAATGTATTTTGGAACGGATATGTGTAACAAATACGTAGATTATCCACACGTAAGGTTTATTAAAAAACTTCTTGCCGACGGGATAATCACGCAAGAAATTTACGATAAAGTAACACACAAAAACGCAATTAAACTTTTAGGTTTATAATAAAAAATAAAAAGGAAGTAAAACGATAATGGATAATAAAAAATGGTTTAAAGAAGCACAAATGGGTATGTTTATTCACTGGGGATTATATAGTCTACCTGCAGGTGAATGGAAAGGCAAAAGAACGGAATATCCTAGCGAATGGGTAATGACGTATAATAGAATTCCCATTAAAGAATATGAAAAACTTGCAACTATATTCAACCCTATATACTTTGATGCAGAAGAATGGGTAAAACTTGCTAAAGAAGCAGGTATGAAATACATAATCTTCACAAGTAAGCACCAAGAAGGTTTCTGTATGTTTAAGTCAGACGTTGATAGTTACAATATCGTAGACGCAACGCCGTTTAAGAGAGACGTAGTAGCAGAACTTGCTGAAGCGTGCAGAAAATACGATATGAAGTTAGGTTTATACTACTCACAAGAATTAGACTTCCACGAAGAACATGCAGGTGGCGTAAATTATATTGATCCATGGCTCAAGTGCGAATGGGCTAATAACTGGGATTTCCCTGATAAAGAAAAGAAAGATCTTAACATTTTCTTAGAAAAGAAAGCAAAACCACAAATTAAAGAATTGTTAACTAAATACGGCGATTTACTTTGTATTTGGTGTGACGACCCATGCGATATCAATAAAGAACAAAGCATGGATATATACAACTTAATCAAATCAATTCAACCCGACTGTTTAGTTCCTTCAAGGGTAGGTAACGGCGTTGGTGATTTACATTCATTTGGTGACAATAAACTTCCCGATCCAAACTGGGAAGGTTTAGGTGAAGCATGTATAACTATGAATCACACTTGGGGCTACAAAGGATACGATAACGATTACAAGAGCGCAGACGAAATTATCGCAATGAAAGATAAAGTTAACGCGTGTGGCGTAAACCTTTTAGTAAACGTAAGTCCTGACTATTTAGGTAGAATACCCGCTCCCCAAGCAGACATATTAAAAGAAATGGGTAGAAAGTTAAAAGAAAGGAAATAATTTTGTCATGAAAAAAATTAAAGGTGTAATTTTAGGGTACGGCGATAGAAGTTTTTGGTACTCACAATACGCGTTTGATAGACCGGAAGAATTTGAAATTATAGGCGTTATAGATATCAACAAGTTTAAGCTTGCAAATGCAAAGAAAAGGTTCAACTTACCTGACGACGCTTTGTTTAATAGTTTAGACGAATTTTTAGCAAAAGATATTAAATGTGACGTAGTTATTAACGGAACAATGGATAATATTCACTACGTAACGACTATAAAATTGCTTAAAAAGGGCTATAATATACTGCTTGAAAAACCCGTAACATCAGTTCCTGAAGAACTTTTAGAAATTGAAAGACTTGCAAACGAAAATAATTGCAAGGTCGTAGTTTGTCACGTATTGAGATATACGCCGTTCTTTAAGAAAGTTAAGGAAATTATTGATTCTGGTGAAATAGGCACAATAACTAATATT
The DNA here is from genome assembly GCA_045534565.1 of Christensenellaceae bacterium. GTDB lineage: Bacteria > Bacillota > Clostridia > Christensenellales > Borkfalkiaceae > UBA1259. Next base: position 2,315 of record JAZSJY010000178.1, on the reverse strand, counting down.
GAAATGTTTGAACACGTTTGGCACGGTCACTTCGTAAACGCGTACGTTCGTGGTAAATGGAGAAACGAAGAAGAATGTGGGTCAGGTTTCTTGCTTGCAAAATGTTGTCACGATACCGACCTTATGTGCTGGCTCAATAATAAGACCAAACCCACGCAAGTTGCAAGTTTTGGTAAACGTGCTTTCTATTGTCCTGAAAACGCACCTGAAGGTTCAACTGAATATTGCTATAACTGTCCTAAAAAAGACGAGTGTATGTTTGACGCCGCTAAATTTGAAGCGACTATGGACTGCTGTCCGCAATACACTTGGGCAGATATGGATAGAGACGTTAAAAATATTCCTATGGAAGATAAGCTTGAATTCTTAAAGACCAGCGAATTCGGTAAATGCGTTTATAAAACGAGTATGAATATCGTTGATCGTCAAAGCGTAGTAGTTAATTTTGCTAACGGCTCAACTGCAACGCTCAATATGGTTGGCGGTGCAAGTAAAGCGGGAAGATTTTTACATATAGTATGCCAATACGGTGAAATTGAAGGTTACCTTGAAGATAACAGAATGATATACAGGAAGTTTAATAAAGACAGGGTAAACGTAAAATACACTTGTGACGAAAATATGTATAGCGACCACGTTATAGATATCAACCTTGACGACATGCGTGAAAATAACGCGTCTGCAGGTCACAGCGGTGGGGACTTCTTTATTATGAAAGACCTAACTGCACTTTTAAGGGGCGATGGCGCGTCAGTTTCAACTACCGTAATAAGTGATTCGGTTAATAGCCACCTTATTTGTTACGCCGCTGAAAAATCAAGAACGGAAGGCGTTATAGTTGACCTTGAAAAAGAATACGGAAAAAGATAAAAAACAAAAAACGGACTGAATTCAGTCCGTTTTTTAATTCAAAAAAGCCGTGCATCTGTTGTTGACGTATTTCGCCGAAGCGATAACGTGATAGGTAACTCCTTCAAAGCTACCCTATGGCACACGTACCTATCCGTTTAGTGCTGCTATATTCCTATCCTGACACGGTTCGCGGGGGCACGTTGCATAAGACCTTGATATCAACGCCCCTTGTCACGCCCAGCCTTCCACGAAATAAGCCTAGAACAGCATTCTGCTCCGCTAAGCGAATTGCGGATAACAGGGCATCGCTAACTCCCCGCATAGCACGGCTATATTATTCTAACTTAAAATAATTAAATATGCAAGTATTTTTTGGTTGAATTTTGCAATTTAGATAAAATTAACTTTACAAAACCGACAAATATAGTTATAATTTATTAGATATAATTTTAAATTACGCAAAAATTACTTAACTTTTGGAGTGTAACGAAATGTACAAGAAAGTTGATACAACCTTAAATTTTTTAGACAGGGAAAAAGAAGTTTTAAAATTTTGGAAGGAAAACAAAATTTTTGAACAAAACGTAAGTGAAAACGCAGGTAATCGTGAATTCACTTTTTACGACGGGCCACCAACGGCAAATGGTAAACCGCATATCGGTCACATTTTAACGCGTGTTATTAAAGATATTATTCCACGTTATCACGTAATGAAAGGCGACCATTGTTTAAGAAAGGCTGGTTGGGATACGCACGGTCTTCCCGTTGAACTTGAAGTAGAAAAAGTTTTGGGGATTGACGGCAAACAAGAAATTGAAAAATACGGCATTGAACCTTTTATTGAAAAATGTAAAGAATCCGTATGGAAGTATAAAGGCGAATGGGAAAAAATGAGTGACCGTGTAGGCTACTGGGCAGACATGGAAAACCCATACGTTACTTACGACGATAATTACATTGAATCAGTATGGTGGGCAATTAAAACAATCGCCGAAAAAGGTCTTTTATATAAAGGTCATAAAATCGTACCTTACTGCCCACGTTGTGGAACGGCGTTATCTTCACACGAAGTAGCACAAGGGTATAAGGATGTAAAAGACGTGTCTGTTTTCGTTCGCTTTAAGATTAAGGATAGGGAAAACGCGTATTTCCTTGCGTGGACGACTACGCCTTGGACGTTGCCTTCAAACGTTGCCCTTTGTATGAACCCAAAGGAAGACTACGCTGAAATAATCGCTGAAGACGGTAAAACGTATATTTTAGCGCAAGCGTTAGTAGATTCTTTGTTTGAAAATTATCAAACGGTAAGCGTTAAAAAGGGTATTGAATACGAATACGCTGAATATGAACCTTTGTTTGATTATGCAAAAGGCTCTTTTAGAGAAAAGGCTTATTACGTTGTTTGCGACGGTTACGTTACTTTAACCGACGGTAAGTCGGAGGCCAAGCGGTCTTAGGAAGAC
>JAZSJY010000137.1:0-5439 GCA_045534565.1 Christensenellaceae bacterium | reverse complement strand
TAGATTAAAGCAAGCGTTGGTACAGCACAACGAGAATAAAAATTTATTCGTTTTGCCTTCAGGAAATCTTGATGCTTGTTCAAATATAACGGGGCAGAATATAAAACTGTTAATTGATAGCGTATCGTCTGTGTTTGATTTTGTTATCATTGATTGTCCTGCAGGGATAGATATAGGTTTTCACAGAGCGGTTTCTTGTTGTGATGAAGCGATAGTTGTAGTTACGCCTAACGTGACTAGCATAAAAGATGCGTATAAGGTTATAAGCGTTTTAAAAAGTTATAAATTAAACAACGTAAGCGTGGTAATAAACCGTGTGCGCGGTGATTTGATTGTGGATAAAAAAATGATGATGCCTATAGATATAGTTGACGCTTTGCAAACGGAACTTTTAGGTGTTTTGCCAGAAGAAGATGCCGTCTTTCTATCGTGTGGGGGTAGGTTGCAAAAGCGATCGGCATCAAGCAAGGCGTATAAACTTTTGGCTAGTAACTTAAAACTGGGCAACAAAAAAGTATTTGACGTAGTTAGTAAATATTCAGGATTTTTCGGTAGTATTAGAAGGGGAATAAAAAAGGGAATATGAAAAAAAATAAATACAAAATTAGTGAGATTAAAAACGTTATTGCAAATACTAAAATTTCACCAGATGATAATTTTATGCAATTGTTAAAAAAGGATTTGAGAGATTTGTTCTTTGAATATTTTAATTTTGAAAGCAACTTGCTTTTAAATATAGAAAAAAGGGGCGGGGAATATTTTGTTATGACCGAATTAAAAATTCAAAACATCAAGTCTATGAAAAAATTGAATTATTAAGAAAAATACTAATGATTTTATTGTGTTTATGCGTGACATAATTATTCTTTTTAATACTTTCGTTTAGTTTAAGAAAAAGTAAATTTGCTTTTTCTTTTTTTATTATTAAATTTGAAAATATACCGTTGACTTTGATGCCGAATATTAGTATAATATATTTATACTATTTAAAATTAGGAGTTGCATTATGGCGAATAGATATTATCTTGCTATTGATATTGGCGCTAGTAGCGGTAGACACATTCTTGGGTATTTTCAAAACGGTAAAATGATGTTAGAAGAAATTTATCGTTTTAAAAACGGTGCGGAAAAGAAAGGTGATAAATTAGTTTGGAATCATGAAGAACTTTTTAAAAGCATAGTTGAAGGTTTGAAAAAATGTAAAGAAATTAATAAGATTCCATGTAGTATCGGTATTGATACTTGGGGCGTTGACTATGCTCTTTTAGATGAAAACGATAATCTTATAGATGTAATCTATTCTTATCGTGACGATAGAACTTTGGATGTGATTGACGAAGTTCACTCTATCGTTTCTGAGGACGTTTGCTATGAGAGAACGGGGATTCAAAAACAAGTTTTTAATACTATCTATCAATTATATTGCGATAAAAAATCGGGCAAGATTTTAAACGCTAAGACCTTTCTTATGATGCCTGACTATTTACACTTTAGATTAACTGGTGTTAAGAAGAACGAATATACAAACGCTTCTACTACAGGTCTACTTAATGCAAAAACAAGAGATTGGGATTTTGAAATTATTGAAAAGTTAGGGTTAAAGAAAGATTTGTTCAAAACACTCTATCTTCCTGGAACAGAAGTTGGTGCTTTAAGTGAAGAGATTGCAAATGAAGTTGGTTTTACCGCTATGGTTTGCTTACCTGCAACGCATGATACGGCAAGCGCTGTTATGGCCGTTCCAAATCCTGATTTACCTCTTTACATAAGTAGTGGTACTTGGTCACTTATGGGGATTGAAACGCCAAATGAAAATACTAGCGACATAGCACGTAAAGAAGGTTTTACAAACGAAGGGGGCTATGCAAAGAGCGTTCGTTTGTTAAAAAACATTATGGGTCTTTGGATGATACAAAACGTTAAAAAAGAATTTAACGACGAATATAGTTTTGTTGATTTAGCAAATGAAGCGAGAAAGGCAATTGGTTTTGAAAGTATAGTTGACGTTAACGATCTTTCTTTCTTTGCGCCTGAAAGTATGATTCAAGCAGTTAAAGAATACTGTAGGAAGACAAATCAACGAGTACCGGAAACTGTTGGTGAAATAGCGCTTTGTATATATCAAAGTCTGGCAGTTTGCTATAATAAAGCAGTTGTTGGAATTGAAGAAATTACGGGTGTTAAGTTTAACGAAATAAATATAGTTGGTGGTGGTTGTCAAAATATGCTTTTGAACGAATTGACGGCTAAAGCAACGGGTAGAAAAGTCGTTGCAGGACCTGTTGAAGCAACTGCTACTGGAAACTTACTTGCTCAAATGATGGCAACGGGCGACGTTAAATCACTTAAAGACGGTAAGCGCATCATAAAAGAATCTTTTGAAATTAAAGAAATACAATAATCTAGGTGATAGAGATGAATAAAAATGTTTTTGACGTATTAAAGGAAAGAGGCTTTATTAAGCAAACTATATATGAAGATGAACTCTACGAAAAGTTGAATAATGAGAGTGTGCCTTTTTACATCGGGTTTGATCCCACGGCAGATAGTTTGCATATAGGGCATTATATACCGATTATGGCAATGGCTTGGATGCAAAAGTTTGGGCATAAACCCATTGCTCTTTTCGGTGGTGGAACGGGGATGATTGGCGATCCTTCTGGTAGAAGTGATATGCGTCAAATGATGACTATAGAAACAATAAACCATAATATTCAATGTTTTAAGGAGCAAATGTCAAGGTTTATTAGTTTTGAAGGTGATAATGCGGCTATTATTGCTAATAATGCTGATTGGCTTTTAGACTTGAATTACGTTGACTTTTTGCGTGAAATTGGCGTACATTTTTCCGTTAATAAAATGTTGACAGCAGAATGCTTTAAGCAAAGAATGGAAAAAGGGTTGACGTTCCTTGAGTTTAATTATATGCTTATGCAAGGCTATGACTTCTTGCATCTTAACCGTGAATATGGCTGTATGCTTGAAGTGGGTGGCGACGATCAATGGAGCAATATGCTTGCAGGCGTTGATTTAATTAGAAGAAAGGAAAAGAAGAGTGCTTTCTGTCTTACTTGCACTTTACTACTTAATAGCGAAGGGAAGAAGATGGGAAAAACTCAAAAAGGCGCTTTATGGCTTGATGAGAAAAAATGTTCTGTGTATGATTTCTATCAATATTTCCGCAACGTAGAAGACGTTAAGGTTGAAGAATGTATGAGATTGTTAACCTTTATGGAAATGGATGAAATTAAAGAATTAACGAAATACAACGACGAACGTATGAACGCTGCTAAGGAAAGACTTGCGTTTGAAGTAACAAAACTCGTTCACGGTGAAGAAAAGGCGTTAGAAGCACAAAAACAAGCTCGTGCGGCTTTTGGTGGTGGTAATGCTGGTGATATGCTCACGGTAGAAATTGATAAAGCCGTTGAATTCGTTTCAGACGTATTAGTAAGCGCTGGTCAAGCAAAATCAAAAGGCGAAGCAAAGAGGTTGATTGAAGGTGGCGGTGTCTCTATCAATGAAAATAAGGTGACAGACCCGTTTGGCAAAATACCTGTAGATGCGACTAATAAAGGTGAATTTATTCTTCATAAAGGCAAAAAAGTTCATATAAAAGTCGTATTAAAATAATGGGTTATTCTTATAACACCGTTTTTGGTGAGAAAGAAAACTTAATAGTTATAGAGCGTTCAAAATTCATATGCAACGTTAAAGGCATTGAAAACGAAACCGAGGCAAAAGCGTATATAGAAACGTTAAGAAAACGTCATTCTTTAGCAAATCATAGTTGTTATGCTTATATCGCTGACGATAAAGGTTTGGTTCAAAAATTTTCTGATGCAGGCGAGCCACAAGGTACTGCTGGTTTACCCATGCTTGAAGTTTTAAGACAGAAAAAAATATTTAAAACCGTTGCGGTTGTTACTAGATATTTTGGTGGTATTAAACTTGGTACGGGTGGTTTAACAAGGGCGTACGGTGGATCTGTTGCAGATTGTCTTGCTTTATGTGATATTAAAAATATGTGTGAAGCAAAAGAACTTTTTATTGTCGTTGAGTATGACGGGTATTCAAGGTTGTTAAAACTTCTAACAAACGAAAACATACATGTTCTATCTACTGATTTTGCAAACTCTGTAAAAGTTAATTTTGCTGTAAAAAACGAATACGTATGCGTTTTTAAGGATAAAATTCGTGATAATTTTAACGGAAGATTAGACGTCGTTGAAAATGGTTGCGGATATTATAGTTTTTAGGTGACTTATGCCACAAATTACTGAAATTAAAATTCAAGAAAAAAATAAAAAACGTTGCAACCTTTTTATTGACGGCGAGTTTTTTAGTGGTATATCCCTTGAAACCGTAATGAAAAACAACTTGAAAGTGGGACAAGACGTTGATGAAAAAAGTCTTGCCGTTTTAATTGATGAAAGCAATAAGGTAGAAGCATTATCAAAAGCCGTTGATTACGTTTCAAAAACGTTAAAGACAAAAAGGCAAGTTAAAGAATACTTGTTAAAAAAAGGTTATACTGAAAAAGTTGCTTGGTATTGCGTGGATAAACTTAAGGAATACGATTATATTAACGATGAGAAATATTCTGAACGTTTTATTGAGACTACGTGCAAAACCCAAGGTAGAAAACTTACTGAGTATAAACTTATGATGAAAGGCATAAGAAAAGAAGACATTTCTAACGCGTATGAAAACGTTGATATTGACGGAAAAGAAAACGCAAAGAATATAGCGGAAAAGTACTTGAGAAATAAAGAAAAAAACAAAGAAAATATTGCAAAGGCTTATAGATATTTAATAGGCAAAGGCTTTAGTTATGATGAAGCGAGCTTTGCTTTATCGCAATTTAACGGAGACGATTGATGGAAAGAATTTTGTCTTCAAAACAGATGCGTGATGCAGATAGATATACTATTGAAAAACTTGGCGTTCCTGAAGTAGTTCTGGTGCAACGTGCAGGTAAAGCCGTTGTAGAAGAAATTAGAAAAAGATTTCTTGGTGGAAACGTTTTAGTGTGCGTCGGAAAAGGGAATAACGGCGCAGACGGACGTGTTATTGCTAAAGAATTAAGTATGCTAAATGCGTTTAGCGTTTCTATTTTTGACGTTTGCAACGGTTTAAATAAGTTGCTAGATAAAAAATACGATTTAATAGTTGATTGCATTTTTGGTACAGGACTTAATAGAGAAATTAGTGGTGAATATTTAGCCGTTATTGAAAAAATCAATCGCATGGATGCTTACGTTGTATCGTGCGATATTCCAAGTGGATTAAATAGTGACACGGGGAAAGCAATGCCTGTTGCCATTAGAGCAAATTTAACCGTGGCTATACAAGAATATAAGTTAGGGCATTTTTTGAATGACGGACCTGATTATACGGGTGAAATAATATCAAAAGATATAGGCATAAGCGTTTGGG
>JAZSJY010000217.1:0-6426 GCA_045534565.1 Christensenellaceae bacterium | reverse complement strand
GTAAAACTTTCTTTTTCCCCCAAGTTCGTTACGGTGGTTTTCATACATACCGTAGCCCTACTACAAGGAACGGTAATTTCCGTTTCAATAACGGCGTTTTTATATTCGCAAGTGTAAACTGCTTTTTCAGGCATCCAACTTACCGTGCTCTTTGGTTTTTCACCCACGCAGTTAAGTTGGGGCGTACCGAAATTGCTTACTGCAACCCCACCGTTGATAGACGGCGAAGATACCCACACCTGCCACTTACTTTGATTTTCACCCATTTCTCTTTTAAACACCAAAATGCCGTTCGGCGGTTGGTATTGAACTTTTACAGGGCCATTTTGGTCAACGTAAAGTAAAACTTCTCTGTTATCATATATGTAGTACCAGGGACTTTTTAAGGCTTGCGGATCAGTTATAACGTACCCCGCCTTATTGTTTTTATCGTAATAGCCAAACTTACTTTTTTCTAGCGACTTTTCATAAGGAACGTTTGCCATAACAACACCTCTTTCTTTTCTACGCTAATATTCGCATATTATACGGTTTTTTACAAGGGATATTATTAACACTTTTATAGGGGTTTTTATACTTTGTTGATATTGTGGTAAAATATATTTTTAGTAATAATAAATATAAAACGAAACACTATTCTTACTTATTAAACTAATAATTTTTCTAAAATTTTGAAATTGTTCAAAATTTTAAATGTTAAAAAAACGGTGATAACGTGTAAGTTTTTGCCTAAAATTTGCCTTGAATTATTTAATTCAATATGCTATAATTAAGGCAAATAAAAAGGAGAAAAGAGTATGATTCCTTACGATAAGATTGAAAAAGATTGCGCCTACGGCAGTTACAATTTAGACGAACACGCTGGTTACACTTTAAAAAATGGTGATAAATTGAAAGGTCCGTGGTATTATATATACCAAAATCGTAAAATTCTTTTATACGTAGATCAAAACGGTCCCGTTAAAATTCAGCATCAACCACCATACGGAATTCTCGCTATCAAGCGTGAAATAGGTGAAAATCAAAGCAAATGGCAAGTTTTTATACAATCAGACTCGGTTAACGGTGGCGTTCCCGTAAGCAACTTCAATAACCCGAAGTTATCCTTTAACGGCGAAACCCCTACATTTACAGTAGACTGGACGCCTGAAACAGCCGTATACCGTTCAACGTACAAAAATCTTGAAGTAGTTACGGAAATTTTCCTTCCACAAGATAAAGCAACCGTATGTATGAAAACCACCATAAAGAATATAGGGGAAAATAAATCTAACTATATCGTTACCCCTGCTCTTTTCCCATACGGAAACATACCCGTTATGGCACCTTGGGATTTGCCAGAATGGTACTTTGCATCAAAAGCAAGAAAGAAAAAAAAGACCGTTTCCATACACGGGCAAACTAAAGACCCGTTGATGAACGCAAGCGAAAATCGTTCTTTAACCTTTAATATAGACTACGACGAAAACGGTGAATTCTGCCTTTACGCAAGCGACTTTGCAGGCACTAATAATTTCTTTGACCCCGATGCGTTAAAGACGCCCGACAAACCACTTGCTTTTTCAATGAAAAATTTAACCGAAACGGAAACTATAAGCGACTTCCAACAAACTTACGCGGCAAGATATAAATGCACCCTTTGCCCTGGCGAAAGCAAAACTTATACGCAAGTTTTAACCGTTCAAGAAAGCCTTTCTTATAGTGAAGAAGAAGACTTGTTTGAACAAAATTATTTTAACGATAAAGCGTACGCTGAGCACGTTGCAAAGACAAAAGAGTTTTTTAACGAATGGTTTACAAAGCGTACGATTAAAACCGAAAACCCCTTGTTTGACAATTTTGCAAACACCTTTGCCCCCTTGCAAATGTACTGGACTTGCTCACTTGACCGTGGGTGGCCAAGCCGTATGAGAGGGGCTAGAGACGTTAGCCAAGACTTTTTGGGAATAACGCCTATTGCTGAAAAATGGTCAAGAGAAAACATATTATATATGCTTGAACACCAACGTTGCGACGGTTGGTTCCCCCACTGCATAAGTTCAATTTCACGCCAAGCGGCGCACGATATGCGTTATTATTGTGACGGTGGCGCATTCTTCTTGGAATATTTCCACGAATATATGACTTTCACCCGTGACAAGTCAATTCTCTTTGAAAAAGTTTGGTGGCTTGATAGCGACGAACAGTCAACCGTTTTAGACCACGTTATAAAATGCGTTGAATTCTATATTGACGAACAGAATATAGGCGAAAACGACCTTTGTAAAGTTTGGTACGGCGACTGGTGGGACGTTATGGACGACATAGGTATGAAAGGCCGTGGTCAAACGGTAACCGTTACCGCACAAATGGTTCTAAACCTTAAAAATATGGCAGATATGATTACTGCTTATAAACAAGACTTACCCGAAAAATATCATACTTTACCACAAAAATTTATGGCTTTCCGTCAAAGATTTATTGACGGCATGCAAAAGACGGCGTTTAATGGCGACGGGTTCTTTAACGGCTATATGAACGACGACGGCGTTTGGATAGGCGCGGATAAAGAACACGACCCAGAAGGAATATCAAGACTTTATTTAGTTTCAAACTCTTGGGCAATCATAAGTGGCTCGGGAACGCCTGAAATGAACAAGTCAACCATAGACAACGTTGAAAAGTTAAACTACGGCAGAATAGGTTATAATACGCTCACCATAGGCTATGCGAAACCACTTAAAAACGCAGGTAGAGTTGGTTTTAGAGGTCCGTATAAAGCAACTTATAACCACGCGCAAAGTTTCTTCGTGCGCGCTTGCTGTACGGTTGGCGACGCTGAAAGAGCGTATAAAGCAACTAGACACATTTTCCCCTTTGAACAATATTATACGCCAGTAGAAAGAACTTACGCACCACCTTACGCTATAGCAAATATGTATAGTAATAACGACAAGAGTTTCCAAAGGGTTACCTTTCAATTCTTATCGGGCACGGTTTCTTACACTTTAAGAATTTTATACAACTTCTTCTTTGGTATCACCTACCGTTACGACGGTTTAGCGTTAAGACCGTGCTTACCCAAAGCGTTTGGAACTTGTAGCGTAACGTTTACTTATCTTGGCAAAAAATTCACTATTAACTATAAGCAAGGTGAAAATAAATCGGTAAAACTAAACGGTAAAGAATATACTACAACCGTTTACGACGTTGAATATAGAAAGCAAGTGACTTTCATACCGGACGAACAAATGCAAGAACAAAACGTAATAGATATAATTTATTAAAAAATCCCCGACGACAGTCGGGGGTTTTTTATTCGGTTTTTAGTAACGAATTTTTATATTGCATAGGCGTAACGCCGTAAACTTTCTTAAAAGCGATAATGTAATTGTTCGGGTTATCCCACCCAAGAAGCCCCGCAATAACGTTTATAGAAATTGAGTTTTCTGCAAGCATTGAAACTGAATATTTAACCTTCATTCTGTTTCTATATTCAACTAACGTTTCGCCCGTATATTTCTTAAAAGCGATTGAAACGTATCCCCGTGAATAAAAGGAATTTTCAAGCAAATCGCCAAGCGGAATAATAAAATTTTCAGGTTTAGAAATTTTTTCTTTTATGGCGCTTAACCATTTAGGTAAAGTATTTTCTTTTTTGTTTAAATACTTTTCAAAAACCACGTTTAATAGTTCAATAATCAAAAAAGAATGTTGTGCTTCGCTATCTGCGTTTTTCTCACCAACGTTGCTCAACTTATGCACCGTTCTTGAAATACTTTTCAACTTATCGTAATCAACCGTGCAGATTATAGGCCCTTCAATTGAATTTATTTGCTCAAAAAGAGTATCCGAAAAAGCGTTGCAAAGTCTTTTCATTTTTTTCTTGGTAACGTAAACGTCGTCACGCAAAAAAGTCAAATTCTCGTTTTGATTGACCTTATGAATTTCACCGGGGCGCGCAAGAAAAAACCAACCTTTTTCTAAAGCCGTTTCCCCACCTAAATCATAAGCATTATTGAAAATGCCGTCGGCGCAAATAGCAAACTCGTAAAACTCGTGAGTATGTAGTTGCGACTCAATATTTATTTGCGACGAACAATATCTATCCCGAACGATACTTTCCGTAAGTACGAGTATGCGTTCGCCATGTTTTTCTTTAAGCATTTTTACACCTAAAAAACCACTTATTTTTTATTGAAATTTTCACGAATTTTATAAATTCTTTCTTCCCAACCCCTTGCGGTTTTTGTTGCGCGATTGCGCCAGCCGTTAATAACTTCTTCAGGACTGCCGTCGCCGTTTACAAAGCGAATATTAAACTTCTTAACGTCCTTTTCAAACCTATCACAGAGTTCGTAAATTTTTTCTTTAGGGTAACAGTTTATTGACCTTGCTTCGTCGTAAACGCTAGTTTCTCTGTTAAAATATTCTAACTGAATATACATTAAAACCATTCTTTCAAGTTCAATTCTATCGTGTAAAATTTCTTTTGTTTTTTGATCGTAATCAGCGCCGTCAATAGCCTTGTCTGCGTCGTCAAGTATAAGGCAAGCGTCGTACACGGCGTTAAGCGACCAAAAACCTTGCGGAACGGTATCTGCAAGGCACATACCGCAATCTGCCCTTATACCCGTAAGATATTCAATTCTATCCCTTGCTTTCGCGCAATAATCCATAAAATAACGGAAATATTTTTTGATATACGGCGACGCCACTTTATAGTAGTTATCGCAAAATTCTTCTATCAACTGATCGGTATCAAGGGTAATATCCCAAAGCAACTTGGTTAATACGTATACGTGCATTTTGTTTAAGGCTTTATCGTGTGGAGATTCAACGTAGAAAATCTTAAAGCCGTTATCTTTATAGAAAGCAATGTCGTCTTTAAACCTATAAATACCGTCAACAAATTCAAACGCACGTCTAAAAGTGCCGTAATAAATTTGCGCGCCGTAATGCTTGCAAACTACTTGCCACCTTTTCATAATGTCAAGCATATTTTTATTTGCAGGGTGATAAACCGACCTTGAGTGTTCAGGTTGCGTCATAGCGCAGAAGAACATAAATACGTTAGGTTCAGCAACTACGCACGGATCTTTCGGCACGTATTCACCGTCAACTAACTTAACGGGTGGAACGAAACAAGTATCAACCTTACCGTAGCCACACTCGTAAGCAATACCACCGATATAAATTTCTCTTTCGGGCGCATTTTCCTTACGCCACTTTTCAACGCGCCTTGCAATATCGTTAAGGAAGTCCATATGCAAACCGCTTTCGCCTATTCTATCGGTTATTTTTTTACAATTTTCACATTCGCAGAATCCGTCGTTATCTTCACGGCCAAGCATAAAATATTTGCCGTGTTCGTTTTCTTTAATCCACTCAATAAGATTTTTAGCAAATTCCGCTCTCATTTCCATATTAGAAAGGCAAAGTTGCATTCTTATGCGTTTCATCTTTGAAACGTCCGTTTCGCCGTCCATATGGAAAAACCACTCTGGATGATCTTTGTAATAAACTTCTGGCTTAATGAAAATGCCAACGAAGTTATGACACCACGACCCCCAAAAATCTTTACCGTCAAGGCGAACGCCGTAGTAAGCGTACGCTTTAAGCCCCGTTGCGTATTCTAAATTCTTTTGCGCAACGCCAAAGCCACTACAACGGTGGGGATAAGACGGCGTATATTCAACGTCCATACCCGCAATGTCAATTTCACTTCTTTTTTCAATCTTTATTTCGTCAATGGCGTAAAATCTATAACCAACCGTTCTTTCAAGCAATTCGTAAACTGCCCAAATAGCGCCGTATTCGCTTTGCCCAAAAAGGTACAAGTTGCCGTCCTTTTCTTTAACGGCAAAACCATCTTCACCATAAGAAGTTTTTATTTTTGCATTTTTAAGAGCGTAAGTGTTGCCAAGCGAAATAAAATTCTTTTCCGCCTTTTCAACGACTGTAAATTGAACGCCCGTGCTTTTAAGCATAGTTTCGTTTAACGTTTTGATAGCAAAATCAATAAAAACGTCTCTTTTTTCAGGAACGAGCAATAGGTATTCCGTTTTATTATCGTGAATAAGTTTCATAGTAAAGCCCCCTATGTTTTTATAATTTTATTATAACAAAATAGAATTTTTATAACAATTCGTGTATAACGAAATTATAACCGTTTTTTTAACTTGTATTTTTTACCAAAATAGTAAAAAACGCCGTTTCCTATTAAAAAAGTACTCGTTTTTTTATATTTTAGCATATTAATTAAAAATATTAAAGTAAAAAACGAATATTTTATAAACATTTTTTCATATAAAAAAAGAGCGTTTGTCACGCTCTTTTTTTGCTATTTTATATACTGTTGATATTCTTTAATAAACTTTATGACGCCACTTGACCAACCGTGGCAAAGACTGTGGCGATAACCAACGTAACAGTAATCGCCCGTTT
>JAZSJY010000183.1:0-2652 GCA_045534565.1 Christensenellaceae bacterium | reverse complement strand
ATAACGGGGTAATGATCTGACGCTTTTATTTTACACACTTCATAACTTTCAACCTGAACGCCCTTTTTAACGAAAATATAATCAATGCATTGATAAGGATTGTACGACGCAAAAGTAAATTCGTCGTTATTAACGTAATCTGCGCAAGAAACCATTTTATCGTATAACGGTTTCAACTCTTCGGCGTGTGGAAGAGCGTTAAAATCACCCATAACTACTAAAACGTCTTCCATATCAACTATTTTGCAAATTTTATCTACGATTAATTCTCTTTCTTTTTTAATGCAACCGAAATGCGTTACGATTATTTTATGCGTTTTTCCCAAAACGTCTATATCGGCAACCAACAATACGCGATCTTCATACCAACCTTCTTCTTCCCTTTGCTCTACGGGTATAGTGGGCACTTTAACTTTTTCCACCTTTAAAATAGGGTATTTAGACAAAATTGCGTTACCTATAGTAACTACACCGTCGGTTGCGCCTTCAGCGTTTGCGTAATATGGGTAACCCGATAAAGTAGCAAGTTCGCGCGCCTGCTCTACGCTTTCTTGGTTTACACCAGTAAAATAAACTTCGTTTAACCCTATAACGTCAAAATCAAGTTGCTTAATTGCGTCTGCCATTGCGCCGACGTTTATTTTTTGCACCCATACGGGATCAGTATCTTTTCTGTTAGTGTAATCACCACAATGACAAATGTTATAGTTACCTATTTTTAGTTGCATAACTTCTCCTTTTAATACCATACGGTCAATAGGTTTTCGTTCTTAAATTCACAGTCTTTTATCAAAGCGTATTTTTTACCGCTACAAACGTTGATTTGCGTGTTTAACTTTTCGCCGTTTAAGGTCATTTCGCCAGATTTTTCTTCACTTGATACGTAGTTAACGGTAAATTTTTTGCCAAGATATGTAAATTCTATGGTAAAATCGCCAAACGACCTTGACAAACAAGGTTTAACTAACAACCCGTCAAGTGCGTATTGAATTCCACAGAAAGACGAATAAAAATTCCTTAACACGTACGATACCGTGCCCGATAAATATTGTAATTCAACACGGTGCAAGTATTTTTCATTATTGCTGTAAGAGTTTGCGATAGTGAACGGCGGTGCAAAAGTTTTTTCACACGGGGCGTATTCTTCTTCTATCGGCAACATAAACCTTGACGCCTTATAAGCCATTTCTTCATTACCGGCAAAACAACAAGCGCGAATTAAAAAGCACGTTGCGTGGTTATACGGGCTTGCAGAGTTTAACAATAAACTGCCCATACGCCCTGCTTTTTCCACGTAACTCTTAAACGGATTGCTTACGACTCTGTATCCTACCTTACACCTATTTTCACGGTCAATGATATCTAAAATTTCGTTAGCCGTCTTATTATCAGGCGTTTCGCTTAAAATAGCCCAAGCGTTACAAACTATATAAACTTTCTTTTGCCCGTCGGGGTCGCTATTGCCTAAAATCCACTTGCCGTTATCGTTGAAATATCCGTTATAATATCCGTCGGCGTTAAACGCATTTGCCATACCTTTGATAAACGATTGCCTTTTGCTTTCATATAAAGGTATTTTACCTTTCAATTCAAGCGCTTTTCCGTTGGCGTTAAGCCACTCTATTATTTTGACTAAATTTGCTAAATTTATTATATTTTGTGCGGTAACGGTAACCGATTCGCCACGGCCTTCGTTGCCTATTTCGTCAATAATATCGTACCAGTCGCCTACCCACGCCTTACATAAGCCGTGTTCACCAATATTTTCTTGGTCAATATAAAATTCAGCGCACTTTATAACGTGTTCTAAAATAGTTGACTGTTCGTCGCTATCAAGCCACACGGTTTTTTCCCACAACACGCTATCGTCTCTCGTAAACGATAAATATTCGTAAACGAGTTCTAAAACGAAAGCGCCACCGTCACAAAACTTTCTCATATCGTGGGGTGCTGAACGGGAAACCGTGCTCATTTGCTTGTAAAACCACCCTGCGTATGTTTGGTGGGTAAATACTTCTATAATCTTTTTGCGCACTTCACAAGCGTTTAAAGGCAAAAGCCCCATACAGTCTTGGCTAGTATCACGAATACCACGCTGTTGCGACGGCCACCCCCTATCAAGCGTACTAACCCAATGCATTTGCAAGGGTGCAAAGTTATTTATAAAATCGTTAAACACGGGGTTTGCCGTTTTAACCTTTCTTTTTTCAAACAAATCGTAGTAAACCTCTTTAGTTTCTCTTAGGCGGTTGGCGTAACCGTTCTCATCAAAATAAATTGCGTCAAAATCAAGTTGCGCTTGATTAAAAGTTATATCGTTTTGTATCGTTAAAACTTGAGTAAACGTTTTACTTTGCCCTTTATCTAATACGAACTGATACTTCGCAGAGTAAACTGCCTGGTAACTTGACTGAACTTGTCCGTCGGCGTCTTTCATCTCCGTAGCGAAAGGTTTGCCGTCTTTTACCGAGTTAGGACTAAAGAAATTCCCCGCCCCAACGAAATTAACCATATCGCACTCAATAGTGGCGTTTTCATCGTAATCAATCGCCAAAGTTACCGAACGGTTTTTAGTTTTATCCATAGTGGGTTCTTTCATTTGCCCACAAAACGCAATAAAGTCCTTTTGTTTTTTTACCGTGCTCGTAAGAT
>JAZSJY010000108.1:0-22159 GCA_045534565.1 Christensenellaceae bacterium | reverse complement strand
AAACGTAAGAGGTGGCTTTTTTATGAGCAGAGCAGACGAGATTTTTGCGCAAAATATGACGGATATTATGGAAAATGGGTTTTGGGATACCGAGTTGTCGGTTCGCCCGAAATGGGAAGATGGTACGCCTGCCCATACGGTAAAAAAATTTTGTATAGTTAATAGGTACGATTTAACTAAAGAATTCCCTATAATCACTTTAAGAAGAACGGCGTTTAAGTCGGCAATTGACGAAATTTTATGGATATGGCAAAAAAAGAGCAATAACGTAAAAGATTTGAATTCGCATATTTGGGATAGTTGGGCAGACGAAACGGGTTCAATCGGCAAGGCGTACGGCTATCAGTTAGGGGTAAAGCATAAGTATAAAGAAGGTGAATTTGACCAAGTAGATAGGGTGTTATACGACTTAAAGCACAACCCGCAATCAAGGCGAATAATGACAAATATTTACACCTTCCAAGACCTTAACGAAATGCATCTTTATCCGTGCGCATACTCAATGACGTTTAACGTTACGGGTAAAAAGTTGAACGGCATATTAAATCAAAGAAGTAACGACGTTTTGACTGCAAACAACTGGAACGTAGTTCAATACGCAATATTGCTTCATATGTTGGCGCAAGTATCAAATTTAGAAGTTGGCGAATTAGTTCACGTAATAGCGGACGCGCACATATACGATAGGCACGTACCCATAGTAGAAAAGATATTAAAGAACGAACAGTTCAAAGCGCCAAAGTTATGGATTAACCCAGAAGTAAAGAATTTTTACGACTTTACGGTAGACGACTTTAAGTTGATTGATTACGAATACACGAAATTAGAAGATAAAATAGAGGTGGCAATCTAATGAAAGCGATAGTAGCAGTAGATAAGAAATGGGGAATAGGCAAGAAAAACGATTTGTTATTTTCTTTACCTGCAGACATGGCGTATTTTAGAGAAAAAACGCTAAACAAAGTAGTAGTAATGGGCAGTAACACCCTAAAATCTTTCCCTGGTGGAAAACCACTTAAAAATCGCACTAACGTAGTGCTTTTCCCCGGTGGAGAAAAAAGGGACGACTGCATAATAGTAGATAGTTTAGAAGAACTAAAAGCAGAACTAAAAAAATACCCCGCAGACGACGTGTTCGTAGTGGGTGGGGCAATGTTTTATAAAACCATGCTACCTTATTGTTCGGAAGTTTTGGTAACCAAAGTTGACGCAGACGGGGGCGCAGAAGTTTTCTATGAGAATTTAGATGAAAAAGACAACTGGAAATGCGTGTTTGAAGATTTGCCCGTTGAAACTAACGGTTACACCATAAAATTCACCGTATATAAAAACGATAAAGTCGTGGAATTTTAATTTTGCGCAAGAGACGCTTACTTTTAACGTTGGCGTCTTTTTTATGTAATTTTTTAATATTAAACCAAAAAAGGAGAGTTACTGAGATGGCAACCGCAACAGCAAAGCACGAATTAGATATGACTAACGGACCTATGTTTAGAAAACTTATAGTGTTTGCAATACCTATAATATTGACTAACGTTCTGCAAATACTTTTTAACGCCGCAGATATAGCCGTTCTTGGAATAATGCCGAACGGTGGGGAAAATGCGGTGGCGGCGGTTGGCGCAACTACTTCGTTAGTATCTTTAGTAACTAGTCTGTTTATAGGCTTATCCACGGGCGCGCAAATAGTGGTAAGCAGAAAAATGGGCGAAAACGATTTAGAAGGTGCAAGAAAGGCAGTCGGCACGTCCGTATGGGTTAGTATAGTCGGTGGGCTTTTGCTAGTAGCAGTCGGCGTACCGTTTGCGAAAACCTTTTTAACTTGGATGAAATGCCCTAGCGAAATTATAGAAATGGCAACCGTGTATTTAATGATATACTTTGCAGGTATGCCTATAATGATGCTTTATAACTTTTTGGCGTCTATATTAAGGGCAGTCGGCGATTCAATGCGTCCTATGATAATACTTGCGATAGGTGGCGTAATCAACGTAGGCTTAAACGTGTTTTTCATGGCAGTCGTTGGTTGGAACGTTGAAGGGGTTGCGTTAGCAACGGTAATATCGCAACTCGTTTCGGCAGTTTGTTTGCTTATAATGGTAATAAAAAGCAGGGGCTTTTCAAGGTTAGACGCAAAGTTTTTTAAGGTTTATAAGCGTGAATTAAAAGAAATTATCAAAATAGGCTTGCCGTCAGGCTTGCAAAGTTCGTTGTATTCAATATCAAACGTTATGATACAATCAACTGTAAACACTTTTGGACCGTTAGTAGTTGCAGGAAACTCTACGGGCATGCAGTTAGAAGCCTTTGTGTACCAAGTAGGGCATTCGGTAGCCCTTGCGTGTATGTCTTTCGTAAGCCAAAACTTCGGTATGGGCAAAATCAAACGAATTAAAAAGGTAGTTGGCGAATCAATTTTGTTGACCTTTATATTTACATTTTCAATAGGTATGATATTTGCGTTGTTATCAGGGCCGTTATCTTCTATAATAATAGATTCGCCTGAAGCGATAGCGCACGCAAAAGAACGTTTGTGGTTGCTTGCGCCTACCTATTGTCTATGTGGTTTTATGGAAGTTTTAGCGTACAGTATGCGTGCGCTTGGTAAATCGGTAACTGCAATGGTCGTTAGCCTTGCAGGTAGCGTACTGCTTCGTATAATTTGGTTGAAGACGGTATTTTTCTTAAATCCAACGTATGAAATGGTGCTGTATTCTTACCCTATAACGTGGGTGATAACGGTAGCAATGCACTTGTGTTTCTTAATTCCTACCATAAAGAAGATAGAAAGAAAACTTAAGGCGGAAAAGGAGTCGTCAAATGAGTGTCAAAGTGCTTAAAAATCACGAGCGTAACTTAACGGTTGGACCGATATTTAAGCAAATATTGATTTATTCGTTACCATTACTACTCACGATAATTTTACAAAGGCTCTTTAATATAGCAGATACCCTAATGCTCGGTATGTTTGCAGTAGATTCCGATAGGGCAATGGCTGCAACGGGTTCAAGTGGTCCTATAATAAACATAATAATCGGGTTAGCGTTAGGTCTTTCTGTCGGTGCGCAAGTAAGTCTTTCGCACGCAGTAGGCGAAAACGATAAAAGTAAAGCAAGAAAGGTAGTCGGTACGGCAATAGCAACGTCGCTTACGGCAGGCGCAATCGCAGTATGTATATGCGAACCACTTGCAGAAGTACTTTTAAGATTAGTTGATACGCCAGTTGAAATAATAGATAAGGCTGTAGTGTATTTTAGAATATATTCGGCGGGAATACCCTTGCTTATGTTTAACAATTTTGCTAGTGGACTTTTGCGTGCGACGGGCGATACTTTTAGACCTATGATATATTCGCTTATAGGTGGTTTAGTTAACGTGGCGCTCAACGCCGTGTTTATAATATGGGTTGGTTGGGACGTTCAAGGCGTTTCGCTCGCCACCGTAATATCGCAAGGCGTAACTAGTGCTTGTCTACTTTTTGCAATATGTAAAGGGGACGGCTATTCAAGATTCAAACTTAAATATTTTAGGTTTTATAAAGAACAATTCGTTAAGATGCTAAAAATCGGCTTGCCGAGTGGAATACACTCGTCAATATCTGCCATAGCGAATACTATGTCAGTTGCTACGGTAAACTCGTTTGGCGAATTAGCGGTAACGGGTAGTTCAATAGGTGGGCAAGTAGAATCGTTTGCGTGGTGCTTTGGCGATGCCGTTGCTCTATCAACTATGGCGTTCGTCGGTCAAAACTACGGCGCTAAAAAATACGATAGAATAAAAAAAGGTTTGTGGGCAGGGGTAGTGCTAACATTTTTAATGATAGGTTTCGTATGCGCAATATTCTTACCGTTTGCAAAACCTTTTGCCGAACTTTTTACAGATAACCCCAAAATAGTTGAGTATGCGCTGATAAAAATATTTATGATATGCCCGGGGCAATTGCTTTGTGGTTTAATGAATTGCACGGGGTATTCGCTAAAGGCGCTTGGTAAGTCAACTTTTTCAATGGTATGCAGTATAATAGGTTCTTGCTTAATAAGAATAATTTGGTTTAACACGGCAGTAAGATTTTATCACGAATTCTATATGATATACGTCGTGTATTATATCGGATGGATGCTCGTTTTGACCATTGAAAGCATTTACATATCAAAGTTGATCAAAAAATTAAAAAACGCCGAACATACGGCAGAAAATACTACTAAAAGTCCGCTTAATTAAGTGGGCTTTTTTTAATTATAAACAAGCAAAAACAAATTGCACAAACGGTGCTGAAAAAAACTAATAAAAGAACACGCGCAAACGTGAAATAAAAACAAAAAGACACTAAAAAGCAAAAAAAATTACCATAAAACGTAATAAAAGTGGTAAAATCTTTATATTTTTATAGTAAAAAAGTCAAATTTGTGCAATTTTCAATTTTTTGCGTTATACGTTGACAAAAAAGTGCTTTTAAGGTATAATTTAGTAACAAAATTTTCGCAAAAATTACCAAACGCTCACAATTGTACAAAAAATCGTTCAAATATTGATTGATTCAATCATAATTTTATTTTAGTATTGACAAGGTTTAGAGCCTATAATATAATTATAAAAGTTAAATTTTAGGCTAAAATGCTTGACAAATTGAATTTTTTTTGGAAAGGGCGCGCCCTTTCCTATTCCCTTGATAGTAGGGAATGAAATGAATTTGCAAAAAAACAACCTACGGGTTAGGAGGAAATTATATGAAAAAACTTTTCACAAAACTTATGTGTTTCGTTCTTTCAATCGCGTGCTTGCTTACCGCAACCGCTTGTGGTGAAGGTGGCAAGAATACTGGCGAAGCGATAGACGAAAGCAAAACTCAACTCTACGTTGGTTTAGTATCCAACGGTTACGGCAAATCGTGGCTTGAAGCCGCTGAAGGACGTTTCCAAGAATTGTACAAAGATTACCAAGGCGAAGGTGGTAAGCAAGGCGTACAAGTTATTATTGACAACGTTGCGTACGGCGGAACTTTAATCAGTTCAATTCAAAACGTAAGAGCACAAGTAATTTTTACTGGTGAAACGGTTTTGAATAACTGGGCGTCAGCAAACCACATGGTTAACATTGACGCTATGGTTAAAGAAAGTCTTTCAGGGCTTACTAACGGTGAAGAAACCGGCTCAATTGAAGACAAAATGACCGAAGACGTAAGGGCTCTTTACAAATACAACGGCGAATATTACGCTCTTCCATACGTTACTTCTGCTTTTGGTCTTTCATACGATAAGGACATGTTTGAAAGAAACAAATTCTACCTTGCAGCAGCAGATCCCGAAGGTGGTGACTATACCGCATCAGGCGATGCAACTTTCGGTTACGATTTCGTTGATGGCGAAATGTTTACGGTAAAATCAAGCGGACCTGACGGAATACCTGATACGGAAGACGACGGTTTACCCGCAACTTACGATCAATTCTTTGCAGTATGTGCAGAAATTAAGACTGTTACTGGTGTTAACCCAATTCTTTGGGGTGGCAGAGTAGAAGACTATATTAAATCTTTCCTTGGTGCACTTCAAGAAAATGCTGCTGGTAAAGATTTTGAAGCTTTAAAGAGAACGTTTAACGACGTAGATACGCCTTTCGTAACGGGTTATACCGATTTAAACGGCAACAATAAACCAGACGTTGGCGAATTGACTTTAGAAGACACCGTTGAAGATATCGTTTCAGGCACGCCCGAATATCTCTGGAAGCACGAAAGCTTCTTCTACGCTCTCTATTTCCTTGAAGAAATTATTGACAGGGGCTATATTCATAGCGGTTCATGGGATAACACCCTTTCACACCTTGGCGCACAAGAATACTTCCTTAAAGGTACGGTTGAAAATCCACCTAAAGGTTTTGATAAAGTAGCAATGCTCGTTGAAGGTTCATACTGGGAAAACGAAGCAACCCTTTACTTTAACGCAATGGGTAGAAATAACGAAGAACACAAAAAGGAAAATAGAAACCTTGGTTGGATGCCGTTACCACATCCTTTAACGGATGAAGCGTTTAAGGACGCAGTTGATAACGATGCAGTTCCCAACGCAACTTACAACGTAATGGATACGGCTTTAGGCTTTGTAAATCCGCACACTACTACTAATACTAAACAAAGAGATTTAGCAGTTGACTTCTTGCAATTTATGTATACCGAAGAAGCACTTCAAGACTTTACCGTAGAAACTTCACTTACTAGACCTATGAGTTACAGCCTTGAAGGTAGATGGGACGAAATGACTGAATTTGGTAAATCATACGTTAAACATTTCCAAAAAGCAGATCTCGTTGCAGGTCAAAAGAGTGAATTCACTTCTAAAAACAGCATAATTCTTTCTTCTTACGATAACTTCTACACAAGCGGTATATCTAAAGAAAAACTTCCTTCAAGAGTATTTAAGGACGGCGATAAAACTGCATGGCAATACTTTAACGGTATGTCAACTTACTATCAAGGTTATTCTTGGATTAGATAGTTAATTATATGATATTAAACGCATTACGGCTTGCAGTTATTTGCAAACCGTAAAATGCGTTAAAAGCAAAAACAAAAAGAGGATAAAAAATGGAAAATTTATCTAACGTAACTGTTGTTAAAAGTGACGGGCAGATGAAAAAGCAAAAACTAAAAACGTGGGGCTTTTATATTTCAGTAGTTGCTCTTCCACTTATTCAGTTTTGCATTTTCTATATCGGCGTTAACTTCAACTCTTTCTTTATGGCTTTCCAACAATTTAAGCCAAACTCAATGGTAGTTGAATCGTGGACTTTTGACAACTTTAGAGAATTATATAGGCAATGGAGCGGGGTAGATATTACCCTTAAGAACGCATTAAAAACGTCGTTATTCGGCTTTGGCGTAAACGTATTGCTCGGTATGACGAGTGGTGTTCTTTTTTCCTATTACATATTTAAAAAGATGCCTTTGTATTCTTTCTTTAAAATCGTTTTATTTATGCCTTCAATAATTTCAAGCATGGTTATGACTATGGCTTATCAATACTTTATGATTGACGGCGTAACTGCAATTGCAGAAGTTTTCGGCAAAACTTTAGAGCCAGGGTATATGTTCAGTACTAAAGCGTTGATAGGTGGCGAATCGTCAATAATAACACGTTCGTTGCTATCAGTAGTTATATACAACGTATGGGTAAGTTTCGGTACGCAAATTCTAATGTACGTTGGCGCAATGAGTGGTATACCCGAAGGCACAATTGAAGCAGGTCAAATTGACGGCGTTAACGCTATCCGTGAATTTTGGCACATAGTATTGCCGTCGGTATGGTCAACTTTCGTTGTATTCTTAACGGCTCAAATTGCAGTAATATTTACTAACCAAATGTCACTTATGAACTTTGGTGCAGGTACGGGTGTAAATACGATCGGCTACCATATTTTCAAAAATATGGAAAGAATAACTAGAAAAGCAGGTAACTATCCCGAATTGACTTTATATTCGGCGTTGGGTATTGCTTGTTCTGCAATAGCAATCCCCATCACTTTAGGGGTAAGATGGCTTTTGACCAAGTTTGGTCCAAGCGAAGAATAGGGGGTGGAGTATGGCGCAAGTTAAAAAAATGCGTGGTGTACGCGTAAAAAGTGAAAAAAGTGTTCCAACCTTAATTCTTCAAATAGTATTGTTAACTATTTTGGTTCTTTACGCATTGTCTTTGGTCGTAATTTTAGGTTTGGTTTTACTAAATTCAGTTAAACTTGGTGAAGTGTATAACTATGCGTATATGAAGTTGCCTTTCGGTAAGAGTGAAACGGGCGAATCAATATTTAGGTTTGGTAACTATGCAGAAATTTTCCAAACCATGCAATTTAATCACCCCACTCAACCAAACGTAAAAACGGGTGCATGGCACCTTATAAAGAACTCAGTTCTTTATTCGGTGGGTTGTACGCTTTTACAAACGGGCGCGTGCTGTTTAATGGCTTATGCAGCAGCAAGGTATAAAAACTTCGTAAGTAAAATTATATATACTATAGTTTTAGTCGTAATGGTTATTCCTATCGTAGGCGCAATGGCATCTGAAATTAAAATACTTAACGTGCTAAACGTATACGATACAATTTTCGGCGCGTGGTTATTGTCGTTTAACTTCTTGGGTATGCACTTCCTTATTTTACACGCAGGGTTTGCAGCAATCCCCAAAGATTATAGCGAAGCAGCGCAAATTGACGGAGCAGGGCACTGGAGAATTTTCCTTCAAATTATGCTTCCGTTAGCAAAGAACGCACTTTTAACGATAGTTCTTCTTAAGTTTATCGCATACTGGAACGACTATCAAACACCTATGATTTATATGCCGTCTTTACCAACGCTTTCATACTGGTTGTATTTAGTTGGTACCAATTCAAACGTAATAGTAATTATGGACCCCGAATTCGGTGTACCATTACCTATTGAACGTGTACATCAATACGCAGGCGCAATGTTATTGTTCTTGCCTATGTTTACAATGTTCTTATGTTTGCATAAACGTCTTATGGGCAACGTATCAATGGGCGGTATTAAAGGCTAAAAATTTAAACATTATTATATATAGGAGGAAACTTTATGACACAAAGAGCAAAAAGAGTTCTCGTTGCCGTGCTTTCTGCAATGTTGGCGGTTATTCTTTCGCTCGCTTGCGTTAACCTATTCGTTGACGCGAACGACGACGTACCCGCGCTAAAAACAGAATATGCGGTTGGCGAAACTGTTGCTATTCCCGAATATAAAATTGACGGGCAAGATGCAGAATCTGTCGTTATTTATCCTTCGGGCTACGCTATGAAAACGGACGTAGTGTCTCTTGATGAAGCAGGGATTTACACCGTTGAATATAGGGCAACAGTAAGCGGTCAATTAAAGACTGAAACTAAAACTTTCCTTGCTAATAGACAAACTTATTCTTTTAGTGGAAACAGTTCGTATTACGAATACGGCGTAGATAAATCACAATACGACACGGGTAAAACGGGCTTGCACTTTAAGATAGCGCAAGGCGAAACGCTTACTTTTGAAGATACTTTTAATATTCACGAATTAGGTGGAAAAGAATTTATCAATTTCTACGTAACGCCCACCGTTAAAGGCATGTACGACGTTCAAGCGTTCTACGTATACGTTATTGACGTAAACGATCCCGATAATTACCTTAAAATTAAATATCAAGCAGTTGTTTTCGGTGGTAACAACTACGTTTATAGCGCAGCGTACGTTTTAGCGGCGTATAACGAAGAAGTTTTATCAGCAGAAAACGGCGATAGCGTTCGTCGTAACGACCGTTTCGGCGTTGGTTCATGGATGTCGCTCTACGGCAACGCAGACGAAGTTAACGGTCCTGACCAAGCAATGAAAAATCAATGGGCGTCTTTACATTACGACCCTGAAACTATGGAAGTTTTCGTTGCGCACAATAAAGGTAAGGGCAGAATTATAGACTGTGACGATCCTAAATTCTTTGATACTCCTTGGAAGGGTTTTTCAACGGGTGACGTTCGTGTAAGAATAGAAGGTTATTCGTTTACTAACAGTTATTTTAACTTTGACGTAACTTCTTACGGTGGCGTTGATTATAACAACGGCGCAAAAGCCCCCACGGCTACTGTAAAAGATACTGAAAAACCCGTTATCACCGTAAATTACGATATTGATGGTGACGGCGTTCAAGATTATAATGCGTATAATCTTCCCAAAGGTATAAAGGGCGAAAAATATTCTATTTTAGATGCAAGCGCAACAGACTCTTTTGACGGTATAGTTGAAGTAAAAGCAAACGCTTACTACGCGTATAATACTGATTCACCCATTAAACTTAACGTTGTTGACGGTTACGTTGAAACGACAAGACCTGGTAAATACGCTATTGAATACGTAGCAACCGATAGTTCTGGTAATACGGCAACGGAAGTAGTTACTTTCTTCGTTGAAGATAAGGCGTCTACTTTAGCGCTCAATATTTCAGGTCAAGAAACAACTGGTGTGGTAGGTCTTCCCGTAAAACTTGCCGAATATGAAGAAATAGGTGTAGTTGGTAATTCAAACGTTACCTTGTCTTTTGATACTGAAAATATTAGATTGAACAAAAAGACTAATACCTTTATTCCGTTACAAAGTGGAGATATCAAGGTAACTTATACTCTTATTGACTTTACGGGTAAAGAAGTTGAAAAAATATATACCGTTGCTATTGAAAACAATCCAAACCCCGTAGTTTTAGAAAACGTTAACGTTAACGAATACGTTATTTCTGAACAAAAGTATATATTCCCGACCGTAAACGCTTTTGATTTTAATCAAAATAAAGAAGTTAAAACTGATATTTACGCAGGTGGCGTTAAACTTACGGGTGGTGAGTATATTCCTTCAGCAGAAACAGTAGGGCAAACTGTTGTAGTTGAATATAAAGTAGGTGACGTAGTAGTTTATAGTACTGAAGTTAAAGTTATTGATACTCACGCATGGTATTGTTATTCTTGCGACAAGATAGTTGATAAGGAAGACGTAGTTAGTTATAAACACCAGGAAATGGTATTAAAAGCTGGAAAAACCGAACTTGAAAAATGTAACGGTGCGGCAAATATCCGTATTATGTTTAACGAATACTGGGTTGGTAAAGATATTATCACTTCAGCCGATAAAAATGGTGTTTATATCAATGCAAATAACACTGGCGACGTGGCGTTTAGTTATCTTAAACCTATTATGCTTGAAAAATTCTCGCTTAACGTTGCTATTAATAAAACTAACTTTAGCGCATTAGATATTAAACTTATAGATTGCGACAATGAAGATAACGTATTTACAATGTCAATGGTTAAGGGCGACGATGTGACTAACTTTGTAGTAAACGGCGTTCTTCAATCAGGTTACTTTGAAAATAGTGGTTTCTTTGCAAACGGCGAAGCAGTGTTTGCGTATACTGCAGGCAAAATGTCAGCAGAAAATTTAAGTTACACGGTTTCTAAAGATTTCAGCGCTAAAAAAGTTTACGTTGAATTGACTATGAAAAACGTTACAGGCGAAGCAGGTGTGTGCATAACCAACGCATTCGGCCAACCCACAACTATCCGTTCAAATACTGCAACGGATAGACAATCGCCTATAGCTACTTATTACGGTTTTATTCCTGGTATAGTTTACTTAAACGACGCGTTGACTATTCCTGCGCTCGTTGCGGAAGACGTTCTTGACCCATGTCTTGTTAACACTTTAACCGTAACTGCGCCTGATGGCTCAATAGCTTATAAGGGTAGTATTGATAAGGACGTAACTATTAAACTCACTCAATACGGCAGATATTCTATCAATTATACTTCAATTGACACGTCTGGTAAGAGTACGGGACTTGACGAATACGTAACTTGTCTTAACACAACTAAACCCGTAATAACGGTTTCAGGTGAAGTAACCAAGTCAATTAAACTTGGTGGCGTAATAACCTTACCTTCAGCAACGGCAACTGACGACGTTGACGAAACTATTGAAGTTAAATACTTTATCGTAGAATCAACGGGTACTATTAGACTTTTAGACCAAACCAGAAAGTTTAAACCCACAAGGGCAGGTAGATATACCGCAAGGTATTACGCCGTTGATAGTTCTGGTAACGCTACTATCGTAGACTATATCTTCGTGGTAGGAGGTTAATTATGAAAAATAAGATTAAAAGATTACTTACCATATTAATGGTTGTATTTATGATTCCCGTATTTAGCGGTTGGTCAACCAACAACATTTACGAAGAAGCAGACGGTTTAAACTATTCTTACGTAAGTGAAACTGAAATTGACCTTGTTAAAGACGGCTTAACTGATTATACCGTAATCTATCCCGAAGGCAACGACGAACCCGCTTTAAATATGGCGATAAGCGAATTACAAGTGTTCTTCGCACAAGCAACGGGCATTACTCTTTCAGTAAATACTGATAAAGATTACGAATGGTCTGAAGATAGCAAAGTTATATCTTTGGGTTACACCACGGCGTACGAACAAGCAACCGAAGCAGGAAACGAATTTGATACCGAAAACATGAAGCCGACTTCATATCTTTTGAAGACGATAGGCAACACGGTATTCTGTGTAGGTGGCGATATGTACGGTACGTTGAGTGCAGTATATCGTTTCTTAAACGAACAATTCCATTGGGAAACTTTCGCAGCAGACGAAATCGTTATTGACGAAGGCGTTAAGAACGAAAAACTTTTAGAATACGATATTAAAGCAGTAAAAGATATTACTTGGCACGTAGGTGGCAACGGTATTTTAAGAAACAACAAAACTCTTGAAAAACGTTTAGGCTACAACGGTGAAAACGACTTCGTTATTTCACTTTACGAAAACTGGCATAACACGTTAAGCGTAGTTAATCCTAATGATCCTAACGTTAAAGACGAATGGATTTCAGATGCGGGCAACCAAGTATGTATGATGCGTGACCCCGTAGGTCTTGCAAACCACGTTATTCCACAAATGCAAAAAGCCTTCCTTGCAAACCCACACGGTTATGCAGTAGGTTTCTCTCAAGAAGATATCGCAGTTGCATGTAAATGTGATACTTGTAAGAGCGTTGTTGCTAGATACGGTGGCAAGGACGCAGCAACTTACATTTTATTCTTCAATCTTCTTCTTGAAGGGCAAGGGGAAGTTGGTGATGAAGATTACGTTCCTTCTTTAAGCGACTGGTTAGACGAAACCTTCCCAGGACAAGAAAAGGGTATTTACTTCTTCGCATATCAAGCAACCACTTCACCACCTGTTAAAAAAGTATCAAGCGGTGTTTACGAACCTATTGATAACGCAGTAGTTTGTCACCCCAAGATATACGTTCAATACGCGCCTATCTATGCAGCAAGTTACCACGCATATGATACCGATGCAAACAAGAGTCCTTATTACGAAGACTTACAAGGTTGGGCAATTCTTACCAAAAACCTTATGTACTGGAACTATTCGTTCTATTACACCAACGCAGGCTATCCATATTTTGACTTCCACGATATGGTTGAAACCATGCAATATTGTGACTCAACTGGCGCAGAATATCTCTTTGACGAAGAAAACTCTGGTAGTGCACAATGGGGCGACTTTAACAACCTTAAAGTATATCTTAAAGGTAAACTCGGTT
The DNA here is from genome assembly GCA_045534565.1 of Christensenellaceae bacterium. Classification (GTDB taxonomy): domain Bacteria; phylum Bacillota; class Clostridia; order Christensenellales; family Borkfalkiaceae; genus UBA1259. Next base: position 9,024 of record JAZSJY010000108.1, on the reverse strand, counting down.
GGGATACTTCTGCAGACGTAGAAATGCTCACCGAAAAGTTCATGCGTAACTACTATAAACAAGCGTCAGACACTATGATTGAATTCTTCAAATCGTATTCAACGCACTACAGTTATATAATTGAAAACGAAGGTTTGCGTGGTCAAGGTGCAGTATTAGATATTGCCGAAGCAGAATTGTGGCCAAAAGAACTTATGGATAAGTGGTGCTTAATGTTTGATCAAATGTATGAAGATATTGAATATCTTAAAGACGTAGATTACGCACTTTGGTCTAAACTTGAACAACGTATTTGTCTTGAGTCAATTCAAATAAGATACCTTTCACAATCAGTACACGGCTCTTGCGTATATAAAGGAAACGGCAATACGCTTGAACAAGACGCTTTGAGATTCGGCGGTCTTGGTGTAGCGTAAGAAAAGGAGAAAAGATATGAAAAAGATTAAAAGTTTAATATTAGTAATACTTGCTCTCCTTTGCGCTACTTGTATGGCAATGGTTGGCTGTGGTGAAAAGAATAAAGGGGGCGGCGGCGAAAATAACGGTCCAGGTCCTAGCGCTGCTGAAGTAACTATAACTTTTAACAGAAGTTCACTACTTTTAGCGCAAAATTCAGAAACACCCCTTATCGTATACGTAACCAACACTAATGAAAAACCCGTATTTACGAGTATGAATCCTGAAGTTGTAAGCGTTAACGAAAAGGGCGTAGCAAAAGGTCTTCAACAAGGTGAAGCAATCGTAAAAGCAACGGTTGCAGGCAAAACTACTGAATGTATTATTTACGTTAGTGGCGCGTCTTATTTCCCCGTAATTGAACTTGAAGATTACGACGTTTCTTTGGCCGTAGGCGCAAAATATAATTTAAGCGCATTAGTAACCGTGGAAAACAAAGTTCAAGACGTTGACTTTGCGTGGTCAACTAACGACCAAGCAGTTGCAACCGTAGTTGACGGCGTAGTTACTGCAACGGGCGTTGGTGAAGCGCAAATAAAAGCACAAGCGCAAGTTAACGATCAAATTGTTTACGCAATTGCAAAAGTAACCGTAAGCGCAGGCTCAACTTTCGTTATCAACGAAGATAACGTTAGACTTGCAGTAAACGGCGACTTAAAAGGCGAAACGGATAGTATAAATTTAACTTACACGGCGTTAAACGGCGATCAAAACGCAACCGTATCTTCAATTGCTTGGGAATCAAGTGATGAAGACGTTGTAGTGGTTGACACAAACGGCTTGGTTTCATCAGTTGGCGCAGGTGACGCAGTAATAACGGCAACCGCTGTTATAGACGGCGTAACTAAATGGTCTAAAACAAACGTAAGCGTGTATAAGAGCGTGCTTGGTAAGACGGGTGTAAACCTTGGCGAAATTGACCTTTCAAAGAACTTAAACAGAATTAAAATAGCAGATATCGGCTTTGCCGGTTACGAAGGCGAAATGAGTTTATACCAAAACGGTAAAAAACTTTACGCATATCGTTGGGAAGAAGAACTCGGCATATTCTCAAAAGCAAATCTTGAAAAAGATCCGTTATCGCACGACGTTGAGTTTGGCGAAACGACTTTTGACCTTGAACTTGACGATAGAATTATCACCGTAGACGTAACGGCTTACTCAATGATAATTGATACCCCGCAAGAAGTAATTGACTTTACTAAAGCAGGTCACAACTCTTTAGGTAAGGCAGTTGCATACGATGGTTACTACGTGCTCGGCAAAGATATTGATATGCAAGGTGCGTTTGTAAACGGTCCTGCAATGGGTACGGCGGCTAACCCCGACCAATCACGTAACCCAGCAGTTGGTTTCCAAGGTATATTTGACGGTAGAGGATATGCAATTACTAACTTATCAGTTGGTACTGGTGGTATCTTCGGCGTAGTAGGTCAAGCAGGCAGAATCAAAAACTTTGCTCTTACGAGTTGTACGCTCAATCCAGATACTTCTCTCGGCGGCGGTATAATTGCTCAAATGTTCTTCGGTACGATTGAAGACGTATTTATTCAAGGTTCGTTTGCAGGTAATTTCGTTGCTCTTGGCGGTGTTGCATACGTTTCTACTATGGGCTACGTTAAAAACGTCGTTATAGACGTTGCAAACAACTCTAACCGTACTGATAAAACTCCTGGTGCAGGTCTTTTCTGTTGGATTCCTGCAAACTCTTCAGTAGTTGCAGAAAACGTTTACGTAAAAACTGATATCGCAATCAAAACTGAATCAGCGTCAGACCCATTAAACGGTAAGGCAAACGCAGTAGGCACTTACACGATTAAGGAAGCAGGTAACGGCTTAACTGCAAAACTTTATGGTGAAGACGTTGAATATAAAGATTTAACTGCAGATTTCTGGGATATTTCAACGGATAAGAAGACTGCTAAATTTGACCAACTTGGTTCATATTCTATTAAATATTACGCTCAAAGAGCAAATAGCAATAGCTATGAATTGAAGTCTACTATCGTAGGCTACGGTTTGGAAGGTCAAATATTAGTTCTTGCAGATAAGAAGTTTGATGGTTGCACTTATGCTTACGATACTAATAAATTTAACGTGTTTAATGGTGTAATAGATAAAGCGACACCTGCAGAACTTGCAATTTACTATACGAGATACGATACGCCTATCGTTAACGACGAAGAAGGCAACGCTCTAGATTTAGCGTACACCTATTACACTTACGCTGATAGAGATCCTGGCGTAAGCTACGGTGGCCCGCAATCAGTTAAAGGCACTTACTTTGATAAGACGGCTTACAAATTCACCGCTCAAACGAGTGAATGGTATAATAGACTTATTCTTTCTTGCCCGTCAAAAGGCGTTAGCGGTATTCCTGGAACCAACTTTATTAACGAAAACGGATATAAGACGTTGACGTTTAAGTTGTATGCAGAAACCCTTCCTTCAAAGATTTACTTCACTAAATACTACGGTGACGTTAAAGATGCAAACGCAAGCGTATCACTTTTAGACCTTAAAGCATTCAACGTTGAAGGTCGTGAAAGATTCGTTAACGTACAAAACGAAGAAGGTGCTTTCGTGAACGCAATTACGGCAGGAAAATGGTATACCATAACGGTAGATATTACCAACATGAACGCTTTCTCTGGCGCATCACTCAACAATATGTGCTTGCTCATCAATAGGGAAGCAACTATCTATATCGCAGATCTAGTAGCAAGCAAAACCGAATTCCAACTCGGTGCAATAGCTTAATAAACAAGAAAAGGCAAAAGGTAATCGGCGCAAAATAGCGCCGACTACCGACCTAAAAAAAGGAGAAAATTATGAAAAAGATAAGAAATATAATTATTGCTGTTCTTTCAATCGTGTGCCTTTCTTGCTTGTTTGCAGGTTGTACGAAAGGCTCTGTTATCATTGATAAGAGTGAAATTACAATAGAATATGGTAAAACTGCTCAATTAACGGCAACGGTAACTGATATTGAAGAAGAAGTGGTTTGGTCGTCAAGTAACGAAAGTATCGTTAAAGTAGACCAAGAAGGTAAAGTAACGGCAGTTGAAGAAGGTACCGCAACGATAACTGCAAAAGCAGGTAAAAAAACTGCAACTTGTAAGGTAACTGTTGGCGAATATCAATTAGCAGTTACTCTTAACAAAACTAGCGTTACGCTTAATCCCACTAAAATAGGGGAAGACGGCGAAAACGCATATCAATTGAAAACGACTGTAAAAGCAAACAAAAAATCAGCAACGCCCGATACTATAAGTTATAAATCAAGTAACGAATCAGTTGCAACTGTAAGCGATAACGGTTTAGTTACCGCAACGGGTTTAGGCGAAACTACTATTACCGTAACCGTAACTAAAGACGGCAGAGAAAAATCTGCAACTGCAACTGTAAACGTAGAAAAAGTTACGGTATCAAATACTGTTGAATTGCCTGAAATGTCGCTCACCGATACTAACTATACCTTTGGCGTAAACTTACTCGGTATAGCGCCCGAATATCAAGGCGATATAGCAGTTAAGGCAAACGGTGAAGCAGTTGAAAACGTAGTAATTGATAACGGCAACGTAGTAATGCCAAACGAATTTGATTTTGGCGAACTCGCTTTGGAAATTGAAGTTAGCGATAGAATTATTAACGCAAACACGTTGGTAGTAACTAAAGTTCTTAAAACCAAGCAAGACGTTATTGATTTCGTTAATATGGAAAAAGATTACGAATACATTGAAAAGTACGAATATCATAAATATACCTACGACGGTTATTACGTTTTAGGTAACAATATTGATATGGAAGGTGCGCAAATCGCTAACACTATCGCTATAAACACAAGTAGCGTGTCATACGGCTTTAAAGGTACGTTTGACGGTAGGGGTTACGCTATAATGAACGCAACCGTTGGTGTGCTTGACGATGCGACGACTAAAGATGTTAATGAAGCCGTTGCTGCAACTGGTATGTTTGGCGTTATCGCTGATACGGGTGTAGTTAAAAACTTTGCGTTTGTAAACATCACCATGTACGTTTCAGATTCTAACGAAAAAGGTATGCTCGCTACCGTATGTAACGGTACGCTTGAAAACGTTTTAGTTTCAGGTAGTATGGGATACTCAAACTACAATAATGGATCTGCAGTTTATCGTTTTGGCACAGGGTCTGTTGTAAATAATTACGTTGCAATCGTTGAAGCGCATACCGAAAGAACTTCAGATACGTTATCACACTCATTCAACGCATGGGCGTCATATATTTCAAGTAGCGCAACGCCAAAATCTTTCACTAACGTATACGGCATAGGCGTTTACGGCATGTTGAGTGGTGTTGGTAGCAATTATATTGCAAAACTTCCAGGTACTTTCTACGGACTTTACGAAGAAAATAAAGAGTTTAACCTTGACGGTGAAGTTTGGGATTTATCAGGTGAAATTCCTACTTTTAAGGGTTTAGGCGCAACTATTCAAGAATACTATACCGGTAATATCGGTGATAACGGGAAATATTCACTTGCTGATACTGACGTGGTGTATGCGCCCGTAGGTTCAACTGTAACTATGGCGGAAAAAACTCTTCTTGGTGCAACTACTACCGTTAAAGATAATACTAATGCGTCAAAAACTATCGGTGTAGGTGTAACGACCCTTTCAATTAAGTATCAAGCAAATTATGAACCTATTATGGTTCACGATGCGAACACAGGTATTCCTATCAACATGCAATATACTTTCTATTCGCCTACGTTAAATAGTAACGCACCAGGTTCGTATATTAGAAGTATCGGCACTCTTGACGGCGTTAACGGCGCATATGAAATAAATAGTGTTAACGAATGGTACTCAAGAACTCAACTTTTAGTTGACTTCCAGGGGAACGGACAATTAGCAACAAAAGCACTTAAAGCACAAGGCTATAAAACGTTAAGGTTTATGATTCGTTCAAGTGATTTAACTAAGAAACTTTACATGACGTTAAATACTACTGAAGCAACCGTAGACGGTTCAAAAACCGTTTCTTACACGACCAGCTTTACAGGGGCAACGTTAAATTTTGCAAAAGGAACTTATGACTCAAAAACTGTTGCTGACGACGCATCAAAATACGTTAAAGTAACTTATATTGACGGCTTTGAAGTAGAAACTGACCCACTTAAGACGAACGATACTCTTAAAGCAAATAGATGGTATATCGTAACCGTAGATATTTCTGCAATGGCGGCAACGAATAACAACTTGTATATTTCTACCACTAACAATACAAGTTACTATCTTGCAAACTTTACCGTAGCGTAAATAAAACAAAATAAAAAAAGAACTCTTTCGGGAGTTCTTTTTTTATTTTAAAAACAATACAATATAATAATGAATTTATCACAACTAAAAGTAGGCGAAAGGGCAAAGGTAATTGCCTTTTCCCTTGAAAAAGAATTAACCGAACGGTTAGAACGATTAGGGGTAACAAAAGGGGTAATAGTAAAATTAGTAAGAATAGCCCCACTTGGCGACCCAATTGAAATAAAGGTAAGGAATTTTAATCTAGCCATACGCAAAAGCGTGGCAGATAAAATAAGCGTGCAAATAATTGAATAAAGTAATAGCGTTAATCGGCACCGCAAATTCGGGAAAGACGACGTTATTTAACGCCCTAACGGGCAAATATCAAAAGACGGGCAACAGAGCAGGCGTAACCACCGATATAGCAACTGAAAAGCATAAAAAACAAAATGACCTTTTAATAGTTGATTTACCGGGGATATATTCGTTAAAAGCCAACTCAAAGGACGAAAGCGTAGTGCTTTCCTATTTAAAAAAAACACCGCCAAGCGTAATAATAAACGTCGTTGACGGCACTAATTTAGAGCGCAATTTATTTTTGACCACTCAATTAAAAGAATTATCAATACCTATGGTAATAGCAGTTAATTGCTGTGATGAGTTAAAAAAGAACGGCGTAACTTTAAACGAAAGCAAATTAGAAGAACTTTTCGGTGCGCCCGTAGTGCCTATATCAGCCTTAAAAAAGACCAACCTGGACAAGTTGATTAAGGTTGCGCTAACTACTATAACTACGCTTGTAGATAAAAAATTCGCCCCGAATTTAACGATTGAAGAAAGGTATAATTTTATTGAAAAGAATATTGATAAAATAATCAGCGCAAGAACTATTAAAAATCAAATTTTTACCGATAAAATAGATAATATTTTAACGCATAAGATTTGGGGCTTTCCTATATTTTTCTTGGTAATAACGGCAGTATATTACCTTTCTTGCACGGTAGGTGGTTTTTTAGGTGGCGAAATTTCTAACGCAATAGATATTCTTTCTACCGTTATTTTTAAAAGCCTAAATCAAAGGGGTTTTACAGGTTGGTTTATAAGTTTACTTTGCGACGGAATTATAAGGGGTTTTGGCGCAGTATTAGGCTTTTTACCACAAATAATAATACTTTTTTTAATGCTCTCTTTAATAGAGCAAAGTGGTTACTCGTCACGCATAGCATTTATACTTGATAGGGTTTTTAAGTGTTTTGGTTTAAGTGGTAAATCGCTAATCCCAATGATACTTTCTTGTGGTTGCACGGTAACGGGATTGATGGCAACAAGGACGATTGAAAGCAAAAGTGAAAGACGGCTAACGTTGTTTTTAGCGCCTTTTATGCCTTGCGGGGCAAAGATGGCGGTTTTTTCGTGGTTTGCAACGGTGTTTTTCGGTGGAAGTGCTTTAATAGCAACGTCAATGTATTTTATGGGCATATTCACCGCATTGTTTTTAGGTGCAATACTTAAAAATTTCAAGGCGTTTAAGCAAGAATATTCACCCTTTATACTTGAAATGCCAACTTTAAAAATTCCACCTGTAAAAGAAGTTGTCCTAACGCTATTAGATAAGGTAAAAGAATTTATATTAAAAGCAGGAATGTTAGTTTTCGTGCTATCGGTTGCGCTGTGGTTTTTATCAAACTTCGGCGTGTACGGTTATCAACAAGGGCAATTAAAAAATAGTTATCTATATTTAATAGGCAACGTCTTTAAGTATATTTTTTATCCACTTGGCTTTTGTTCGCCCGAAACGGCAGTTGCAATATTATCGGGGGCGTTTGCAAAAGAAGGGGTAGTGGAAACGTTGCTTTTACTTTCAAGTGAACCTACCAAATTGTTTAGCAGTCGGTTAACTGCCTATTCGTTTATGGCGTTCATATTACTGTCGCCACCGTGTACGGCAAGTTTAGCAGTCGCTTTTAAAGAACTAAACGGTAAGAAATGGTTTTTTTCTATGATAATTTTTCAATTTATAACAGCGTATACCGTGAGTGCGCTAATTAACTTTAGTGGAATAATTTTTGGTGGCGTCACGGGCTTGCTTTTATCGGTAATACTTGGTATAATAATTATGGCAATAACCGTGGTTTTTATTGTAAAACTTAAAAAGAAAGGTTGCAAAGGTTGTAAGGCAGGTAAAAAATGCAAAAAACGTTGTACGATATGATGCGTGAAGCAGACTATATGGAAGAAGACGCTTTTTCCCCAGACGACTGGATGGAAGATCAAAAAAAGACAGATAAAGAGCGTTATTTTGAGTATTACGACGATATTAAAACAACCCCAAAAGACGACTGGTAATAATAAAATCGCCCGATTGACAAGTTCAATCGGGCGATAATTTTTTATTCGGTTGTTTTTTCTGTTTCAGTAACGTTTTTATCTTCGTTAATTTTTATTTTTTCGCTTTGCTCGTTTGATATTTTTTCGGGTTTTTTTCTAAAGCGCCACATAGCAATTAAAATAGAAACAAGCGTAAGTGATTCGTTAATAATTCCTGCAAGGGTAAACACTACTACGTTGTAAACTAACCAACCTGCGCTAGTGGGAAGGGTGAGCATACGAATTCTATACGGGTCTTTAAAAGCGTACGCAACGGTAGATAAAAGTTTAGCAACTATGGAAATTATGCTTACGAAAATTGCCAAAATAAGCGCAATCGTTTTATTCCCACCTGAAATCCAACTAACCCTTTCAACAAGGGTAGACCAAGTAAGAATAAGGGTGGTAACGCCGGCAACTACGGTAATAGTAGAAAAGAAATAAATCCAAAATTTATTTGACTTACCTTTTCTAACGTTATAAGCAAACACGATATTTCTAATAGTGCCAACTATATCCATAACCATACCCGTGTACGCGCCCATTAAAAGATATTGCATGCAAAAAGAAAAAGAGCCAAGCGTCTTAAAAATCATAATTTTACCGTGTGTATTAAATTGTGTAGAAATAAGCAAAAAGGCAGTACCTAAAAAGCCAATAACTTGCACTATAATTTCAAACCAATTAAGATTCACGCTTTTAATTTCCTTGTAATTTTCGTCCGTATAACATTATACCCGTAAAAGAGGAATTTTGCAAATGAATAACCTTGAAAAATTATTTAAAAATAATATAAAAAAACGATTGACATAGCAATATCATTTATATATAATATAATCATTATTTGTGTTTAGTTTTATTAAACTTTTTGTTAAAATTAACTAAACTTAACTTAAAAAGGAATACGAAATGCTACTTG
>JAZSJY010000027.1:0-1951 GCA_045534565.1 Christensenellaceae bacterium | reverse complement strand
GGTAAAAATCATGACGAAATACGAGATGCTCTATATCCTCGACGCTTCTCTTTCTGATGAAGCGAAAGAAGGGATAATCAAGAAAATCGAAGATTTGGTTACAGTTAACGGCGGTGTGGTTGAAAAGACCGATCGTTGGGGAATGAGAAAGCTTCAATATCCCATTAACTACAAGTCTGAAGGTTACTACGTATTGATGACGTTTGAAGCGGCAAAAACGCTCGTTGTAGAAATCAAACGTATCATAGGCATTACAGACGGTATCATTAGAAGATTGATAACCAAGATTTAATTAGGAGAAAAATTTATGAACAAAGTTATCTTAGTAGGTAATCTTACCCGTGACCCAGAACTCACTGAAACCCCATCAGGCGTAGCAGTTTGCAGATTTTCAATCGCCGTTCAAAGAGACTATGCAAGTAGTGACGGCACTCGTGAAGCAGACTTTTTCAACGTAACCGTATGGCGTGGTAGGGCAGAAAACTGCGGTAAGTATTTAAAGAAAGGTAACAAAGTAGCAATCGTCGGCAGTATCCAAACCCGCTCGTATGAAGACAAAGACGGTATTAAGAGAAACGTTACCGATATCATTGCAAACGAAGTGGAATTCTTAACCCCCAAGAACGCAATGGGTGATGAAGAAGCCCCCGTGGTATCTTCAAGAAGAGAACGTCCACAATTGGAAGCAATTGACGACAATCAGCTTCCGTTCTAATTTGCGTAGGGTAAGCCCTACCAACTGAATTTTTAAGGAGTATAAACATGGAAGAAAATATCAACGTAACCCAGGCTCCCGCAGCAGAAGCTACGGCACAGCCTAAGGAAGGGAAAAAATTTGTTAAAAGAATTCCCCGCAGAAAAGTTTGTGCTTTTTGCCAAAACAAAGTAGAAGCTATTGATTATAAAGATATCAATACTTTGAAAAAGTACATTACCGAAGGCGGTAAAATTCTTCCCAGACGTATGACCGGCGTATGCGCTAAACACCAAAGGGTTTTAGCCGTTGCTATCAAACGTGCAAGATTAGTTGACTTATTACCTTTCAAAGGCGAATAATTCAAAAAGCAAAACAAAACGCAAGGAATTTTCCTTGCGTTTTTTGTTTGTTATTCGTCGTTGTAAGTAGTATAATAAAATAAAAAGGGGATTTTATGGAACAACTTATTTTAACACCTGTAACACAAGCAGATATAAACTGTTTTGACGGTACGGAATATGAAAATTTAACTTTAGAAAGAAAAAAAGAACTTATTTCAAATTCAATAACGGGCGTTTGTGACGGCAAGTTCTTTAAGTTTTATTTGCTTAAAGATAATGATAAAACGGTCGGTGTGTTTAATTTTTACGAGCAGTCTAAAAGTGTGATTAGTATTTGTCCAAACGTAAAAGAAGAATATAGAAAAAACGGCTATGCAACTAAAGGTTTAATTTTGGCGCACGCAGTCGCAAAAGAAAAGGGGTATAGCGTTGCCTTGCAAACGGTAAGGGAAGAAAATCTTGCAAGTATCGGTTTGCACCAAAAGTTAGGTTTTGAATTAGTTAAAAAATGTAAAACGCAAAATGGCAACCCCGTTAGAATTTATCTAAAACTATTATAAAACAAAGCGCAAGGGAAATGGCTGATGTTCTTAGCGAAGAATTTTTAAAACACCGTTAAGTGCGAGCATTGCATTTGACTAGTCAAATGTTTTATGGCTAAGCCCAAACCCCTATAACAAGCAGAAAGAGCAAACACGCAAGAAGAAAACCTTGTATGTCTGCTCTTTTTTTGTTCATTTAGTTTAGAGTTATGAGGCTCGCTTTCGCTCACCGTTATGAATTTGCAACGCAAACGTTATGATATGATTGCCTATCTAATCTATAACTTGGCGAAGCCAATCATAACGATACGAAGTATCTCATAACTTATAACTTGCCCGCAAGGGCAATCATAGTTTAGCGTGAATACTCC
>JAZSJY010000081.1:0-1690 GCA_045534565.1 Christensenellaceae bacterium | reverse complement strand
ATTTTCAGTCTTGCCGATAGACTTAAAACTTCGGCGTGGTCGTAAAAACTGCAAGCCGTCGTCGGGCTTACGACTCTAAAATTTATGGGAGGAGTATATTCGCTTGTCGGATAGCGAGGTACGCAAGTGGCACGCCACTTACCGAGCGAAACGCTCGCCTCGTTGGTGGAAGTTCTTCCCCCAAGCCCCTTTACTTCGGCAAAAAAACAAATTAGGAGGAAAACATTATAGAAGAAATTAAGAAGAAAAAGGCAAAACGAAATCGTCCTTATTCCTATTCGTTTAGGGTGTCGGAAACGGAAAAAGAAACGATTGAAAGAAAAATTAAATTAAGTGGACAAAGTAAAACGGATTATCTCATACGCGCACTTGCGGACAAGCCTATTATTTATATTGGCAACGGTAACGAGATTTTAGCCGAACTTAAACGGCAAGGAAACAATCTTAACCAAGTTGTAAAAAATAATTATTTTGGTCGAGCAACGCAAGACGAATTACTCAGCACTATCAAAGAGTGCAAGTCTTTGTATAAGAAACTTTCGGATATGCTTGGAGGTGGATAATGCCACTTCTTAAATGTCAGTCAAGTAAAAGTACGCCACAAAAAGTTATGGCTTACGTGACGGATAAAAATAAGGCGGAATTTGTATCGGTAAGGAACTTGTTTGAAGATGAAGATTATGCCGAACAGTTTGAAGAGACGGCAAAACGGTTTGGTAAAGGCGAAAAGTTTGAAGAGCGTAAATATTATCATTTCAAATTGTCTTGTGATAGAAAAGATAAGGTTTCACCACAAGAAGCACATATTTACGCCGAAGAATTAACGGCTATACTTTTTCACGATTGCGAGTGCGTGATTGCTACGCATACGGATACGGACACAGTACATAGTCATATCGTCGTAAACGCTGTTCATCCTGTTACGGGTAAAAAACTGCGCATAACAAGAAAAGATTATACAGATATGAAAGACGAAACTAACCGATTGGGTAAAGAGATGGGCTTTTCAGAGATAGACTTTCGCAAAAAAGCAAAGAACAACCGTACCGCTGAAGAACAACACATTATTTTTAAAGGTGGAACAAGTTGGAAAGAAGAACTGCGTGAAGTTATAGAAGAAGCCAAGCAAACGGCTTTATCGGAAGAAGAGTTTATCACGCATCTTTCCCTTTACGGCGTAACGCTTAATAGAACAAAAACTGAATATTCATATTTGCACCCTAAAAAGAAAAAGCCTATCCGTGGGGCTAAACTCGGAGAAAATTATACTAAAAAGGAGATATTAAATGGCATTAACAAGAATAGATACGGGGGAACAAGCAACTCCGTTATCGGAATTAGAGAAACGCACGGATGCGTACAAGGATATGACGGACAACCAACTACTTCGAGAAGCATTGGCGAAATCGAGCGTGAACTGCAACGGCTTAATCAAGAATCAGAATACGCTCGTCAAGGGCTTGACGGACGAAGTGAAATCGCTAAAAGAGAACAACGAGTACGAGATGAGAAGAATGACTCGATTAGTAACGGCGACGGTGGACGAGTTTCGGGAAGTAGCGAGGGAGGAACGTCAGTTCAAAACGGAAATAAGTCAAACTATAAAAAACGAGATTACTCGTTCAGTAAATGACGTGCAAGACTACGCTAAAAAAGCAGTGGACGAAAGTGTGAAAGAGGTTAAGGAAGA
>JAZSJY010000173.1:0-3927 GCA_045534565.1 Christensenellaceae bacterium | reverse complement strand
ATTATTCGTCCTGCATACGTTTCAACTAACGGCAGAAATCCGTACGTAAAACTTGAAGATAGAAAATAATTAGAAAAAACCTTGTACAAACAAGGTTTTTTTGCTTTTATGGACAAAACTAAACCTTTTTTTACAAAATTATAGATTTTTTTTGTCACATGTGTTATAATAATTTTAAAGTTTATTAAAGGAAAAAGTTTTATGGAAAAGTTTATTATTTTGCCAGATATAACATGTGATCTCTCTTTAGACATAAGAGAGCGTTTTGGCGTGCAAGATTACGTGCCTGGTTACACACAAATCAACGGTGAAAATTTAGTCACCACGCTTGATTGGACAAATATTTCAAGGGAAAATTTTTACAAAGCATTAGAAAATAAAAAGAATAGGGTAACTAGTGCTGCGCCAAATCCTGAAGATTATTATCAGAAGTTCAAAAAATACGTTGAACAAGGTTACGCAATTTTAAGTATTTCAATCTCTTCAAAAATAAGCGCAACGCTTAATTTTGCAAAGTTGGGTGCTGAAAAGGTTAGAGAAGAATTTCCCGATTGCAATATATATTGTTTTGATTCTTTGCGTATGTCAGGCGCTATGGGGCTTTTAGTTTTATACGCTTGTGAGTTGCAAAAGCAAGGTAAAACTTTTGAAGAAGTTATAGCATATCTTGAAGAAACGAAACATAAAGTTCACCAAATGGGACCGATTGACGATCTTACTTTCATAGCAAGGCGTGGTAAAATTTCTAAAGGCAAGGCGTTTATGGGTAATCTTATCGGTATTAAACCTATGGGGGATTGTAATGCAGATGGTTACGTAACCGTGCTTGGAAAGGCAAAAGGCATCAAAAAGGCGTTTAACGCTACGGTTAAATACTTAAAAAACATTGCCGTTGACCTTGAAAATCAATACGTTTTAATTTCGCATAGTGATAGAAGTGAACTTGCTTTGACGCTTGAAAGTTTAGTTAAAGAACAAGTTAAGTGTAAAGAAGTGCTTGTTAGTGACGTGTTCAGTGGTTGTGGAACTAATATCGGACCAGGTATGATAGGTTTGTATTTTTTAGGCGAACCTGTAACTGCCGATAGTGTTAAGGAAAAAGAAGTGTTAACTGCTTGCTTGCAAGAGTGTTAACTAATGGGGGATTTCTATGCAAAAGATTAAAGGAAAAAGAAAGTTGATCCTTTACGGAATGTCTGGTTTAGGCGTTAATATGCTCAATATCGTAATGGGGTCTTATTTGTGTTCTGCGCTTTTGACGGGTGGCTTTGAAACTAATATAGAGAGTTGGACGTATCTTAATAAAGACCTTGTTATAGCGGCGCTTTGGAGTATTTTAGTCTTTGGCGCAAAGGCGTTAGACGGCGTTATAGACTTGCCTTTCGCTACGATGGCTGACAAAATGAAAAGTCCTTTAGGACGTAGAAAAACGGCGATTTTAGTGGGGTTCGTTCCTATGATAGTCGCATATCTAATGTTCTTGATTCCGCTAACTAAAGACGCAAGTTACTTAAATACCGTTTGGTTCGGCTTGATGCTTTGCGCCTTTTACACTTTCTATACGTTGACGATGCTTACTTATTACGCAACGTTTGCAGAAGTGTGTGAAACTGAACAGGATAACGTATTCCTATCAAACGTAAAATCTATTTTTGACGTAGTTTATTATAGTTTAGGTTTTGCGCTTTTACCCGTATTCATAAGCCTTGGCATAAATATTAGAATAGTTGCGATTATATTCTTACCGTTATCGCTAACTATGATAATACCTATGTTTATGCTTAAAGAAAAACCAACGGGCGACGGTCAGCAACAAGAAATAAGAACGCTTACTTTAGGTCGTGCACTCAAAACGTCTTTTAAGGATAAACCTTATATATATTGGCTTTTTACGGCGTCTATGCTTACTATCGGCTTGCAATTATTCCTTGGCGGTATAAACGAAATATTTTCTACTACGGGCTTAAATATGACCTTCGTTATGGCGTCTTCTTTTGCGCCTGTACCATTAACCTTATTATTATATAACAAAGTAGTTAAAAAATACGGGTTAGCAGCTGCTTTCCGTTATTCACTTATCATATTCTCTTTGGGTATGCTTATAATGTATATCTGTTGTAAAATTCACCCGTCGCTTGAAAAATGGCAACTAACTATGATTGCAATATTAGGTGGTATATTCGTTTCGTTTGCGCTCGGTTCGTTCTTTTCTATCACTTATACCGTTCCTACGCACCTTGCACAAAAAGAATATGAACGCACGGGCAACGGCGTTTCTTCAATGTACTTTGCGGTTGAAGGTCTTTTTTCAGGTATTGCGTCAGGGATTGCTACGGGGCTTATTTTAGTAACGCTTAAAAATCACGACGTTATTGAACTTTTACCCTTAATAGTAATTGGTTGTAGCGCAATTGCTTTCGGCATGACTTTCGGTTTCCCAAAAATTATTTCAAAAATGGGTAAACAAGAAAAAGTTTTGCCACCGATAAATGAAGAAAAAGTAGAAAAAACAGAAATTTAATGTTTTACGATATTTTTAGAATTATAGGTCTTATTTTGGGTTATCCTATACAGCTTATATTTTTTAAGCGAAGGACTTTTTATGAAAACGGCGTAAAGAGAAAGGTTAAAAAAGGTGGTAAACTTATAATATCAAACCATTTTAATATGTTTGATTACGTTATGACGTCTTTTATAGTTTTTCCAAGAAAACTTTCCGCCGTTGCTTCTGAAATGCCTTTTAAGAGTAAGATTTTACGTTTTTTGATGAAGTTCTTCGGTGCTATACAGGCAAACAGGGTTACCCGTGATATGCGCTTTATGGATGAGTGTGCAGAGGTAATTAAAAAAGGACAGTTGGTTATTATTTACCCTGAAGGCAGAAATTCGCCAGACGGAAAAATGCACGAATTCAAGAAAAGTTATTTAGTTATAGCCCACAGGGCTAAATCAAAAATACTACCCATAGTAACCGACGGTAATTACGGTTTATTTAAGCGTGCAAGCGTTATGATAGGGGAAGAAATTGACCTTTCAAACTTCTTTACGACCGATAGACCTATGCCCGAAAAACAAGAACTTGAAAAGGCAAACCAAATAGTTTACCAAAAGATGCTTGCTCTTCAAATAAAACTTGAAGAGCAAAAGGCAAGGAAAAGGAGAGAGAAAAAATGTTAGAAGTAATAAAGCACCCCGCTTTTATTTGGTCGGTAGTCGGCGTAATCGTTGCGGGCTTGCTTATGTGGTTAATATCTTACTTGGTAGCGTCGTATTTAGTTTACAAAAAAACTTTAAGCCGTGGCAGTAAGAATAGATGGACGAGAGACGTGCCTAGCGAACTTTCGCCCGAACAGATAAAAATGTACGATACGGGCGTTCAATGGGGTAAGGAAAGCGCCCATGCGAAAAAAGACGTTCATATAGTACACAAAGGGCTTAATTTATACGGCGAATATTACGATTTTGGTAGCGATACTTTGGCTGTAATAATCTCTGGACGTACGGAAGCGTTGATTTACGGTTACTATTTTGCTATACCGTATGCGAAAAACGGTTGCAACGTGTTGGTTTTAGACCAACGCGCACACGGGCTTTCGGACGGCGAATTTAACACCGTTGGGTTTGAAGAAAGTGGCGATTTAATAGCGTGGATGAAATATATGGTGGCTGAATTCGGCGTTAAAAAGATTATTTTCCACGGAATATGTATAGGCTCGGCGTCGGGTATGCTTGCAATAACTAATCCCGAATGCCCGAAAGAAGTTCAAGCAATGGTTACCGAAGGGATGTTCGTTAACTTTGGTGAGTCGCTAAAAAATCACCTTATAGAACTTAAAAAACCCGTCTTTGGTATTTACGGTTTAATTAGGTTTTGGATGCGTAAATATACCGGATACGATATGTTATATGTACCTATTGACGTTATTG
>JAZSJY010000110.1:0-7853 GCA_045534565.1 Christensenellaceae bacterium | reverse complement strand
ACGTTTTCACTCTTTCTTGCAATCTTATCAATTTCGTCTATATAGACTATGCCTTTTTGAGCGCGTTCAATATCAAAATCTGCATTTTGAATAAGCTTTAACAAAATATTTTCAACGTCTTCGCCAACGTAACCTGCTTCGGTTAAAGTAGTTGCGTCTGCAACGGCAAAAGGAACGTCTAATATTTTAGCAAGAGTTCTTGCGAGCAACGTTTTACCACTACCCGTAGGACCTAATAAAAGTATGTTGCTTTTATCAAGTTCAACGTCGCTATCCTTGTCGGTTGTTGCGTTTATTCTCTTATAATGATTATAAACGGCGACTGATAAAACTTTTTTCGCTTGATCTTGACCTATGATATATTCGTCTAATCTCTCTTTAATTTCTGCAGGTTTAAGAAGTTTTACTTCTTGCTTGTTGCCAAGTTTAGAATCGTCTTCCTTCATAACGTCACGGCATATTTCAACGCATTCGTCGCAAATATACACGCCGTTAGGGCCTGCTATTAAACGTTTTGTAAGTTCTTCCGGCTTTCCGCAGAAAGAACAAAATAACTGTTCTTTGTTTTCTTTCATAACTCTCCGCTCGTCTTACGGACGTTTTACGAAAATTTGATCAATAAGTCCGTATTCTTTTGCTTCTTCTGCCGATAAGTAATTATCCCTATCAGTATCTTTTTCAACTTGTTCGTAAGGCTTACCGCTATTTTTTGCAAGTATTGAATTTAAGCGATGTTTTGTCTTTAAAATATGTTCGGCTTGAATTTTAATATCGCTTGCTTGCCCTTGCGCCCCACCTAAAGGCTGGTGAATCATAACTTCACTATTTGGAAGAGCGTATCTTTTGCCCTTTGCCCCGCTTGAAAGCAAGAAAGCACCCATACTTGCCGCAAGACCTATACAAATAGTGCTTACGTCACACTTAATATAGTTCATAGTATCGTAAATTGCAAGACCTGCAGTAACGCTACCACCCGGGCTATTGATGTAAAGGCAAATATCTTTATTAGGATCTTTACCCTCAAGGTAAATGAGTTGCGCAACAACGGTGTCGGCAACGGCGTCGTTTATTTCGCCCGTAAGAAAAATTATTCTATCTTCTAAAAGTCTTGAGTAAATATCGTAACTTCTTTCGCCTTTACCCGTTTGCTCTATAACGTAAGGAACTACGGTGTTCTTTATATCCATATACAGTCTCCTGCTTTTTTATTACTGTTTATATATGCCCCTTAAAAATCAAGGGGCATATCAAAATTATATCCTATTAAAGTTTGAATTATTCTATAACGTTAGAATTTTTAAGGAAGTCAAAGAATTTCTTAATAACGATTTCGTTCTTGATATAGTCAAGTTGACGTGCGTTAATATTCTTTTCAACGTCTGGAACTTCTTTGCCTTGTGCTTTTGCCATTTCAGCAACTCTTTCTTTAACGTCGTCGTCAGTTGCAACGATTTCTTCTCTTTCAATCACCGTTTCAATAACGAGTTGCGATTTAACGAGTTCGGTTGCTTGGTCTTTATAACCCTTTCTAAAGTCTTCCATTGATTTGCCGATATATTTTAAATAATCGTCAAGGCGAAGACCTTGGTATGAAAGGCGATATTCCATTTCTTGAACCATACGATCAATTTGATTTTCAATAAGAGCGTCACAAATATCAACGTCGCTAGTTTCAGCAATCTTCTTAATCATTGCGTCTTCAAGTTCACGATCAGCCCTATCAGCATTTTGCTTTTCAAGTCTTGCTTTAACTTCTGCCTTGTAAGCGTCAACGCTTTCACTACCAACTGCGTCTTTAATAAATTCGTCGTTAACTTCAGGAAGTTCTTTCTTTTCAATCTTGTGAAGTTTGATTGCAAATACGGCGTCTTTACCCTTTAAGTTTTCTGCGTGATATTCTTCGGGAAATTTAACGTTGATGTCTCTTTCTTCGCCGAGTTTCATGCCGATAACTTGATCTTCAAAACCAGGAATAAAGGTTTTGCTACCGATAACTAACGTTTGTTTTTCAGCCGTACCACCGTCAAACTTAACGCCATCTACGCTACCACTGTAATCAATAACTACGCTGTCACCGTCTTCAACTGCTCTATCGGTAACTTCTACCATACGTGAGTTGCGGTCTTGTAAACGTTTAACGTCGTCTTCAACTTCTTCATCTTTAACTTCGTATACGTTCTTTTTGAAAGTTAAACCTTTATATTCACCCAAAGTAACTTCTGGCTTAACGGGAACGATTGCTATCATGCTGATGCCTTTTTCGCTGATTTTCTTAATGTCAATATCAGGTGCGGCAACTGGATAGATAGTGGGTTCTTTATCTAAAACTTCCGAATAGTATTTAGGGAAAGCAATGTTGATTGCTTCTTCATAGAAAACACCCGTGCCGTATGCTGATTCCAAAACCTTTTTAGGCACTTTGCCTTTTCTAAAACCAGGCACGCTGTATTTACCTTTAGTTTTTTCGTAAGCCTGATTTATGGCTTCGTTCCATTCGGTTGCGTTCAAATCAATTGTTACCTTTACGGTGCTCTTTTTACCTTTTGCGAAAGTATATTTCATAATATTCTCCTATACCTTTAAAATTCCTAAATATTTTATCACAATGTTTTATAAAATGCAAGATTTTTTACGCTGTTTAATCGCTTTTTAAAAAATCTAAGTGTTTTTTTGGTTGTACGGTTACCGACTTAAAGTCAGTATAGGTGCAAAAACCCGGTTTTGATTTAGACGGCTTTTTAACGAATTTCTTTTGCGTATAAACAATTTCAGTTTTTCCACCGTTTCTGCCCTTTGAATAATAAGCGCAAATTTCCGCGCAGACGATTATTACGTCTTCGGGTGGATTTTTGCCTTCACATTCAATTATCAAATGCGACGAGTGATAATCTTTTGCGTGCAACCACATATCGCTTCCCTTTGCCGTAAACGTCACTTTATCGTTTTCAGTATTGTTTCTACCCACTCGCACGGTGAAACCGTTTACCGAATAAATTCTACAATACGCTTGGTTTTCTTTTTTAGTCTTTCTTGCCGTTTGCTTATTCACTATAAGTCCTTGACCTTCAAGTTCCGTTTGAACCAAAGAAAGTTCTTCAATATCTTCTGCCAACGATATTTCGTCAAGCACGCCATTTAAATATTCAACGTCGGCAAGCGCTTGGTCTTTTTGCGGTTTTAGCGCCGTTAAAGTGCGTTTTTGCTTGTTGTATTTCTTATAATAATTCTCTGCGTTTTTAGCGAGCGAAAGCCTACTATCAAGCGTTATTTTTACGGTAGTGCCGTCGTAATAATTTTCAAGTTCACACTCTTCCATACCGTTTTTTAAACGGTACAAATTAGATAAAATCAATTCGCCTTTAATTCTATTTTCTTCTGCGCTTAAGGCGTCTTTTTCTTTTGACGTAATTGCAGTCAGGCGTTTTTTCACCTTTTTTAAGGCAGTATTCGTTACCGAATTAAGCCTTTCTTTTTTACTCTTAAAAAGTTTTGCCTTTTGCTTTTTTTCAAAATAATATTCTTCAGCAGTAAACAAACTTTCAAAAGGTATTACTTGCCCTGAAACCCAAGAATAGGGATATACGCAAACGTCTTTTACTTCCCCGTTTTCTTCTATAACGCAAGGCTTTGAAACGGTAGAATACAAATAATCGTTCAAGTGAGTGAAAAAGTCCTTTCCGTAAACATTTTCTTTGGGATATTTATTCACTATTTCTTTTGCGGTTGACTGCGCTATGCCTTGAACGTTTTTACAAATTATATCAGCGAGCTGATTTTTTTCTACACCGTCAAAAATATCAACGAGTTGATTATCAGTTGGCAATTTTTTATCTTGCACGGGTGGAAAAACGTATTCTCTGCCGACGATAAGTGGTCTAACGCCGTCGTCAAACATATTTATTCCCCTATTACCACCTAAAATCTTGCCGTTTTCAGTCAATATAACGTTGCTATAACGCCCCATAAGTTCAACGTAAAGCGTTTTTTCAACAGAATCAAAAAACTCTCCGTAAGAAAGAAAATCAATCTTCACGATTCTATCAAACCCTATCAAACTAATTTTAAGCAAGGTAGCGTTTAATAGGTGTTTGCGCATAAGCATACAAAAATTAGGCGCGGTTAAAGGGCTTTCTTTTTCCCTTTCTATAAGCCCTATTCGTGGGCTAGCAGGGTTAACGTCTAAAAGCAATTTTTCCGTACGCTTTCCCGTATACACGGTAAGCACTAATTCGTCGTGCGTGGGTTCGGTTATTCTGTTTACTTTGCCGTTTCTTAAAACGCCGTCAAGTTCAGCGCAAAGATAACGTAGCGTAAATGCGTCTTGTGGCATAATTTAACCTATATTAAAAATTTTACCGTCTAGATAATTTAGCACACTTTTTTTATCAAAATGAAAAGTTATTTGATAAGCCGTAAGCATTTGAGTAGTTGCGTTCATTAGTTTATTCAAGGCGTAGTCGCCGTATTTTCCGTCACCTACAATAGGGTGGCCAACGTGCGCTAAATGAGCCCTTATTTGATGGGTTTTGCCCGTATATAAAGTTACTTCTAACTTACTAGTTTCGCCTTCTACTCCTATTACTCTGTACCCCGTTTTAATAGGCACGCTACCTTTCACTTGGGTGTTGAAAATTTTAACGGTTGAACGCTCTTTATCTTTTAATAAAAACGCCGTTAAAACCGCTTGTTTATTAGAAGGAACACCCTTAACCGTAGCGTGATATATCTTGTCAAAAGTTCTATTTTTAAACCCGAGCAAAAGTTCTTTTTCGCTTTCTTCGTTTAGCGCAAAAATCATAACGCCGTCAGTATTTCTATCCAACCGATGAATAAATTTTGCGCACTTATATTTACTTTGAACGTCTAAAAAAACGTCTTCCGAAGTAAAGCCTTTTTTCTTGTTTATCACCAAAATATTTTGGTCAATAAAAAGTTCAGTATATTTAGCAATTTCCGTAACCGTATAATAAATTTCAACACAATCGCCTATTTCTAAAGTTACGTCAGTCCCCGTGCGTTTGCCGTTGATTTTCACGTCTCTTTTTCTCAACGCTTTCATTAGCGCAGTATACGATAAATCACTAATACTATTTAACGCAAGCTTTGATAACTTGCCTTTTTTATCTGCAACAAATTTTTCCATACTCTTAACAAAAGGGCTCCGAAAAAATCCGAAGCCCCGAACGTTTATAAATCAAATTTATTATTCTTCTTCCTTCTTATCCTTTGGTTTGATACAGAGAAGAACGATTATAGCAATAAGACATACACCACCGATAGGTAAGAAGATAAGCGTACCGATATTTTCTTTCGCCCATTCACCCTTATGTGGATTTACGGTAGTAGGTTCGCTTTCTACCCTAATGATAGTTGCAGCTTCATCATATCTTGAAGTACTTTCAGACGTTGCTTTACATACTATTTTGTAAGAACCGATTTCGGTAGGTACGAAAGTGCAAGTTCCGTCGTAAGCGATTTTTTGAATATCGTCGTAAGTATATCCGTCTTTATCGTATTTTTTATCGCTAATTTTTGACGCTTTTGGAATTTCTACCCAACCGTCAGAATCTATATCTGCGTTAAGGCTTGAGTTGTAGTAAAGAGTATATACTACTTTGCAACCTTCTGCTTCTACCGTGAAACTTGACGCTACGTATTTAACGCCCTTAAATCCTTTACCTTGCGTGGGGGCGGGATCAACTACGATAACTGCGTCGTCTTTAATATGGAAATTATAAACGAAATTATCGTAATAAGGTCCTTCGTTTATTTTGTTAGCGTCACTATCGTCAACTTCGTAGAAATCACTTTCTTCCATAGAGTTGCCGTTTCCGTCAGCAAACAAAACGAAGAATTCGTAATCGCCGTCAGTTGAAACGGTGAATTCCATATTCTTGGTAGAACCTGCGGTTGACCTTGACTTATAGTATACCGTTTTAGACATATCGTCGTACGAAGTATAATCGTCGTATACGAGATCGCGCATTGAAGGAATTTCAACTTCGGTACCAAGTGCTATTGAAGTGCCTTCGTCAGTAGTATACGCTTTTTTAAGTTGATACTTAAACCCTTCAACGGCTACGGTATCAGCAGTGTTGTATACTGGTGCAACGGTGTCGTCACTATAAACGTTTACGCTAACGGTTTCAAGAACTTGTTCGTCCGTACCGCTCGTTTTGAATATTTGAATATCAACTGCACCCGTTACTTCTTTAAATCTAAAGAGTTTTTGCGTTTCGTTAAACCAAACTTTATCCGCATCACCTTTAAGTTTAAGGTCGCTCGTATAAACACCACCCGTCAAAGAATATACGGTATATGAGAAAGAATATGGCGTAGGTGACGCGGTGTTTGCTTTTTTATTAGCCGTGTAAACGCCGTATTGGTTTCTAGTATAAAAACTGTCGTTAATTGCAACTCTTGGAAGAGCCGTTTTAGTTAAGTTTTTATTTGAGTCTACTTCAAAAGTTTGTTTGTAAGCGCCCGTGGTATCGCTAACTTTTTGGTCAACGTAGAAAAGTTTGAATTCTTTGGTTTCGCCTTCTGCTATACCGTCAAAAGTGATTTCAATTTCTGAATCTGCCTTTTCGTCAACTTCTTTAAGCCTATAATAAGCGTCCACTTCAGCAAAGCCGTTCACATTCAAGTAGCCAGCTCCAACACTAACGGTTAAAACGAATTTATCGCCTACAGCCGTGTTCTCTGATATGGTGTTTAATTTATAAGTGTAGCCACCTGCACCTGCAGTAACTTTAACTTTATTTGTGATAACCTTATCAAAAGAAACGTTTTCACCATCTCCTTTCTTATTGCCGTTTACGTAGAAAGATTCGCCCTTAAATGCGATTTCTGCCGTAACGCCTTCGGGCATTGACATTTCCATACCCATATCGCTTATAACGAGTTTTTTATCAAACTTCAAAACGTCGCCATCTTTAACGGTTGCAACCATTGCACCACCATCAAACTTAAGGTTAGAATCGCCACTACTTAAAGTAAAATACGCTGATGGTGACGACGCTGCGTGAACTACTTGTTCGCCCTTAAGCGACATACCGCCGATAAAGAGTGCGAAAGCAAGCGCTACCGCCGTGATAAATAAAATAATTTTATAGGATTTAGCCATCTTCATAAAAGCCTTATGCTCCTTATAATATACTATTATACTTGATATATTTTACACTAAAAAATATCGTTTGTCAATATACTTTTTGTCTTTTTTGAAAATATTATCCGTTTTGCGACCTTTTTATTAACCTTTTTTTATCCGTGGGAATATATTTTATTAGAAACTTTAATACTTTGACGATATACTAATGATTTACTTTTTACTTTTAACTGCGCTAACCGTTAGTATTGACAGTTTAGTTTGCGGATTTTCACTATCACTTAACGACTGCAAAAAACTGCCAGTTATACTTGGAATTACTTTGGTGGTGTTTATTCTTTGCACTACTGCAAATTATCTTGCTATTTTACTCAGCAATTTTCTTACTGAAAGGCTTGCGTCTTTAGGGGGAATTATCTTAATTGCCGTAGGCATTTTTAACCTTTTTAAAAGACAAAAGACAACTAAAAAACGCAACGGCGTTTTCGTTCAATCAATAGTAACGGGGTTTGCCGTTGGGCTTGACGGCGCTTTTGCAACCCTTTCCCTTTCCATTATGGGAATGAACGCTTTTTACGTTCCGCTTACGATGACTTTAATGCACGCTATTATGATAACTTTAGGGGTTCTTTTAGCAAAGACGAAACTTTTCAAAAACCTTGCAAAAATCGAGTTTATTCCGCCACTCATACTTATTCTTTTGGGCGGATACAAACTGCTCGGTTTATTCATATAAAAAACACGC
>JAZSJY010000172.1:0-5258 GCA_045534565.1 Christensenellaceae bacterium | reverse complement strand
TGCCCGATATGACTTTTGAAGAAGCGCTTGAAACTACGAAAATTCACTCTGTCGCAGGATTAGTTAAAGAACAAGAAGGCATAGTGTATGCCCGTCCGTTTAGAAGTCCGCATCATACGGCTACGACAGTTTCGCTCACGGGTGGTGGGTCAAAAGTTAAACCGGGTGAAATCAGCCTTGCTCATAACGGTGTACTGTTTTTAGACGAAATGCCAGAATACACCCGTTCTACGCTTGAATCGTTGCGTCAACCTTTAGAAGACGGAAACATAACCGTTTCAAGAGCAACGGGTAGCGTAAATTACCCTGCAAATTTTATGTTGTGTGGAAGTATGAATCCATGTCCTTGTGGAAACTTGGGCTCACCTGATAAAGTGTGCACTTGTACTTCTCAACAAATAAACAAGTATAAAGCAAAACTTTCAGGGCCGTTACTTGATAGAATTGATATACAAGTTGAAGTTGATAGCGTAAAATACGCCGAACTTTCAACTGATACTTTAAGTGAAAGTTCAGCAGTAGTTCGTCAGCGTGTAAACAGGACGCGCGCAATACAAAAAAAGCGCTTTGAACAAGACGGCATACTCACGAATAGTGATATGGGCGAAAAACAAATAAACAAATATTGCAAACTCTCAAAAGAATGTGAACAACTTTTGCGTCAAGCGTACGAAAGGTTAGGGCTTTCGCCACGTGCACGCAGTAGAATAATAAAAGTGGCAAGAACTATTGCCGATATGGAACTTTACGACGAAATCCGTCAAGAACATATTTTAGAAGCCATAAGTTATCGCCACTCGTAATAGTAAAATGGTTAATACTTACGATAAAGCCGAAAGAATAATTATTTGGTTAGATTGTTTTCTCGGTTTGGAATACAAATACAAAAAAGAACTTATAGATTATATTGACGACGTAAGTGGAATAGAAGAACTAGTAGGGCTTACCGAAAAGTTTTTAACTAACGCAGTTGGCGAAAACGCTTTTAGAACGCTAAAAAATTCTGCAAACGAAAGGTATACCGATTACGTCATATCTTCTTTAGAAAAAAAAGGAATAAGCCCGATAACGCTTTTATCTAAAGACTATCCTGAAAGTTTGTTGAATACTGAAATTCCACCGTTAGTTTTGTACTGTAAGGGGAATATTTCTTTACTAAAAGAAAAAACTTTTGGTATAGTTGGCAGTAGAAAGAGTTTACCGCTTTCAATAAACGTAGCGAAAAATTACGCAACGGCGTTATCAAAATCTGGTTACGCTTTGGTTACGGGCATAGCCGAAGGCGTTGACGCAACCGTGTTAAAATCAGCGCTTGAAAGTGACGGTAAACCCATCTCTGTAATAGCAGGTGGTTTTGATAATATTTACCCAAGCGCAAACAAAGACCTTTTAGAAAAGGTAATTGCAAAAGGACTTGCTATAAGCGAATATCCGCCTGAAACTGTACCAAAGCCCTATCAATTTCCCGTTAGGAACAGAATAATAGCAGGGCTTTCAAAGGGCGTGCTAATCGTTAGCGGTGGAATAAAAAGCGGAACGCTTTATACGGCAGAATATGCAGAGGAATATGGAAAAGACTTATTCGCCGTACCGTATAGCGTAGGCGTGCCGTCGGGCGCAGGGTGTAACGACCTTATCAAAAGGGGTGCAAGATTAACCGATACCCCACAAGATATTTTGGAATATTACGGCGAAACTACGGTTAAAGAAACTATTTTATTAACCGACGCAGAAAAGCAAATAGTCAGCGCATTAAAAGACGGCGAAATGCACGTGGAAAAATTGTGCAATCAATTAGGTAAGCGAATATTTGAAATAACGCCGACGTTATCTTCGCTTGAAATTAAAGGAATAGTAGTAAAGAGTGGTAACACTTACGGACTAACACGAAACGACTTGGAGGCATAAATGCAACTAATAATAGTAGAATCACCCCATAAAGCAAAGACCATAGAAAAATTCTTAAAGGGAGATTACAAAGTTGACGCATCAAAAGGGCACATAAGGGATCTTCCCGTAAACTCAATGGGTATCAACTTAAACGGAAACTTTGAACCGCACTATATAATTTCTGCGGATAAAAAGAGCGATATAAAAAGGCTTGAAATATCGGCGTCAAAAGCAGATAAAGTATATCTTGCAACCGACCCGGATAGAGAAGGCGAAGCAATATCATGGCATTTAGCAGAAGTCTTAAATCTTGATTTAGACCAAGCAAACAGAATAGAATTTAACGAAATTTCTGAAAAGGCGGTTAAAAACGCCCTTGCAAATCCTAGAAAAATAGATATGAATTTAGTTGACGCGCAACAAGCAAGGCGCGTGCTTGATAGAATAGTGGGTTACAGTATTTCACCTGCGGCAAGCATAAGACTAAACGAAACGCTATCAGCAGGTAGAGTGCAATCGGTTGCACTTAAAATGGTAGTTGATAGGGAACGTGAAATTACGGCGTTCAAACCCGTTGAATACTGGAATCTTAAAGCAGACGTTAAGCCTGAAGGCAAATCGGCATTTAAAATTCTTTTGGTTGAAAAGAACGGCAAAAAGTTCAAACCCGATAGCGCCGAACAAGCGACCGAAGTAGAAAACACCTTAAAGAATAGTGACTTCATCGTTAAATCGGTAAAAAGAGCGGTTATGAAATCGCACGCTCCCGCACCGTTTATAACTAGTACGCTTCAACAAGACGGGTCTATAAAGTTAAATCTTTCAGCCCCACAAATAATGCAAATAGCGCAAAGGCTATATGAAGGCGTTGAAACCCCACGTGGTCACATTGCACTTATAACCTATATGAGAACGGACTCTGTTCGTGTTTCAGCAGAAGCACAAAAGAGCGCACTCGCATATATAGAGCAAACTTACGGAAAAGAATACGTTCCGTCAAAACCAAATTTTTATCGCACTAAAAAAGACGCACAAGACGCGCACGAAGCGATAAGACCTATTGACGTTAATAAAACGCCTGAAAAACTTAAAGGCGTGCTTGACGAAAAACAATATAAACTTTATAAACTTATTTACGACCGTTTTATTGCGTCGCAAATGGCAGAAGCAAAATACGATAGCGTCGCCGTTGAAGTTGGCGCAAGTGATTATACTTTAAAGACTAGCGGTAAAACGCTTACTTTCAAGGGCTACACGGCAGCGTACGACGATACCAAGAAAGAAGAAACGGACGAAGAAAGTGGCAACGCATTGTTACCTGCTCTTACCGAAGGCGAAAAATTAAAACTAATGAAACTCGTTAAAGAGCAAAAGTTTACCAAACCGCCCGTTCGCTATACCGAAGCAAGCCTTATAAAGCATATGGAAGAAAAGGGCATAGGTAGACCTTCAACGTACGCAACTATAATGGCAAAACTTTCGGATAAGAAAAGAGAATACGTAAAGAAGGAAAAGAAGTATTTAGTACCAAATCCCATAAGTTACGAACTTATTGATTTCTTGGTAAAATACTTCCCCGACGTAATGGATATATCTTTTACCGCGCGTATGGAAACGGCGCTAGACGATATAGGCGAAGGCGGTAGAGACTGGCTTAAACTTATAAGAGATTTCTACGTTCCTTTTGAAAAACAAGTGCAAAATTCAAAAGTTACCGACGTAATTTGCGATAAATGTGGCGCGCCAATGATTATCAATAGTGGTAAATACGGCAACTATTACGCTTGTTCAAAATATCCAAAATGTCAAAACAT
The DNA here is from genome assembly GCA_045534565.1 of Christensenellaceae bacterium. Lineage (GTDB taxonomy): Bacteria > Bacillota > Clostridia > Christensenellales > Borkfalkiaceae > UBA1259. The sequence goes on along the minus strand of JAZSJY010000172.1, from coordinate 1,554 downwards.
TAAATCGGTAAACGAAAAGACGACTATTCCCACCGATAAAATATGTCCAAAATGTGGTGGAATAATGGTTGAAAGAGAAGGTAAATACGGCAAGTTTATCGCTTGTTCAAATTACCCCAAGTGTAAAAACACCGTAAGCCTTACAGAAAATATGGGCGTATGTCCAAAGTGTGGAAGACCCACTAAAAAAATGCTTAGTCGCGCAGGCAAACAATTCTACGGTTGTTCTGGTTATCCCGAATGCAACTTCATGAGTTGGGATATGCCTACGGGTGAAAAATGCCCTGATTGCGGTGGGTTCTTAGTAGAAGTTGAAAACACGGTTAAGTGTTCAAATAAGAAGTGTAAATACGTAAAAGATGCAAAAAGTTAAAGTAATCGGCGGCGGTCTTGCAGGCGCAGAATGTGCGCATTATCTTGCAACCCACGGCGTACGAGTAGAGTTATACGATATAAAACCACATGCGTATACTCCTGCGCACACGAGCGAAAACTACGGTGAATTAGTTTGTTCTAATTCGTTAAAGAGTAACGATGTTTACGGCAACGCAGCAGGGCTTTTGAAAGAAGAAATGCGTATGTTGGGTTCGTTAATAGTTGAAGCCGCAGACAACACGCGCGTACCAGCAGGCAACGCTTTGGCAGTTGATAGAGAAAAGTTCTCTAAATATATAACGGAAAAACTTAAAAGCTTACAAAACGTAACGCATATCAGTAAAGAAGTTGAAGATATTGACCTTGACGGTTACACCGTTATAGCGACGGGACCTTTAACTACTGAAAAACTTTCAAATAAAATAAAAGAGTTGGTCGGTGGCGGTCTATATTTTTTTGATGCGTCAGCGCCGATAATAGACTTTGAAAGTATAGATATGCAAAGCGCGTTCTTTGGCGATAGATACGATAAAGGCAACGGCGATCACGTCAATTGCCCTATGACCAAAGAAGAATATACCGTTTTTATGGAAGAACTTAAAAATGCAAAGCGAAAAGATTTGCACGATTTTGAAAACACGGCGGTGTTTGAAGGGTGTATGCCCGTTGAAGTAATGGCTAGCCGAGGGCAAGACACTTTGCGTTTCGGCCCGTTAAAACCCGTAGGGCTTACCGATCCAAAAACGGGTAGGTGGGCGTATGCGTGTTTGCAACTTCGCAGGGAAGATAAAGACGGCACTATGTATAACATGGTCGGTTTTCAAACTAATCTTTTGTGGGGCGAGCAAAAAAGAGTTTTCGGTTTGATACCCGCCCTTAAAAACGCAGAGTTTATTAGATACGGCGTAATGCATAGAAACACTTTTATAAATTCACCTAAAGTGCTCTCAAACGACTATTCGTTAAAGCAGTACGGCAACGTGTTTTTTGCAGGTCAAATTACGGGTGTTGAAGGCTACGTTGAAAGCGCTGCAAGTGGATTAATGAGCGCAATTTACTGTTTAAGAAAATTGCAAAATAAAAAGAGCGTAACCGTGTCGGATAAAACGGTGTTGGGTGCACTTGCAAAATACATAACTACTGAAAATAAAGATTTTCAACCTATGAACGCAAACTTCG
>JAZSJY010000161.1:0-3393 GCA_045534565.1 Christensenellaceae bacterium | reverse complement strand
AATAAGCGTTAGTTTCTTTGCCTACGTAATGAAGCATAGGCAAGTTGTTTTTAGCGTCTTCTTTGGTCTTGTAAATAAAATACTCAACCTTATCAAAACAGGGCGCGCCTTCAGTCTTTACTGAAAATCTTACCCTTTCCCTATTTATGCCTATCGGGTTAATCTTACCGTCTACGATTAACGAAATTTTCATATCAATTTCTCCCATTTAACCTTATAATACATTTTACACCTACAACGTAATCTTGTCTACTACTCAAGTAACTTAAACTTTCTCTGTATTGCCTTATTTTTGCGTTTTTTAATTTAAAACTACTAAATAAATTTTTTTTACAAAATTTTACATTTTTATTCAAAAGTTTATACATAATTCATATTTTTGTATTAAAATGCTTATCACATAAGGAGTTTTATTATGAAAAGTTCAACTTATTACCCCCTAACTTCATCGCAAGACGTTTCTTATTTACAATGCAAATACACCTTATACAAGCAAGTTGTAAACATATTATCTTCGGTGACCATTGATAATCAAATTGATTTTGATTTAATGCAAAAAGCTTACGATTATCTTTTAGATAGGCACGATTGTTTAGGTATAAAGTTTTTTAAGAAAAAAGGTCAACTTTTGCAACGCTTTGATAAGCCTTTGCGCGTAAAAGTTCCCCTTTTAACCTTTAATACCAAAGAAGAACAAGACGCTTTTATAGCCACCGAAAGAAAAAAGGCAATAGACTATAAACACGGCGTTATTATTGAACCCTTCTTTATAAAAACCTTTGACAAAAAGAATATGATATTCTTTAAGGTTTGCCACATGGCGCTAGATATATACGGAATAACCGTGCTTTATAAAGACTTGCTTTCAATTTACCACAGTCTTGAAACGGGTGCGCCCTTACCTAAAGCGCCTAACAAGTTTGAAGACGTAGTTAAAAAAGATTTGCAAAGAAAATTCAACAAGGACGTTCAAGAGAAAAATCGCAAGTTTTTTACCGACCTTTTTCAATCTAACCCCGAACCTTATTACGCAGGTATACACGGCGAAGACGATAAAATTTGGCAAAAGCAATTACGTAAAAACAAACGTGCTATGCCCATATTTTTCGTAAATAATCAAACCAAAGATTATTGTTACAAAATTGATAAGCAAACTACTAGTAAAATAATGAACTTCTGCACGGAAAACGAATATTCCCCCGCAACCTTTTTATTTTACGTTTACAACCTTACCACTGCAAAGATAAACGGTAACAGAACTAATCTTTTGCCCCTTGCCATATATAATTGCAGAACTTCTGCTTTAGTAAAGAATTGCTCGGGTTCAAAAGTTCAAAGTCTTGGTTGTTACTCTACTATTGACTACGACCAAACGTTTACCGATAGTTTTAAGACCTTTATGGTTAATCAGTTTAACTACGTTAAGCATTTAGGTTTCCCCGATAGAGATTTTGAAATGTTAGTTCATAAATCTTACCGTTCGTCGTGGCTTACTAATTATTATTCGTACATATATTCTTTCTTGCCTATTGCCCTTCCCGAAGGTGTTAGAATTGACGTTTATAGCAACGAAAGATGTGCTGTTCCCGTATATCTTGCGCAATTTTATAACGTTAATGTAGGCGAAATTGAAACTTATTACGACGTGCAGACTAAAATTATAAACGAAAAGCACGTTAAAAACTTCCATCAAAATTATCTAACTATATTGGAACAAATTATAAACGACCCGAATATAACTCTTTCACAAATAAAATTTTAATAAAAAAAGCAGGTGAACCTGCTTTTTTATTTTTATCAAAAACATTTTAACCGTTTACTGCGTATTATGTAAGGATAATTAAAAAACGGAGGGTGTTTTATGAATCCTTTTAAAGAAAAACCTATAAATTTGCTAGGCAGTTACCAAAACTGGAAAATGCTTTACCCAAAATCTTACGATAAACACGAAGTAGATCCTTACACGAAAACTCGCATTATACTTATGAACGGCACGGAATTTGAAGCAAACTGGTTTTCGCACCAACTTGCCCGCCATACGACCGATAACGATTTACGCCGTGAAATTTCAGTTACACGTCAAATAGAAAAGCAACAACAAATTAAAGTATCGCTATTAAAACCGTGCAATGAAAGCGCGTTAGAACACACTATCGGCTACGAACAACTTGCCGTTGATTTAACTGCCGAACTCGCAAGGCGTGAAAGTGATTGTTACGTTAAAAAAGCGCTTGATTTTGCCCTATTAGAAGACTTTGACCACCTTTACCGCTACGCTAACCTTTTAGAAATGGAGCAAGGCGTTTTAGCAGAACGTTTAGTTGGTAAATATACCGAAATTATGCCTGCACGCCCCACTATTTCTCACCATCGTTTCAATAAAGACAACGTTAAACGCGCCATCAACGCCAAAGAAGCCGATAAACAAACGGTGCTGTCTACTATGATTATTACGGCGGCAGAGCAACAAACTATGAACTACTATATGAATATAACCAACCTTGCCACCAACGACCTTTCACGCAAGTTATATATGGAAATTGCGCAAGTTGAAGAAGAACACGTTACTCAATACGAAAGTTTAATGGATTCAAGCGCAACGTGGCTTGAAATGCTTTTATGGCACGAATATTGCGAGTGTTATTTATACTGGTCTTGCTACGTAACCGAAACGGACGCTTACGTTAAAGGCTTGTGGGAAGAAAACCTTGAAATTGAAATATCGCACTTACATAAAGCAGTTGAACTTCTTAAAAAATACGAAGGCAAAGACTGGCAACAAGTTATACCCGACGGCGAATTCCCTGCGCCTATATCTTTGCACCAAAATATTGAATACGTACGCAAAATTTTGTTTGAAACGGTTCAGTATACGGGGCTTTTAGAAGATTACGTAAACGTTGACGAATTGCCAAGCGACGCAAACTTCTTCCAGTTCCAAAAAATTATAAACCCAACCATAGAAATCGTTCCGTCACACCTGACCATTGACGCGCATATACGCAACTACGGTAAAGATTATCGCTTTGAAGTTGCGCCCAACCCCGTTAAAGAATTGCGTTCAAGAACTACTGATAATACTACCGTTGGTAGAGTTCCTTTCGTCGCTGGTAGCACCGACTTTTTCTGTAACCTAAATAACAAAAAAGACTAAAAGAAAAAGGGCTTAAAGCCCTTTTTTTATTTGATTTCATTTAAGAATTTAGTAATCATACCGTCGTAACGTTCGGTATCGGTTATTCGTAGCATTGAGTGTTTACCGTGTTCAAACCAAACTAATTCTTTCTTTTGACTGCCTGCCTTTTCATACAGTTTAACTGCGTTTTCAGGCGTTGAATACAAATCTTCTTTACTCTGCAACATCAATATCGGTCTATCAAGTTTATCAATAAC
>JAZSJY010000015.1:0-11040 GCA_045534565.1 Christensenellaceae bacterium | reverse complement strand
GCTTAATGCCTGCGTCTTCAAGAGCCTTCAAAAAACCTATATGTGCGACGCCCCTTGCGCCCCCTGAACCTAATACTAAACCTAATTTTTTCATTATTCACCTTTATTTTTAATAATAAATCCCCTATTTTTAAGCCAAGTTACCGATAAATTTACCCACACATTTAATTCGGGGCGGTCAATTGCTTGTTCGTTCCCTTCGGTACTAACTTCTTTAGTTGCCAAAGAAATACCGTGTACGCCGTCTTCAAATATATGCATTTCAAACGGAACGCCAACCTTTTTCATTGCCATAGCGTATGCGAAACTATTTTCACACGGCACGCATCCATCGTTAAAAGTTGCCCAAATAAACGCAGGTGGCGTATCAATGGTAACTTGGTTTTCAACCGAAAGCCTTTGATAAAGATTTTCATTTGCGTTGGTAAGATTTAAGAACGAACCTATATGAGTGGGCTCTTTTGCCGTTATTACAGGGTAAGAAAGAATACTTGCATCTGGGCGTGCTAATTTTGCTCTATCAACGCCAAGCGCATCAACAACTTCCTTAAAATTATACATATTTGAAAGGGACGCACAAAGGTGACCACCTGCAGAAAACCCTACTGCACAAATTTTATCGGGCATAATGCAAAGTTTTTTCGCATTTTCCCTAATGTAGCACATCGCCATACACGCTTCAATAAGTTGCGCAGGGAAAGTTACGGGGAAAACTGAATAGTGCAATGCAAAAGCGTTAAAACCTTCAACCATATATCTTAAGGCAATAGGCTCTTGCTCTCTTTTAGAAACAAAGCCATAGCCACCGCCAGCAAGGACTAACATTGCAGGGCGAACTCTATTCGGTGCACCTTCAGTTGATTCGTGTAAATATAAATCAAGGTAACCTTGTGCGCCAGCTTTTCTTTCAACGCCGAAATATTCGTATAAATCTACTTTCTTTATTACCATATTTTATCCCTTTAATTCATTGCTTTATAATATTATAGCACAATATAAAAAAAATTCAAGCGTTGACTTGAAAATTTAAAATAAGTTTGTTATAATAAACTTATGGCATATCATATTGATACGGGGCTAATCAAAGATAAATTCAAAGTTGATTGCGAATGCCCTTTGTGTGAAATTCAAAAAATAGTAGAAGAACAGTTTTTACACGAATTCCTTAACGACGCCGTTATGGAAGATAATACTCGTATAAAGGTTGGCAAAAAAGGGTTTTGCGACAAGCATTTAGATATGCTTTTAGCACGCCCGAATAAACTTTCGGTTGCCCTTCAACTTCAAACGCGCATTGACGTTTTAAGTAACCTTTACGCTCAAATTGATTCGCCACGCACGGCTATTAAGATTGCGGACGAAATTGAAAAACAAAGTTCAACTTGCGTTATTTGTGACCTTACTGAAGAGAGTATGGTTAAGTATTACAAGACCATTGCGCAAATGTTTTTGCGTGAAAGGGAATTCGTTAAGTCGCTTTTAAGAAGTAAGGGGTTTTGTATGCACCACTACGCTGAACTTTTGCGTTATTCCAAGTTTGCAGGTATGCTTTCAAAAGAATACGTTAAAGCTATAAGTGGCGTTCAAAACAGAAACGTTGAAAGGCTTAAAGGCGAACTTAAATGGTTTTGCGACAAACACGATTACCGCAACGCTAACGAACCGCTTGGCTCTGCTGAAACGGCCCTACCACGCACTCGCGAAAAGTTTTACGGAAAAAAATACGATTAATTTTTATTAAGAGGGTATCATGAGAAAGGCGATTTCTTACGTTCTTAAATTCGGTGTTATTTTAACGGCTTTTGCAGGGGTTATTATAGGCTTTTTTCAAGCACAATTAGACGGCTATTCCGCTTGGTATAAAAGGCTTTACTTTTTCACTACGCAATCTAATCTTTGGATTGGCGTTACTATGCTTTTGATAGTAATTTTTTCCTTTATGCATAAAAACCAAGGGGTTATAAAGGATAGACTATATTTGCTTAAATTTATTTTCACGGTGTCAATCACTATAACGGGCTTAATTTTTTGCGCAGTTCTTGCGCCGTTCGCCCCTGAAGATTACCACCCGTGGTCAATCAACAGCCTTTTAGTTCACGTATTCTGCCCCGTTTTATCAATAATAGACTTTTTCGTGGACGATTTTACTATTGAACTTAAAACAAGGCATTTCTTCTATACTCTTATACCACCGCTCATTTATTTCATTTTCGCTTGTATTTTGGGTGCGTGCGACGTTACCTTTAGGGGTGTGGAAACTTATGCATACTTCTTCTTAAACTTTGATTCGCCCGTCGGGTGGTTTGGAATTGACGCAGGTCCTATTCCTTCGCTCGGTTCAATCTATTGGATAGTATTTATATTCTCACTAATCATAGGGTTTTCTTTCTTATACGGAAAACTTCATCACTCGCAAAGAGCGAAAAGAAAACAAGCAAAAAACCGCGTTGAATAACGCGGTTTTATTTATTCTTCATCTTTAGTAACGCAAAGCGCTTGTTCTATAATTTTAAGTATTTCTTCTTTGCCGTAACCCGTTTCACTTGACGACGCCGTTATATCGCCTATGCCTACGCGTAGACAGGCTGAAATTTCTTTAATTCTCGGCTTAATTTTGGTCTTACCAAGTTTATCCGCTTTAGTAGCAATCAAAGAAAATGGCACGGCGTAATGGTAAAGATAGTTAACCATCATTTTATCGTCTTCAGTAGGGTCGTGGCGAATATCAACTAAAGAAAGCAAAAGGTTTATTTTTTGGGTGGCTAAAAAACTTTCAAGTAACGCCCCCCATTTTTTCTTTTCTTCTTTGCTAACTTTCGCAAAGCCGTAACCAGGTAAATCGGCAAGCATAAATTCACCGAAGTCAAAATAGTTTATAAGCCTCGTTCTTCCTGGCGTTACCGAAGTTTTAGCAAGTTTTTTCTTATTAGCAAGCATATTTATAAGCGAACTTTTGCCCACGTTTGATTTACCTGCAACTGCGATAATCGGCTTATTCGTCTTTAAAAATTTATCCGCACTCGCTACGCTCGTAACGAAAACGGCGTCTTTAATCTTCATAATTTTTCACCTTAAAACTTTATTGCTTTTTCAAATACTTGTTGTACTGAAGTAAGCGGAATAAAATTGATTTCCTTTCGTATTTCTAACGGAATTTCTTCTATATCTTTGGTGTTGGCTTTTGGTATTATTACGTCTTTAATTCCAAGCCTATATGCCGCAAGCGCCTTTTCTTTAAGCCCACCTATTGCAAGCACTTTGCCACGCAAAGTAATTTCACCCGTCATTGCTATATCGTTTCTAACGGGCTTATTCGTGAACGCCGAAAGTATTGCCGTAGCCATCGTGATACCTGCGCTTGGGCCGTCTTTTGGGGTTGCCCCTTCAGGCACGTGGATATGAATATCCGTCTTTTCAAAACGTTCGTCTTCTATACCGTATTCGCTTGCGTGTGACCTTATATAACTTATTGCGGCGCGTGCAGATTCTTTCATTACGTCACCAAGTTTACCCGTAAGTAATATTTCGCCCTTGCCACGCATAAGCCCAACTTCTATAGTCAAAGTAGTTCCGCCAACGCTCGTCCATGCAAGCCCCGTCGCTGCGCCCACTTCGTCGTTTTCAAGCCTTATATCGCGCAAATGTTTCTTTATGCCTAAATACTTTGCAACGTTCTCTTTAGTTATCACTTCACGCCTACGTCTTGGCAACTGTGCTACCTTGGTTGCAACCTTTCTTATCACGCCTGCTATTTCACGCTCTAAATTTCTTACGCCTGCTTCCATTGTGTAACTGCGTATAATTTCTTCAATGGCGTCGTCTGTTATTTCTATCTTATTTTCCTTCAACCCGTTAAGTTTAAGTTGCTTTGGAATAAGATACCGTTTTGCTATTTGTAATTTTTCTTCGTTGGTATAACCCGTAAGTTCAATAAGTTCCATTCTATCAAGCAACGGGTACGGAATAGTATCTACGCTGTTTGCCGTGGTTATAAACATTACTTTTGAAAGATCAAAAGGCACTTCTAAATATCTATCACGGAAAGTTGGGTTTTGTTCGGGATCTAAAACTTCTAAAAGCGCGCTTGCAGGGTCGCCGTGAATATCTGCTGATAACTTATCAATTTCGTCAAGCAAGAACACGGGGTTATCTGCACCTGCGTTTTTAAGCCCGTAAATAATTCTACCTGGCATTGCACCAACGTAGGTTTTTCTGTGCCCCCTAATTTCCGCTTCGTCTTTAACGCCACCTAAACTCATACGCACGAATTTTCTATTCAAAGCGCGCGCAATAGACGTTGCAACCGAAGTTTTACCAACCCCCGGTGGTCCAACGAAACACAAAATAGGTCCTTTTATAGTTTTAGTAAGTTTTAATACGGCAAGGTATTCAACTATTCTTTCTTTAACTTTTTCTAGCCCAAAATGGTCGCTATCTAAAATTTCTTTCGCCCTTGATAAATCTTCGGTATCAACGGTTGACTTACCGAAAGGTAAATCTTTAATCCAGTCTAAATAATTCAATATAATTGAATAATCTGGTGAAGACGGGTTTATTTTATCCAACCTTGATATTTCTTTAAGCGCCTTTTCAAGCACTTCTTTAGGCAAGTTTTTATCTTTTATTTCTTTGGTTAACTTATCAATTTCGTCTTCGTCGTCACCAAGTTCGGTATGAATTGCGCGAATTTGTTCACGAAGATAAAATTCCTTTTGACTTTTATCTATATTTTCACGCACCTTTGAAGTTATGCGTTTTTCTATTCTTGCAATTTCCGTTTCTTTTGCAAATAAACGTTCAAAACTTACAAGCCTTTCAATAGTATCGTCTTTTTCTAAAATTGAAATCAACGCGCTTTCCTTAAAATTAACTACCGATATTGCGTTGTCTATAAATTCGTTAGGGTCGTTTAATTCTATTATAGTAGATAAAACTTCTTTACCCACCCTTTTCTCTATATTTACGTAATCAAAAAACACCTTTTTTGCTACGCGTAGATACGCTTCGGTTGCAATTTCATCAGCCGTGTTTACGTACGGGGTGATTTGCGCTTTTACCGTAAACATATCTCTACTTGAAACGAATTCGGTTATTTTCGCGCGTGCAATGGCTTCAACGCTTACTTTTAAGTTGTTTGAACCTTGAACTTTTATTATTTGTTTTATTCTTGCTATTACCCCTACTTTATTTATTTCACTCGTTTTGGGGTTATCTATAAAAGCGTTCTTTTGCGACGCTATAAAAATTTCACTCTTGGTGGTTGCCGCGGCGTTTATTGCGTTTATAGACGCTTGCCTGCCCACGTCAAAATTAAGAAAAGTTTTTGGAAATAATACTTTGCCACGCAAAGCAACTAACGGATACACCGTTTCTTCTTGCCTTTCTTCTATTAAAGTTTCTATCGCTAATTCTTTATCTTGCATATTTTCACCTTTAGTATGCGCTATCTTAATCGTTTAAACAATATTTTTCTAATAAATATTTTACAGCCTTTTCCTTAAACGGTACGGTTACTTCTTTTGCAACGGCCTTTAACTCTTCCCTTGCATCGCCAACGGCTACGCCGTGCCACGCTCCGCCGCCAACTAAACCTATATCGTTATCGCTATCGCCAACAGTTATTATTTGGTCGTAAGGAATATTATAATATTCTGCTATTATTCTAACGGCGTTTGCTTTATCTAAACGGTTATTTATTATTTCAACACAACCTTTAACAGCTGCGTTTACCGATATAGTATAGTCAGCAACCATACTTCTTACCTTTTCTACCGTTTGATCTGAAAGTTCTTCAGGACAAAGCACCACCATTTTGCTAACAGTTCCAACTATTGCTTTTTCAAGGTCGTCTACCTTTTTAACGCCACTGCTGTTTATAAATATCATATACTTATCTACTAAACTGCCGTCGCCTTGATAATACATGACGTCGTTTTGGTAAGCCACTACTTGAAATTTTTCTTTTAGTAAACCTTTTATTATTTTTTTAGCAAGGTCTTTTTCAATACCACCGTAAAACAAATAATCAGGGGTGTGCGCTTGTCTTATAAACGCACCTTGAAAACCTGCTAGCAAACAATTTATACCCTTTTTATCAACTATATCTAAAAGAGAGCCGTACGCTCTGCCCGTGCATATTACGAACTTGCCACCACGCTTTTGATATTCCTTAATGGCGTTTGCAGTTTGTTCGTCAATATCGTTTTCTGGGGCAACGCCAAGCGTTCCGTCGTAATCGCTTAAAAATAATTTATACTTCATCTTTCATCTTCCAAACAATATTTTTCTATTAGGTATTTTACGGGCTTTTCGCTAAACGGTACTGTCACTTCTTTTGCATAAGCTTTTAATTCTTCCCTTGCGTTACCTACGGCTACGCCGTGCCAAGCGCCTTGCATTAAACCTATATCGTTAGTACTATCCCCAACGGTCATTATTCTTTCGTATGGAATATTAAAGTGTTTTGCTAAAAATTCCACGGCAAACTTCTTTGTGTAATTTGGGTTAACAGCCTCAACTATTACGTCTGCGCCGTTGTTAAAAATTACTTGTTTGCCACCCATAATTTCGTTATATTTATCAGCAAGGGCAAACGCTTTTTCTTTATCACAAAGAATACACACTTTACTTACCGTTTGATTTTTTTCTAATATAGTTTTAGCAAGATCACTAACGCCTACGCTTTTAACTTTAAGTAAATGTTGATAAAAATCTAAATACGCTTTGTGATTTTGGTGATAGAGTTCGTCCCCTATAAACGCAACTACTTGTTCGCCTTCCTTCATAAAACTTTCAACTACTTTGCTTGCTACTTCTGGCGAAAGACCACCGCTAAAATAAGAATATCCACTTTGAATATCCTTTATCATTGCGCCTTGAAAGGCAACAACGATACCGTTTAAGTTTACGCTTTTACATATTGCTTGCGCCGAAGCAAACATTCTGCCCGTGCAAACTACGAACTTACCGCCCTTATTCGTGAAGGCGTTAATCGCATCAACAGTTTCTTTATCTATGGTATTAGTAGGTGCGCCACCCAAAGTGCCGTCGTAATCGCTAATAATTAAATCAAATTTCATAATTCGCCTTTCGTTAATCTAAACAATACTTTTTAAGCAACGTTAAAACGGGTTTTTCATCAAAGGGAACGGTTATCTCGTCTGCAACAGCCTTTAATTCTTCCCTTCCGTCGCCTACGGCTACGCCGTGCCACGCCCCGCTTATTAAGTCAATATCGTTTGTGCTATCGCCAACGGCAATAACTTCGTTAAGCGATACGCCGTAATATTCGGCAAGAAATTTTACAGCCACGCCCTTACTGCAATTGACGTTGATTGCTTCTAAAAGATTTTTTGCGCCACTATTAAATTTGACGCCACTACCCTTATATTTTTCGTTCATTTGGTCGGCAACTTCATTGACGGTCTTATCTTCGCCCAACCAACAAATTTTACTCGTTTTTAATTTATTTTCACGTATATATTCTTTGACGTCGGTAACGAACCCTTTAAGTCTTACAGCCTTTTCATACCTTTCTACATAGGGGTTAAACTCGTTGTAAAAAAAAGTATTTCCAACGTATGCCAAAGGGGTAAGCCCACTATATTCAACCGAATTTAAGATATCAATTGCAACCTTACCGTCAAGCCCACCGTCAAAAATATTTTCACCCGTGTTTAAGTCGGTTATTCTAGCGCCTTGAAAGGAAACCAAAAGCCCTTTATCAAGATTGCTTTCTCTTAAAATTCTAGTAATAGACGTAGTTTCACGCCCCGAACATACTACGAATATACCACCTTGCTCGGTAAATTTTTTTATCGCCGATACCGTTTCGCTATCAATATCGTTTTTGGGCGCAACGCCAAGCGTTCCGTCGTAATCGCTTATAAATAGTTTGTATTTCATTTTAATCCTTCTTCCGCTAAAACTCTTATAATTTCACTCGCTTGTTTTTCACCTATGCCATTTACCGTCATAAGTTCTTCTTTGGTTGCGCTAATTATTCCACCAAGGTCTTTAAATTTTTCTATCAACGCTCTCTTTTTAACTTTGCCCAAGCCTTTTACGTTATCAAGCGCTGAAGACAGCGAGCGTTTACCCCTAAGCGTTCTATGATAGGTAATCGCAAACCGGTGCGCTTCATCACGAATTCTTTGCAACATTTTCAAGCAATAATCACGCCTTTCTAAACGCACGGGGTTTGGTGTATCAAGTAAAAAAATCTCTTCATCACGTTCAGCAAGGGCAATTAAATCAATATCGGTAACCCCGAATTTATCAAAAATTTGCTTTACTGCCGAAAGTTGACCTTTACCACCGTCTATAACCATAAGGTCGGGTTTTGGGAATTTATCTGGGTCGGTTTTAAGTCTTTCAAGTCGCCTTGCCATCATTTCTTGATGCGACCTATAATCGTCTGCCCCTTCAAAAGTGGTTATCTTAAACCTACGGTAACTATTGCGGTCAATATCGCCGTCGTACATTACCACCATACTGCCAACTTTATCTACCCCGCTAACGTTAGATATATCGTAACACTCAATACGGTGTGGGAAGTTTTTAAGGGATAATTTTTCTTGCAATGCTTGACACGCTGATATAGTCATATCGTTTTTGTGCTTTATCTTGTCAACTGCCGTTTCTAAATGCTCGCTTGCATTTACGCCAGCCATATCTGCAAGTTGCTTTCTAACGCCCTGCTTTACGGTGAGAATTGACGTGCTTTTTGCAAAATTTTCCTTAAAATATCGTTCAAGAAGTTTATCGTCGGTAATCTCTACGTCGGTTATAATTTCGTCGGGAATATCGCTATTTTCTTTATAATACCTTAAAATAAATTCGTTTAACGCGTCGCCGTCACTAAAAGCACCGCTTTCAAAAGAAAAGTTTTTACCGCCAAGCATACGTCCGTTCCTTACGAATAATATGCTTACTGCCGAATAAAGCCCGTTCGCACGGTAGGCTATTACGTCTGCATTTATAAACTTATTAAGCGAAGTTATACGGCGCAACTTAATTTTTTCAAGGCTAGCAAGTTTATCACGATATTTAAGGGCTAGTTCAAATTCTTCTTTTTCACTTGCCGAAATCATTTTTTCTTTAAGTAGTTTTTCAGTATCCGCTATATCGCCCGATAAAAAATCAACGGCTTGCATAACCCTTTCCATATAATCTTGCCTTCTAACTGTAAGCGTACACGGAGCAAGGCACTTGTTTATGTGGTAATTAAGGCAAGGTTTACAAGCCTTTTCCATAGACAACTTTTTATCGCAAGGGCGAATACCGAAAGCAAGGTTTATTATTTCTAAAACGCTTTTTACCGATACGCCACCCATAAACGGCCCAAAATACTTTGCGCCGTCCTTTTTAATTTTTCTAGTAACGGTAAATGTAGGAAAATTTTCTTTTAAATCCACCCTTAAATAAGGGTACGTTTTATCGTCTTTAAGAAGAATATTGTACCTTGGCTTATGCTTTTTGATAAGGTTGTTTTCAAGTGATAAAGCGTCAATTTCACTAGGCGCTATTATATAGTAAAAGTCAGCAATATTAGATACCATAGCCATAACTTTATCAGTTTTTACGCTACTGTGAAAATACTGCCTTACACGGTTTTTAAGGTTTTTTGCCTTACCAACGTATATTATCTGCCCAGCCCCGTCAAGCATTACGTAAACGCCAGGGTTCTCTGGTAGAAGTTTTAACTTTTCGTCTATAATACTCACCTTTTTATTATAACCGATTTTTTTATATTTTTCAAGCGGTTAATAGCCTAAAAATTCCACGCCCTTTAAAAGTACGTCGTTTAGCGTTTCATTACGCAACGAATAGAAAACCACTTTGCCTTGTCTGCGCGTTTTCACGGCGTTTAAGTTCTTCAAAAGGCGCAACTGATGTGATACGGTAGTTTGGTTTAGTTTAAGTAAGGTTGAAAGGTCGCTGACGCACATTTCGCTTATGGCTAAAGCCGATATCATTTTAAGCCGAGTGTAGTCGGAAAAAATAGAGAAAAAGCAAACTAGTTCGTCTAAAATTTCCCCTTGTGGAACGTAATCGTTTACTAACGATTGTAACCTTTTATCTAATAAAACTTCCTTCATAGTATCCTCCTGATAATGATTGTGCATATATTATAACAAAAAAGGTCACAGGTGCTTTTTGCGTATTTTAACGCATATAATAGAAAAATAACTTTTTTTGTAAAAGGAGATATATATGAACTCAAACAACGTTGTTCTTATTGCGCTTTTACTACTGCTGACTAATAACAATACGATAAATTGTACGCAATTACTTCTGCTCTTGGCGTTATTAACTACTTCGGGGAACAATTGCGGTTGCCTTTTTGGTAACAACGCAAATAATGCTACTAATTTTACTTAATAGAAAAAGGCAAGTCAACCGACTTGCCTTTACGCAACACATAAGATTTATTTCACTTTACAGCGAGAGATATTAGCCTAACGGTAAGCGTAACGCTTACCCCACCTTTGCTGTTGCAAGCAACATTTTAGATGTTTAGAAAACAAAAAAAAGCACCGCATAGGCGGTGCTTTTTGTTCTAAAATTTTTATAAGTGATTAGATACAAGTTAGGCAAGACTCGTGAAAGGTTTTGGATAAGACTAACCTTGTTGGTTGTCGCAGTCAAAACCTGAAACAGTTAACGTAGCCTAACGCAGTAGATAATTGCTTATAATTAGATTTCTGAGAAGAACTTAATAGTTCTAACCATTTGGCTGGTGTATGAGTTTTCGTTGTCGTACCAAGAAACAACTTGTACTTGGTAAGTATCGTCGTCAATCTTTGAAACCATGGTTTGAGTAGCGTCAAAGAGTGAACCAAACTTCATACCGATAACGTCTGAAGAAACGATTTCATCAGTATTGTAGCCGAAAGATTCAGTTGCTTGAGCTTTCATAGCTGCGTTGATGCCTTCCTTGGTAACGTCTTTACCCTTAACAACTGCGATAAGGATAGTGGTTGAACCAGTAGCGGTAGGAACACGTTGAGCAGCGCCGATGAGCTTGCCGTTGAGTTC
>JAZSJY010000009.1:0-4151 GCA_045534565.1 Christensenellaceae bacterium | reverse complement strand
GTTAGAACGCACGGTGGCGCTATGATTAACTACAACGTTTCTCTCAATAAAAACATTCCCCTTTATCTTCGCATAACTTCTATGTCTGAAGAAAAAAATTTGATGGCTAAGCAGGCGTCTAAACTCATTAAAGACAGCGATTTTATTTTCCTTGACGCTTCAAGTTCTTCTTTCCATCTTTTACCGTATTTAAGAAACTTTCACGACCTTACGGTTTGCACCAACAGTCTTAAAACGGCAATCACTCTTGCTGAAATGAATATAAACACTATTCATATGGGTGGGAAAGTTAACCTTTCTAACCTTTCTTGCAATAGCTTTGATACGATTGAAATGGTTAGATCTTTTAACGCTGATATTTTATTCTTCTCTTGCGACGCTTTATCTAACGACGGCATGATTACCGATAATACTAAAGACGCAACGCATTTAAGACGAGAATTGTTAAGAAATTCTGCTGTAAAAGTGCTTTTGATAGATAGCACTAAGATAAACAAAACTTGCAATTACACCCTTTGCTCTCTTAAAGATATTGATTATTGCATTAGTGACGTGGAATTGCCTGAAAATTTAAGAAAAATGCTCAAATCGGATAAAAATTAATTATGAAAGAAAAAAACCTTTCACCAAAAAAGAAAAAAATATTAAAAGAAGTTAAACGCTATTCGTTCATGGTGCTTGGTTGCCTATCTTACGCCGCAAGTTTAGGTGTATTCCTTATCCCCAACCAAATAGTTGGCGGTGGCGTTTCTGGTGCGGCGTCTCTTATTCAAATTATAACTAATCTACCCGCAGGTATTTTTATAGTTCTTATCAACGCCCCTATCCTTATATTCGGATTTAAGTTGATGGGATGGAAATTTATTTTAAGATGCTTTATTACGACCGCCGTTTTAGGTCTTTGCACAGAACTTTGGGATTACCTTGCTGTTATTACTAAATTAAACCAAATTACCACCAACCCTTTACTTGCTGCGCTTTACGGCGGTATATTACAAGGTGTTGGTATTGGGTTCTTTATTAAATACGAAACTTCAAGCGGTGGCACGGAACTTTTAGGTAGACTTACACATCACGTTTTGCCTTTTGGCAGTATTGCTACGCACGTTGCTATTTTTGACGGAATAGTCGTTATAGTCGGTGCGTTCGTGCTTAAAAATCCCGAAAACGTTTTACACGCGCTTATCTTGATTTTCGTTAGTGCAAAGGTTAGCGACCTTATCGTTATGGGCTTAAGCAAAGCCAAAATGTGTTACGTTATTACTACTAAAGCAGAAGAAGTTTCCGATTACTTAATTTCGCACAGTCCACGTGGCGTTACCCTTATACAAGGCGAAGGCATGTATTCAAAACAACCTAAAGGCGTTTTATTAACTTGCGTTAAAAGTCACCAAATTGAATCGCTTAAAAGTATGGTTAAACAACTTGATGAAGGCGCGTTCGTTATCGTTTGCGACGCCAACGAAGTTTACGGTAAAGGCTTTAACAGAATTAAATAGATTACTCGTTTTTTATTTCCTATATGAATAATGCGGGCGACAAATTGTCGTCCGCATTATTCTTTTATTTTATCTTTTTACAAAAACTTGCTATACCCTTTAATACTCTGCCGTTTGCTAAATGCATAAATCCTTCTGCAAAATTATAAGGAAATCTACGACCTTCTGCCATGGACATACAGTTTAAAGTATTACTTTCAAGCACTCTTTTTAGAAATATTGCGCCTTTTATTTTATTATCTTTTTCTTTGCCTTTTGGTAACCTTTTTGCCTTTCTTAACTGACGATTAGGTATTGAGAGCACCGCTTTAAATAGCAGTTTTCCAAGTGGCGTTAGTTTTAGGTCGGTAAAGCGTGAGTTTAACGTTATAGGCTTTTTGTTTGGAATTAAAGGAATTTCTAAACGGCTCATTTTTTCAAAAATTTTTGCATCTACCATATCTAAATCGCCGTTATAACAGTCTAAAACTTCTCTTTCATACGGGCAACTACTCTCGCCGTCTAATAGTAAGTTACTTGAAAGTTTTACCGTTTTGCTGTCGCTTGAAAGTTCAAAAACGTATTCCCCACCGTCAATAACAAATTCTTTTAATTTAACGTCGTAATATTTTAAGTCGTCTAAATTTAATTCTATTTCTACTTTTTTCTTTTCGCCTTTATCCAAATAAATTTTAGTAAAACCTTTTAGTTCTTTTGCGGGCCTAAAAATTTGTTTTTTAGGCGCGCGTACGTAAAGTTGAACGACTTCTGCCCCGACGTAATCGCCAACGTTTTCAACCGTACAACTTACGTTTATTTTATCGCCTTGTCTATATAACGACATATCGCTATAATTAAAAGTAGTATACGATAAGCCGTAACCAAACGGGTATTTCACGCTTTTACCTTTGCTTTCATAATAACGGTATCCTACGAAAACACTTTCCTTATAAACTTCTACTTGGTTTTTTGAATATTCGCTTATAAAAGGAATATCCTTTATTGAATTCACCCAAGTTTCAGCAAGTTTACCCGAAGGGGTTTTTACGCCGTATAGCAAATTGAAAGATGCACTTCCACCGTTTTGCCCTGGTAAAAACATGTTGAGTATTGCGTCTACGTCATTAGAAAAATCTAATTCAACGACGCTACCACCGTATAAAACTACTATTATTTTTTTGTTTAGCTTGCTTAACTTTTCTATTAAATCAAGTTGGTTTTTCGGCAACCTTAAATCTTCCCTATCAACGCCTTCACTTTCGTATAAATCGGTTAACCCTGCAAAAAATAGTATTTTATCGTAATTTTTTGCGCTTGCAAGTGCTTTTTCCGTATATTCTGGCGTTTGCTCACCGTTAACTAAATAGCCTTTTTGATATTCGTATTGAACGTTATTTTTATCAAAAGCGTCTTTTGTCGTGGTTATTTTGGTGGCGTTTATCATTGAACTGCCTGCCCCTTGATAACGCATATTTTCAAACAACTCGCCTACAACCAACACCTTTTCTTCTAAGTTTAACGGCAACACCTTACCGTCGTTTTTTAATAGCACGGCTGAATCTTGCGCTATTTCACAAGCAAGATTATCGTGTTCTGTAAAATCAACGGCTAAAATATCGTTTTCTTGATATTTTAGTGCTAAATTTGCGATTTTTTGCGCTGAATTAGTTAAAACTTCTTCACTTAAAGCGCCACTTTCAACTGCGTTTTTAAGTCTTTTACGACATATTGCAGTATCCCCTGGCATTTCAAGGTCAAGCCCTGCGCTTATACCTTTAACTCTATCGTGAGTTGCGCCCCAGTCGGTCATTACTATCCCGCCAAAACCCCATTGTTCCCTTAAAACGTCTGTTAATAACCATTCGTTTTGACTGCAATATTCCCCGTTGATTTTGTTATACGCACACATTACTGCGTGGGGCTTTGCCTTTTTTACTATTATTTCAAAAGGTTTTAAGTATATTTCACGCATGGTGCGTTCATCACACACGCTATCGCTCATAAAACGGAAGTTTTCGCTATTGTTTAGCGCAAAATGTTTAACGCACGCCCCTACGCCTTGACTTTGAACGCCAACTACCATTGCGCTACCTAATTCGCCTGACAATAAAGGGTCTTCACTAAAGTATTCAAAATTTCTTCCACATAGAGCGTTTCTTTTAATGTTTACGCCTGGACCAAGCAATATATTTACGCCGTAATGACGGCACTCTTTTCCTATTGCTTTGCCCATTTTATATAAATTTTCAGTATTCCAACCGTTTGCCGTACAAGACGCCGTTGGAAAGGCTGTTGAAGGCTCACTCATACTGACGCCGTTATCCATTTCGCCCGTTTGTTTGCGAAGTCCGTGCGGACCGTCTGCCATAGATATACTTGGTATATTTAGCCTATCTATTGCGTTGGTATACATAAAATTATGCCCTGCAACGAGTTTTATTTTTTCTTCTAAAGTTAAACTTTTAATATCCATAGTTTAATTATACCACATATTTACGCCGTTTTCAATAATAAATTAAAAAACGACAAGTTTATAACCTGTCGTTTTTTGGTGCGAGTAGCAGGACTTGAACCTGTACGGCTGTTAACCACTAGAATCTGAATCTAGCGCGTCTGCCAATTCCGCCATACTCGCGCGTCAAAGCAAACTACGTTCAGCGCACTTTATCTTTC
>JAZSJY010000201.1:0-11921 GCA_045534565.1 Christensenellaceae bacterium | reverse complement strand
CTAAGACCGCTTGGCCCCTCCGACTTAAAGCTATCACGAGCGCCTGCTTGACCTAAAGCTTCGCAAACGAGAACGCCGTCTTTATTCTTAATACCTTCAGAAACAACAGCGATACACTTGTTGTTATTCTTAGCCATTACGTCTTTAACGTCTGCAACGAATTTATCAACGTCAAATACAACTTCAGGAAGATAAATAAGGTCTGCACCAAGCCCTTTTGAATTAGCAAGTTGAGCAGCTGCAGTAAGCCAACCAGCATTTCTACCCATAACTTCAATTACACAAATCATAGGCGTGTCGTAAACTTTAGCGTCAAGGTTAATTTCCATTATTGACGTAGCAATATATTTTGCTGCCGACGCGAAACCAGGACAGTGATCAGTACCGAAAAGGTCGTTATCAATAGTTTTGGGAACGCCAATTACGTTCATTTCATAGCCAGATTTAGCCATATATTTACTGATTTTATTGCAAGTATCCATACTATCGTTACCACCGTTATAGAAGAAGTAACGAACGTCGTATTTCTTAAATACTTCAAGAAGTCTCTTATAATCAGTATCGTCTACAGATGCGTCTTTAAGTTTATATCTTACTGAGCCAAGTGCTGAAGACGGGGTGTTTTTCAAAAGTTCAAGCTCAGCCATATCTTCTTTAGAAATATCGTACATTTCTTCGTTTAAGATACCCCTGATGCCGTGTGCAGCACCGTATACGTTAGTAATCATATCTGATTTCAAACCTTCAATGAATACGCCTGCTGCGCTTGCGTTGATTACGGAAGTAGGTCCGCCTGATTGCGCAAAAACAAGTGCGCCTTTAAGTCCTTTCATGTTTTTTCTCCTTTATGTAAATATCTTTTATTTTTATAAACTAAGTACGTGTGCTATATCGTACAATCTCTTGTCAAAACGCTTTTCTGCTTTCGCTACTTCAGCAAAAGGAACGGTTATTACTTTATTATCTTTTATACCGATAGCACAACTTTCTGCATTATCACGCAAAAGCTCAACTGCTTTATAACCAAAACGCGCCGCTAATACACGATCTTGCATATCGGGTGAGCCACCACGTTGAATATACCCAAAATTAGTAACCTTTACACCTATACCACTCTTTTTTGCTATATAAGCGGCAATTTCATCACCCTTGCCTGCGCCCTCTGCAAGAATTATCATATTAGAAGTTTTACCCCTTAAATAACTCTTCTTTATTGAAGTTGCAATTTCATCTAAATCAAATGGAATTTCCGGTACTAAAACGTATTCAACACCACCAGCAACACCTGCGTAAAGCGCAATGTCACCACAGTTTCTACCCATAACTTCTAAAAGTCCAACTCTATCGTGAGAGTGCATAGTATCTCTTAAATTGTTAATTGCCCAAAGTGCAGTATTTACAGAAGTATCAAAACCAACGGTAAAATCAGTATAAGCAAGGTCGTTATCTATGGTTGCAGGAATACCCATTACTTTTATACCGAAATTTTCACTTAAATCTTTTGCGCCACGCAAAGTACCGTCGCCACCGATTACAACTAAGCCGTCAATGCCGTAAGCTGAAAGCGCTTCTACGGCTTGTCTTTGAACTTCAATATCCTTAAATTCAGGGCATCTTGCAGTATTCAAAAAAGTACCGCCCTTATGAATCATATCAGAAACAGAACGTGTTCCAAGACGAGTAATTTCGCCTTTTACAAGTCCAGCGTACCCTCTTTCAACACCATAAATATCCATCTTATTATTGAGAGCCGTACGAACTACCGCTCTTATACAAGCATTCATACCAGGTGCATCGCCACCACTAGTCAAAACTGCTATTCTGTCCATAAGACAATCTCCCTATGTAAAATATCAATATTAAAAATTATTTTAACATATTGAAGGAATTTTTTCTACTTTTTTTAATGGCTTTTTAAGATTTTTTCTTAAAAAATATAATATCTTTTTCACCGACAAAGTTTTTCAGTTCACTTATTAATCCTTCGCAACGTCTAATAGAGCAATGCGCATTGTATTTCTTACCTTTTATAGCCACTATTACAGGAATATTTCCTTCGTATCCAGACAAAACGTCAAGCACGTCGTCAACGCGATCTTCCATTTCATCAGGAATTATTAAACCTAAATATTCTTGTTCTTTATCCGCCTCTGCTTGCTCTTTAATTTCAAACTTATCAATAGTTTCTGCTATAATTTGTGGAACGCCGTCCTTAACTTGTAATTTACCCGTAACTTTTACTATTTCTTCGTTTTTAATAACGTCTCTTGAATTATCGTAAACCTTAGGGAAACAAATTACTTCAATTTGCCCGTAAATATCTTCAACCTTAACGAAAGCCATATATTGTCCCCCCTTGGTTGAAAGGCGCTTAAATTCAGAAATAATACCGCCCATAACGACGTGTTCGTTTTCTTTTATTTCCGTATATATCTTATTACCTTCTTCATCTTCTTCATAGAAACCTAAAACGCTAGTGTTAAACGAGAAATTCTCAAATTGACTGACGTAATCTGAAAGTGGATGACCTGAAAGATAAATACCCAAAACTGTTTTTTCAAGCGTCAATTTTTCTTTTGAAGAATACTCTGGAAGATCGGGATATTCAAGTTCTAACCCTTCGTCTTCATCCAAAAGAGTGCCAAAAATACTAATTTGAAAATTATCTTTCTTTTTATTTGCGGCAGCAATTCTATCAACGTAATCTGCGTATACGGCAATAAGCGTTCTTCTATTTATACCAAAAGAGTCAAAAGCACCTGATAGTATAAGGCTTTCAATCAAACGCTTGTTTATACCGAAAGATATACAACGGTTAACGAAGTCTTCAAACGAAATAAACTCACCATTCTTTGCTCTTTCTTCTTCAATTTGATTAATAACGCCTAACCCTACGTTTTTAAGTCCTACCAAACCAAAGCGCAACCCGTCTCTTTCCGTCTTAAAATATGCGCCACTCTTGTTAATATCTGGCGGATACACTGCCATCCCTTTACTTTTAACATACGTCAAATATTTTGAAATTTCTTCTATTTTATCTAGCCTATTATTCAAAATAGACGCAAAAAATTCTTTTGGATAATACAGTTTAAGGTACGCCGTTTGATATGCAAGAACTGCGTACGCTGCAGCGTGCGATTTGTTAAACGCATATTTTGCAAACCCAGCCATTTCGTCAAATATTTTAGTTGCAATTTCAACGGGAACGCCGTTTGCTACTGCGCCAGGTATGGGGTCACCTTTTTCACTTACGCCACCTTCAATAAATATCTTTTTTTGTCTTTCCATTTCGGCAACATTCTTTTTCCCCATTGCCCTACGAACAATATCGGACTGACCGAGTGAAAAACCACCTATCTTTTGACAAATTTGCATAACTTGTTCTTGATAAATAAGTACGCCGTAAGTGGCTTTCAATAGTGGCTCAAGTAAAGGATGGTCGTATTTTATAGTTTCTGGATTATGCTTATAGCTTACGTATTTAGGAATACTATCCATAGGTCCAGGTCTATACAATGATATACCCGCAATAATATCTTCAAACGTAGATGGTTTTAAATCACGCATAAAGCGTTTCATACCAGGACTTTCAAGTTGGAATACTGCGTCCGTTTCACCATCGCCTATAAGTTTATAAGTACCTTCGTCTTCATAGCCAAGTTTGTGGAAATCAAGATGCTTACCCGTATTTTCCCTTATATATTGCATCGCTTTAGATACGTCGGTTAACGTTCTTAAACCCAGGAAGTCCATCTTCAACATACCAAGTTGTTCAACTTGTTTCATGTTAAATTGAGTGGTTACGTCTGCTACGTCCTCACCACCCCTTTGCAACGGCACGTTATCAGATATAACTTTTGCGCATATTACTACGCCCGCAGCGTGCATACCAGTTTGTCTTGGCATATCTTCAACACGCATAGCCATATCAACTACTTTTCTAACCGTTTCATCTTGGTTGTACATATCAACGAGTTCTTTTATACTTACGTCTTCGCCGTCTTTAGTCTTCTTGAACCCAAAATTTTGCTTAATACCAAACTTTGCATCCATAAGTTTGGTTATTTTATCCGTTTCGGAATAAGGTACTCTATAAACCCTACCAACGTCTTTAATAGCAAGTTTTGCAGCAAGTGTACCAAAGGTTACTATTTGAGCAACCCTATCTGCGCCGTATTTCCTACGAACGTATTCAACGACTTCACCACGCCTATCGTCTTGAAAGTCTATATCAAAGTCAGGCATACTTACACGTTCTTTATTTAAAAATCTTTCAAATACCAAGTCGTATTTTAACGGGTCAACGTCAGTAATACCAACCGAATAAGCAATAATACTAGAAACACCACTACCACGCCCTGCGCCAACGGATATGCCTATGCTCTTTGCGTAATTTATAAAATCCCAAACTATGAGATAATATTCAATATATCCCATAGAGTGAATAGTATTAAGTTCGTAATCAAAACGTTCCCGTATTT
Source organism: Christensenellaceae bacterium (assembly GCA_045534565.1). Taxonomy (GTDB): domain Bacteria; phylum Bacillota; class Clostridia; order Christensenellales; family Borkfalkiaceae; genus UBA1259. The sequence goes on along the minus strand of JAZSJY010000201.1, from coordinate 7,440 downwards.
CGTCAGTTATTACTGGGTAACGCTCTTTTAACCCTTCTTCTGCAATACCTTTTAAAAATTCATATGCGCTTTGGCCATTATCTGGAACGTAACCAGGAATAAGTGAATTATCCCTTATAGGTTCGCATTTATTGTTTAGATCAAAAACGGGTTCTTCATTACATTTTTGCGCTATAATAACGGTGTTATCAAGTGCTTCGGGTATATTTGGAAATAGTTCCAACATTTCATCGTACGTCTTAAGATATGCCTGATCGGTATCCATCTTAAAACGTGTTGGATCGTCAATTGTTGACTTCGTTGATATACATGCAACGACGTCTTGAACTTCACTATCTTCTTTTTCTATATAATGCACGTCGTTAGTTGCTACTAATTGAATATCGTATTCCTTTGCCAACTTAATAAGCAAAGGATTAATTCGCTTTTGTTCAGGAAGTCCGTGATCTTGAATTTCAAGATAAAAATCGTCACCAAAGATATCTTTTAACATTAGCGCTGCTTCTTTTGCGCCTTCGTAATCGTTTTTAACTAATCTTTTACTTACTCTGCCTTGTAAGCAACCGGAAAGGCAAACTAACCCTTCGCTGTGCTCCCTTAAAAGTTTATAGTCAATTCTAGGCTTATAATAAAACCCGTCAACAAACGCTATTGAATCAAGTTTGATAAGATTTTTATAGCCTTTTTTATTCTTGCAAAGCAAAACTAAATGGTCGTAATTTCTTTCCCTTTCTTTATAATTTTCAGCAACGTAAAGTTCACAACCGATAATCGCTTGCATTTTTGCTTGTTCTTCGCTCATTCCGCTATTCAAGCCGTTTAAATATTCTTTCTTTGCACCTTCGGCAAAGTTTAACGTACCGAACATATTACCATGGTCAGTAATCGCAATAGCGTGCATTCCTTTTTTACGACACGCTTGGAAAACGTTATCTATTCGGGTTGCCCCATCAAGTAGGCTATATTCGGTATGTACGTGTAAATGTACGAATTCTGGCATAATTTCTTCCTTATAATTCGTTTGCAATGCAAACCAACTTTCTCAATCTGTGATTTAAACAACTCTTTGATACGTTAAGTCTTTCTGCAAGTTCTGTAAGAGTTTCTTCAGGGTTATCAAGCCTTACCGTTGCGGTAATTTTTAAATCGGGTTTTAACGTTTCAAGCCCTATAGTGCTTGCTATTTTTTTTATTGCTTGTATTTGCTTTTCAGACGCTTCAATTTGTCTATTTACGTTACCCAAATCGCAATTTTTTTGGCGATTAGATATATTGTTCAATTCCCTGTTTATCATAACGTCTGTAAACTTCAAAACTGACACGGGCGCTGGCAAAAATGCTATAAAATCTTTAATTTCTTCAGCGCTTTTTATATATACTATATAACTGTCTCTTCTTTTAGTTATCTTTGTAATTATTCCGTATTCGGCTAATTTTTCACTAGTTTCAAGAGCCGTACTATAATGTGAAAAAGTCAAATCAAGGTGATATCCCGTGCTTGTATCGTCGTTATCTGTCGGTATAGTAATATTGCCAACAGCAACGAAAAGTCCCCTTATAAAAGCGCGCAGACAGCATTCTTTTTCAGTAATAGGGCCGTAGAGTTTTAAATTTACTGCAAGCTCACCGTCGTCAGTAATTTCTAAAACACCCAAAGAAATTAAAATATCTTCGGCTCTTTCGCCACTTACGTTTAGTAAAAATTTATCTTTTTTATTCAGTTTATCTTCAGAAACGGAAACTTCACGTATATCGTAGTCGTATAAGACCTTAAAACTATTAGTAAAAGTCATTGCAGTTTGTTCATCAGGGGCTTTAAATTCTAAGCCCAACTCACCGTCCCTTTCGTAAAGAACGCCAGAGCCACGAATTATACCCGCAAGAAAAGCTTGTCTACAATGCTTGTCCCTTATATTCTTTGATAATATTTCCGCCTTTATGCGTTCGGCAAAATTCATAACGATTTCTCCTTAAACGCCTTAAAACGCATTTCGGGTAATCTCCCGTCAATATTCATTATTCTATTTTTATCTATGCCCACCCTTGATAAAGTTTCTTCAACCAAAGATATTTCCCCTACTCTATTAGGTGAGTGAGCGTCTGAACTGATTATAAATTTTACGTCTGTTTTTGAAATTTGATATAATTCGTCATCTGTAAGATGAACTTTTTTAGAATTTAATTCTAAATACGTACCGTAATCTGCCGCAACTTTTGCAACTTCAACGGCGTCTGCATAACAACAAAAATTAAGATGTGTTATCACGTCAACGGGATTGTTTTTTATAACGTTTATGAAAGTTTTCGTATTTGTTTTTTTCAAACTTTTAGGTATTTTTTTAGCTTTAACGAAAGAATAAAAAAGGTCGGGTGCACCAAGATTAAACACGCTGTTAGGTCTATACATTACACATTTATGAATGCCTGCTAAAAGCACGTCAAACTTATCATACAAACGCGATTTTAAGTCAATAGTCCCATCAACGCCTATTATATTTGATTCAATACCTAATAAAACTTTAACGCCTGTTTGTTCGGTCGCTTGATCTATTAACGTTCTCATTTGGGGCAGTTTTCTTTCCGTCAAGCCAAAAACAGGGTGCGCAAAACCATGGTCGGAAATTCCTATTTCTAACAACCCTTTTTCTTTCGCTACTATTGCGTTTTCAAGAATCGTACCTTTCCCGTGACTGAATACGGTATGAGTATGATAATCTGCAGTAAGTTTCATTAAAATTCCCCTAAAAATTCTACTTCTTCAACAAGTTCAACGTTAAACTTTTCTTTTACTTTATATTTCACACTATTTATTAGCCTAAAAACGTCTTCTGCCGACCCTTTACCATTAGTTATGATAAAGTTGCCGTGCCGTTCAGAAACTTTTGCACAGCCGATAGAAAAACCTTTTAAGCCCGCCCTATCAATTAAAGCGCCAGCAGCAACGGGTTTAGGATTCTTAAACACCGAACCACAACTATTTCCACAAGGTTGTAAACTTTTTCTTATTTCAAGATAGCTTTTCATTTGTGACTGCATTTGTTCTCTATCGCCGTCTTCAAAAGAAAAAGTCGCCGATATTATAACTTCACCTTTCTTTTGAAATCTACTAGTTCTATACCCAAACTTACAGTCTTCTTTATCGTAAAACTTGATTTTCCCGTTTTCAAGCGTTTCAACGCATACTACCTTTTCTGCTATATTATGACCAAAAGCACCTGCATTCATTACGATAGCCCCACCGACCGTAGCAGGTATTCCAACAAGGCATTCTATACCACTTAATCTATGATCAAAGGCAAACTTAACTAATTTATCTAATTGAGCACCAGCCATTGCGCGCACCTGATCTCGCTTAAAAAACACGTCGTTAAGTTTTTTTACGTTGACAATAATCCCGTTATAGCCTTTATCGGACACTAAAACGTTCGTACCGTTGCCCAAAACCTTATATGGAACTTTATATTTCTTTGCTAAAACGATTAATTGGTTAAGACCGTATAGGCTATCCACTTCCGCATAATATTTAGCAACGCCCCCGACACGAAACCCCGTATGTTTCTTCATAGGTTGATCGTAAAAGATTTTTGCGTGTGTAAATTGAGAAAGCGCTGTTTTTAAGCCCATATATCTCCTTATAATATAATACTATATTTTTGCAAAATTTTCAAGATTAAATAAGAATATTTTTTATTTTGTTTTTACTGTTTTCATCCCCTAAAATAGCCTTTAGCGAAAGGTCTTGCATTTCTTTTAATTTTAACGGAGACATAAATGCTGAAACAGTCCTGTCGTTCGTTATATTTTTGAACCCTTCGTACAATTTTTCATTTGAAGATATTTTTATAAAAGGTGATAACATTGAAATTTTAACCAACTTTTGTTGAATCGTGTTACTTATCGTAAAGTCTATGAATTTCTCTGCATATTCTCTTTTTAACGCATCTGTTGAAGTAAGTGAAAAATATTGATACAAGTCGTTATATTTAGTTAACTGCAAAAACTCAAAGTCAAACCCACGATTATTCAACCTTACCACGTCACGCTGTGTTCCCAAAAAATAAGGTTGCTTCCCTGAAACGAATTTAACGTATGCATCCATTGGTTTTAAAACTTCTACTTTTTTGGCACTATACTCTTCCATTATAAGCGCTGTTAACGGTTGAGTGTATTCATTTTGCGAAACTATTAAATTTTCCATATCACTTTCAAAAGCATCAGTTATAGTTGTATTGCGAATCAAAACGTATCCCCCCATACACCAAGGAGTTGCAAAAACTTTTTCACCTATTTTGCCACCAACTACCGTTTTTTTAGTTTTTAATTCATAACAGCCCTTAACTTCTACCCCCTGCGAATAAGATATTATATCAGGAACTACACCTTTAGCCAAGTTCTCTTCAGCACTAGTTTTACTTTGATCAACTACCATTACTAAAACGCCGTCGTTTATTTTTTCAAAATCACGTGCAACCGAAAGCAAAAATTGTTTTCTAGAGCCACTTCCACCTTCAAATCCGTCTATTTGCCAAACGGTTAACATACCCTTATATTGCGCACTTGCAGTAGACGATTCTTTTGCAATTGCGTTAGCACCGTAAAACGTGGTAAAAAGCACGCAAAAAGTAATTATTAAAGAAAGAATTATTCTTGTAAATCTCATAATTAAAGTATATTCTTTAAATTACAAAAAAAGGACTTCCGTTTACTAAAAGTCCTTTCATTTTATTAAATTTTAAGTGGTGACCGTTTTGACCCCACCGTAGCCGTTGATGCGCTTTTTATATCAAAATATTCGTCAATCACCTTGTTAACGTCGTTTACGGTTATCTTATCTATATCTTTTATTCTTTGATTAAAATCAAATTCATCATTCATAAACAAAAGGTATCTTCCGTAGAGCAACATTTGTGAAGATGTACTTTCTTGCCCCATTATAAACGCACTCTTAAGTGATTCTTTACCACGAATAAATTCTTGTTCACTAATGCCTTCTTTGAATTTTTTTACTTCGTTTACTATCGCTTCAACTGCATAATCACGTAAATTCGTATTTACCCCTGCGTAAATTTCTATTACGCCACTATCTTTGTATCTTGACGGATATGAATATACGCTATAAGCAAGACCTAACTCTTCCCGAATCTTTTGAAACAGTCTGCTGCTCATTCCTCCGCCCAAAATAGTATTTGCTATTGCAAAGACGTCGTTTTGGTCTTCTTTTATTGAAACGCCTTTCATAGCTATACCTATATGAGATTGTTCAATGCGTTTGCTTTTATATAGATTTTTGCTTTCTGCAGGCATGGCTATTACTTGCTTTGCACTTTTTTTATTTACGAACTTATCTGCAAAAAGTAGTTCAACCAAACGTTCTGCTTGGTCAAATTCCACGTTACCCGCTAAAGATATAACCACGTTGTCTGCCGTATAATACTTGTCCATATATCTTTTTATATCTTCACGCGTAAACGCTTTTATGTTTTTTATCGGCCCTAAAATAGTCTGCCCTAGCCCACTTTCCCCGTAGTAACTTTTCGCTAAATAATCAAGGCACAGTTCTTCGGGAGCGTCTTCACTCATATTTATCTCTTCTATTACTACCCCTTTTTCTTTTTCTAATTCCTTTTTGTCAAAAACTGAATTGAAAAAAATGTCAGATAAAACTTCTAAAGATTTTTGCATATGATCTTTAGTTGATTTCGTATAGTAGCAAGTTAATTCCTTAGAAGTAAACGCATTAATTTGCGCTCCGATTCTATCAATACAATCAGAAATTTCAAACGCCGTGCGTGTTTCCGTGCCCTTAAAAAGCGTATGTTCTATAAAGTGTGAAATACCATTTTCTTCAGGGCTTTCGTTTGCGCTACCCGTTTTAACAAGTACTCCCGCACTTACCGAAAACAGCCCTTCAATTTTATCAACGACTAGGCGTAAACCATTGTCGTAAGTCTTATAAAAAACCATAAATTCTCCTGTAAATCATAAAAGATTTTCGCTTACCGTAACGACGTTAAAACCGCCGTTGAAACAACGCTCTATAATAAAAGGCAGAGCTTTTAACGTATGCTCTTTAGGGTGCATTAAAATTAAATCGCCGTTCGTAAGATTCGTAGTCGCGCGTTTAATTATTAAATCACAATCTTTATCACGCCAATCAATAGTATCTTTAGACCACATTATTACCTTATACCCCAACTCACTTGCGACTTGCAACGTAGTGTAAGAAAAACTACCCGAAGGTGGCGCAAATAAGTTTGTTTTTACACCGCACAACGCGTTTACAACGTTTTCTGTCAACGTTATCTCTTGCTTGTTTATTTGATAATCTAAATTCTTATGGTCTTTATGAAAATAACCGTGATTAGCAAGTTCATGCCCACTTTTCACTATTCTTTTAAGTGTTTCACCATTATCATCTGCCCAACAGCCACCAACGAAAAACGTTGCCTTTACACCATACTCGTCAAGAGTAGAAACAATGCCGTTTACCACTTGTGTGTTTTCATACACGTTGAACATTAGCGATACTTTTTTGTTTTGCCTATTGCCGTTATAAATTGCAGAAAGTTCTTTTCCACCGTAAATTGGCTTTGACGGTTGTGGAATAAAGCAAACTGTAAAAACAACTATAAATAGCGATACCAAACATAAGTTTGTAATAAGCGATATTTTCTTATTTAGTCTTTTCATTTTACCACACCTCTATTCAATTTTATGAAAATAGGTATAATAAAATTACAACTATATTTTTTGAAAAAAATATGCAAGGCTTTTGCCTTGCATATTAAATTTTAATTGAATTTAGCCTTCAATTTTTTCAAGAAGTTTAAGGTCTATCACCTTTTCACCTATCTTGATAATTTCTACTTTCACTTTGTCGCCGATATGAAGAACTTCTTCAACGTTGTTGATTCTCTTTTCACACATTTTGCTGATGTGATTAAGACCGTCCTTACCAGGTGCGAGTTCACAGAAAGCGCCAACCTTGGGAAGAATTCTTACAACTTCTGAAATAAACATATCACCAACTTCAGGATCTTTAGCAATTGACATAATGATTGCTTTTGCTCTTTCTGCTTGAGCAGGATCACCGCCGAGCGATGCAATGTTTACTCTACCGTCGTCATCAATATCAATCTTAACACCCGTTTCTTCAATAATCTTGTTGATAACTTTACCTTGCTTACCTACAACGTCACCAATCTTTTCAGGATCAATGTTGAAAGAAATAATTCTAGGTGCATATTTTGAAAGCTCTGCTCTAGGTTGATCTATAACTTCAAGCATCTTTGATAAGATGTGTTGTCTACCAACGTTTGCTTGAGCAATAGCTTGTCTTAAAATAGCTTCGTCAATACCTTTAATCTTAATATCCATTTGGATAGAAGTCGGATCGTAGCCATGTCGTTCTGTGAGCCAAGGAGTTGAACCAAATCCTTG
>JAZSJY010000128.1:0-2393 GCA_045534565.1 Christensenellaceae bacterium | reverse complement strand
TTATACAAGGTATAATTATGATTATAGGCGTTGTTTTAATGGTAATGTTTTTCCTTGCTAGTGATCAAGTGTCATGGAATATTTCGGACTTGAAATGGACTACTTTTAGTAGCACTAATAAGGGAATTTACGGCGATACCGTATCTTTGTTATCGTTAGTACTTCTCACGTCATTTGGCGTTTGGGCGTTACCACAAACGGTTCATAAATATCATACCGTTCGTGACGACAAAGCTATTAAGCAAGGAACTATTGTCAGTACGCTTTTTGCATTAATTATAGGGTTCGGTGCATATTTCGTTGGTGGGTTAAGCGCAAAGTTTGAACTTGAACACATATCGGCAGATTATATCGTTCCTACGATGCTTTCAATGGGCGTTATTCCCGTCGGGCTGTTGGGTATTATTGCCGTACTGATACTTTCAGCAAGCATGTCAACTCTTTCATCTGTATCGTTGTCTAGTGCGTCGGTCGTTGCTATTGACCTTTACAAAGGTAAAATAAACAAAAATGCAAGCGATAAAAGAGTTAACTGGACTATGAGAATACTTTGTCTTGTGTTTATAATTATTTCGGTTGTGCTTGCGCTCATAAATGAATTTTATAATTTTGCGGCAATTGCTTACCTAATGGGTATTAGTTGGGGGACGATTGCTGGTTGTTTTATAGGACCTTACGTTTTAGGTCTTTTATGGAAAAAAGTTTCAAAAGCTTCCGTTTGGGTTTCTATTATAAGTTCGTTAGTTTTAACAGTCGTTTTAATTTTCGTGTTAGGTGTATTCCATCCTGCGTGCGACGGCTCGTTTACTAGCATTATTAAGAACGGGGTTGGTTGTTCACCGCTTATAGGTGTAATTTGTATGGCTTTTTCAATGATTGTTACCGTGGTGGTAAGTTTATTTACTAAATCGCCGTCTAAAGAAATTATTGATAAAGCATTTAAAAAAGAAGAAAAGTCAGTGGAAATTTCCGCTTAATAGGATGGTTACGTTATGATATGGTCAAAGGTTGAAACTTTACCAAGAGAACAAATTGAAAAACTTCAGTTAGAACGCTTGCAAGAAACTGTTAAGCGTGTTTACGAAAAAGTTCCGTATTATAAGGCAAAAATGGACGCAATAGGTGTAAAACCAAGTGATATAGTTGAACTTAAAGATTTAGCAAAATTACCTTTTGTTACAAAACAAGATATGCGTGACACGTATCCGTTTGGCCTTTTTGCCGTTCCAAAGTCGCAACTTGTTAGAGTACATGCGTCAAGTGGAACAACGGGAAAGCCAACCGTTGTTGGGTACACTAAAAACGACTTGGATACTTGGACCGAATGCGTTTCACGTATTGCATGCATGGGTGGTGCAACTGAAAACGACGTTGCTCAAATTTGTTTTGGTTATGGAATGTTTACGGGGGCGCTAGGGTTGCATTATGGTTTAGAAAATATCGGCGCGACCATAGTTCCGTCTTCAACGGGCAACTCTGAAAAGCAAATTATGTATATGAAAGACTTTGAAACTACTTTGTTAGTGGCAACGCCTTCTTACGCATTGCGCCTTGCCGAAGTTGCAAATCAAATGGGAATAGACCCTAAAAAAGACTTAAAGGTTAAAATAGGGCTTGTTGGCAGTGAAATGCTTACCGAAGCTATGCGTGAAGAAATGCATAAGGCGTGGGGAGATCAAATGCTTGTTACGTCAAACTACGGAATGAGCGAACTTATGGGCCCAGGGGTTTCAGGCGAGTGTGAATATATGTGTGGAATGCATATAAACGAAGACTTCTTTATTCCTGAAATTATTGATTCGGTCACTGGTGAAGTTTTGCCCGCTGGTGAAAAAGGTGAATTAGTAGTAACTTGCATTAAAAAAGAAGGTATCCCTTTAATAAGATATAGAACGAAAGATATCACTCGTTTAATTTACGAGCCATGTAAATGTGGTAGAACTTTTGTTAGAATGGAAAACTTGTCTGGTAGAAGTGACGACATGCTTAAAATTCGTGGCGTGAACGTTTTCCCAAGTCAAATTGAAGAAGTTATTTTAAGTTTCAACGAACTTGGTCCACATTATGAAATTATAGTTACCAGAGAGGGTTATACTGATAAACTTGAAATTAGGGTAGAATTAACGCACGAAACAGACTCGTTTGGTGTTTTAGAAAAATTATCTAACAGCGTAAGAAATAAATTGAAAGTCATGCTTGGTTTAGATGCAAAAGTAAGACTTGAATCGCCAAATACTTTACAACGTTTTGAAGGTAAGGCAAAAAGAATTAAAGACTTAAGAGGGTGTTAATATGAAAGAAAAAATAATTATGCTAGGCAATGAAGCCATTGCCCGTGGTGTATATGAGGCTGGTGTAAAGGTTGCAAGCGCATATCCTGGTACTCCAAGTAC
>JAZSJY010000085.1:0-4542 GCA_045534565.1 Christensenellaceae bacterium | reverse complement strand
GCTTAAAGGCGTAATAACTTACGTAAGATATTTGACGGAATTCTTCACGAGAAGCAACGTTTGAAATATGCACTTCTACGGTAGGAATATCAACAGACTTTAAAGCGTCTAAAAGGGCTACGCTCGTGTGCGTATACGCACCAGGGTTTATCACTATGCCGTCGTATTTATTATACGCCCTTTGAATGCGCGTAACGAGTGCGCCTTCACTATTAGATTGATAAAAATCAACCTTTAACGAACGCTCTTTTGCGCCGTTTTTTATAAACTTGATTAGCGATTTATAATCTTTATCGCCGTATATCCCCTTTTCCCTAATGCCAAGCATGTTTAGGTTAGGTCCGTTTATAACTAAAATTTTCATAACGAGTTTATAACTCCTTCTACTGCTTTTTCAGCGTCGCTATTATTATCAACCTTTACGTCTGCAAAAAATTCGTAAAGGTCTTTTCTTTCTTCATATAATTTTTTTATGGTATCCATATCTTTAGAAAGTGGCCTACCATCGCAAACCAACTTATCAACAGCCCTTTCTATATAGAATATTTTTGCGTTTTGCTTTAACGGAAAATAATTTTCCTTATCCTTTACTGCTCCGCCACCCGTCGCAATTATTTTGCCACTTAAAACACAAACTTCTTTTATAACTGCGCTTTCTAACTGACGGAAATATTTTTCGCCGTGCTCTGCAAAAATAGTGGGTATACTGCCGTGTCTTGATTCAATAACGGCGTCGGTATCAATAAATTCTTTGTTTAACGCTTTGGCAAGCAATCCACCAACCGTGCTTTTCCCACAACTCGGCATACCCACCAACACTATATTTAAGGTGTCTTTTGATAGTTCTTTAACGACCTTTTCAATAACGCTATCGTTAATTTCGTTAGAAAGGAATTTTTCGCTTGCGTATTTTGCTTGGGCAACCAACATAGAAAGCCCGTTTGTATTTAAAACGCCAAGTTTTTCTGCGTTAAAAGTAAGCGTAGTTTTGCTTGGGTTATACACCACGTCCACCACCCCTTCAAGCAAATTAAACTTTTGCAAATCAACGGGGCAACTATAATTATCGGGGTACATACCCACGGGCGTGGTGTTTACTATAATTTGCGCAGGAATATCATAACAATTTTGATAGTTAATTTCACCACTACGCGAAACGATAAAAATTTCTTTTGCGCCTAAAAACTTCAACACGACTTTTGCAGTATTGCTTGTTCCACCACTACCCAAAATTACAGCCGTTTTACCTTCAACTACTATGCCTGCGCGCTTAATCATATACGCCATGCCGTCAAAGTCGGTATTATAGCCGTATCTTTTGCCGTCCTTTACGACTACCGTGTTTACTGCGCCTATATCTTTTGCCCTTTGATCAACGTAATCTAAATAGGGCATTATTGCTTTTTTGTAAGGTATAGTTACGTTATAGCCGTCATAATTTGAATTTAACACGAAGTCTTTAAGTGCGTCTTCACTAACTTCAACCAAGTCGTAAGAATAGTCGCCTAAAAGAGCGTGTATTTTAGGTGAATAACTGTGCTTTAACGTTTTACCTATAAGGGCAAACTTTTTTTGCATACTAAATTTTTTCCTTATACGCGCCAAGAAAGGTGAACTGTTCGGTAGAAAGGTCTAACTCGGCAAGAAGATTTTTTACTTCACGCTTTTTAATATCGCACTCAAAGTCAAAATAGAAAATAAATTCAAAGCTTGAACCTACTATGGGGCGTGATTCAAGTTTGGTTAAGTTAACGCCAAGGTTTGCAAACTTGCTTAAAAGTTTATTCAAACTACCGGGGGCGTTTTGTGGCAAAGTGGTCATAACGCTTATTTTATTAGCGTCTTCGTAAAGTTCCATTTGCTTTGCAATAAGTATAAAACGAGTGTAGTTATCGTTGCTATCTTGAACGTTGTTATCTAAAATCTTTAATCCGTAAAGGTCGGCGCATTCCCTTGAACAAATAGCGGCAACGTCAGTTCTTCCACTTTCGGCAACCTGTTTTGCAGAAAGAGCAGTGTTAGCCGTAGCCGTTACCTTTGCTAGTGGGAATTTTGCAAGATATTTTTTGCATTGCGTAAGCGCTTGTTCGTGTGAATAAATTTCCTTTACGTCTTTAATATCTGCGTTAGCGTTAGCCACTAAATTGTGGCTTACGGGAATACGAATACTTCTTACGATATAGAATTTGTGTTCTTTCATAAGGTCGTAAACCTGGTTAACCGAGCCTGCCGTACTGTTTTCAATAGGCAAAACGCCGTATTTACAAAAGCCCTTTTCAACTGCGTTGAACACGCCGTCAAAATTCTTAAAATACGTTACGTCTGCAAGTTCTAATAGCCTTTCTGCAGCGATTCCCGAATACGCCCCTGCAACGCCTTGACAAGCAACCGTTGCTTTTACGGGGAAGTTTTGTTTCATTTCGCTAATAGCCTTGTCTATTTGCGTGCCGATTGCAGAAGTGTAGTTTGCGTTTGCCGTTTGAAATGCTTTGCTCGTTTCAAAAATAGTTTCAAAAACTCTCTTTATATACACTCTCATTTCGTCGGTCATATTATCGCCGTCGGTTAAGCGCAGAAGAATTTTCTTTTCTCTTTCAGGGTCAAAAACTGCTTTTCCACTTTGCTTTTTAGCATCAGAAACTTGTTTAACTAAATTCATTCTTTCAAGATACAACGCAGAAATTTGATCGTCTATCTTGTCTATGCCTTGTCTTATTTCGTTTAAATCCATAACTACTCTCCTTTAATCAAGCAAATCGTAAATTGCTATTGCCGATATTGCTTCTATAACTGCAACTGCCCTTACGGCTATGCACGAATCGTGCCTGCCGTGTACGGTTATCTTTGCATTTTCTCTTTTTTCTAAATCAACGGTGTCTTGTTCCTTTAGTATAGACGGGGTTGGCTTAATTGCCACCCTAAACGTTATGGGCATTCCGTTTGCAATGCCACCGTTTATTCCACCGTTGTTATTCGTTTTGGTTTTTACCACACCGTCGTCGTAGTAAAAGGGGTCGTTTGCCACGCTTCCGTTAAGTGTTGAAATTTCAAAACCACGTCCGAACTCAATCCCCTTTACTGCTGGCACGCCGAAAGCAAGGTGAGAAATAACGCTCTCTATACTATCAAACATATATTCGCCCGTGCCGAGTGGTACGCCCGTTATGACGCAATCTATAACGCCACCGACCGAATCGCCGTTTTTACTTGCATTTTCAATGGTTTCTTGCATTTGTTCTTTTACGCTATCGTCAAGCAAGGGGAAAGATTTATCAACCTTATCAAAATCAAACTTCTCTTGGTCAATATCGCCGTAGCTTTTGCCCTTTACTTGCCCTATTGAAGAAAGATAAGCGTTGATTTTAATGCCCTTTTTATCAAGAATTTGCTTGCAAATACCACCTGCAATGCACATGGGCGCAGTTAATCGCCCTGAAAATTTGCCACCGCCACGGTAATCGTAAGCGTTGCCGTATTTACTGAACGCAACGAAGTCTGCGTGCGACGGTCTTGGCGTTTTTATTATATTTGAATAATCTTTACTTTTTTGGTCGGTGTTTAATATTACGGCTACGAAATTTGCCTTTAATCTATCGCCTTTAAGCCCCTTTTCTATAACCACTTTATCAGGTTCGTTTCTCTTGGTTGAATAGGCGGTTTTTTTAGGTTTTCTTCTATCCAAAAAGATTTGTAATTCTTCCATATCAACCTTTTCGCCCTTAAAACCTTTTACTTGCACGCCTATCTTTTCTGCGTGCGACGCGCCGAATATTTTAACTTTAATTTTCTTGCCGATAAATACCGATTGCGCGTTATCGTTTTTCTTCACAGGCGTTACCCCCAAGTAAATTAAAATGTTCAAAGAAAGTCGGGTACGATTTATTTACTGCTTGCGCGCCGATTATTTTCGTAGTTTGTTCTATCGCGCTAGCCATTACGCTTGCAGACATAACTATTCTATGGTCGTTAAACCCGTCTACTCCCCCTGCACACGCCGTTCCACCGTACACGATTAAGTCCTTTCCATCCGTTTCAGACCTAATGCCGAAAGAAGAAAGCATAGCCATAGTGCTTTGCACCCTATCACTCTCTTTAAGTCTTAAACGTTCTATGTTTTTAATGACAGTTTTACCTTTTGCATAAGCGCCCAGAACGCTTGCTATGGGCACTAAATCAGGGCAATCTTCAGCGTCAAACGTAAACGCCGTCAAATCGCTTTTAACTACTCTTACGCTATTCCCCGATAAATAAACGTTTGCGTTTGCAAGGCGCAATATATCAACTATATATTTATCCCCTTGCACGCTATCTAAATCAAGTCCCGTTACGGTAATATCACCGTTAATTGCGCCAAGCGACAATAAAAACGCTGCGTTGGACCAGTCGCCTTCGGGAACTAAATCACCGTTATAAAGTTGGTTTCCTTTAATTATAAACCCGTCGTCAACGCTTTCTATCTGCACGCCGAACCCCTTCAACACTTGCAAAGTTATTTCAACGTACGGCGCGGAAACTAACGGAGTGGTAAGGGTAATTTTACTA